>CANRAZ010000016.1 GCA_947628705.1 uncultured Lachnospiraceae bacterium | reverse complement strand
TTTCGCTTGGACCGTAATTCACAATGAGCAGCACGCTCATCAGACCGGCAGCAAGAATAATCGCTGTAAGAGCAAGGACCCCAAGCGTTCTTAAGACAACCTTTGCAGCCGTTTTGCCGACGCTTTTCTCTTTGGAAGAAAACGAAACCTTTCCTTCCCTGAAATAATTCATCATGTCCCCTGTGAGGCTGAGTCCTTCCGTGTACTCTTCAAGGTCATCACGCCTTACCCAGTCTGCCTCCGCGAGCTCGCCCGCGTCCATTTTAATCGGAGCGTCGTCACACGCCTCGCAGAAATAACCCATAAGAAGCGTTCCTGAAAATCCCCAAGGCTGGCTTTTATAGTAGGTAATATTCTTTACCTTAAGCCCAACCTCCTCCATAACCTCTCTGGCAACCGTCTCCTCGGCAGTCTCGCCGATTTCAGTAAAGCCTGCCACAAGAGCGTTCTTTGTATATTCTCTGCCTGCATATTTAGTGATAAGTATGCTGTCTCCCTTAACTATTCCTACGATTACCGCAGGTGATATTTTAGGGAAAACACGGTTGCCGCAGTCGCATTTAAGCATCCGAAGTTCCGTATCGTGAACAAGCTCTTTTCCGCATCTTCCGCAGAAAACATTATCCAGATACCAGTTGTAAAGGTGCCATGCAGTCGCAGCCGCAAGCACAAGATGCTTCGGCTGCATAGCCCTGATTTCTTTAAGGGTTTTATAGACGCAGCCTTCCGGATTACATTCTTCCGACAGGGCGCACAAGACATAATGTCTTTCGTCCAGCGAAAATAAATAACGGTTCGGATAGAGTGTTTTTATTCCCCATTCCCGGACTTCCTTTAAAGAAGGGAAGACAATTTCACCCTCTTCTTCCGTCTTAATCAGAACCCTGCCGTTATAAATGCAAACGACCGCGTCGCTTTCCGTCTCACTGTAATCGTGGTATTCGCATACCATATGTTTTGGAAATATATCCTGTATCATTTCCCTGCACTTTCCATTACCCAATTGATCCATGCTTCAAAGCCTTCTCCCGTTTTTGCGCTGAGCGGGAAAATTCTAAGCTTCGGATTTCTCATAAGGGCATATTCCATTACCCTTTCCATGTCAAAATCAAAGTACTCCGCCGCATCGATCTTATTAATTATCAAAACGTCGCAAACCGTAAACATTAACGGATATTTAAGCGGCTTGTCATGCCCTTCGGGAACTGAAAGTATGCAGACATTGTAGTTTGCCCCTGTATCAAATTCCGCAGGGCAAACCAGATTGCCCACGTTTTCCAAGAAGCACAAGTCAAACTTTTCAAATCCCAACTCCTTCAGTCCCTGCTCCGTCATGCCTGCGTCAAGGTGGCACATTCCTCCCGTGTGGAGCTGTACGCAGCAAACGCCGCTCTCCGCAATTTTTCTTGCGTCCACATCGGAGTCAATATCCGCTTCCATTACGCCTATGTTCAGTTTATCCTTTATGGCTTCAACGGTTCTTTTCAGCACAGAGGTCTTCCCTGCGCCGGGACCTGCCATTACATTTATCAGACAGGTGTTTTCAGCCTTCAGCCTTTCCCTTATCCTGTCAGCCTCTGCGTCATTGTCTGCAAATATGCTTGCCTTAATATCAACAACTCTGATTTTACCGTCTAAACTGTCTGTTTGCATCTCCTCTCCTTAAAACCCGGCTTAAAGATTTACCAGCCTGTATTCAGCATTAAGCTGATTGAGTATAGTCTCTTCCCTGCTCTGACAGGTAAAAATGATTTTCTGGCCGTTCCTTTTGCTTATCGCAGAAAGGGTCTCGGCAAGTCTTTCATCGTCATAATATGCAAAAGCATCATCAAAAACCAAAGGCAGCTCATAATCGGAAAGAAGCACGTCCCCCACCGACATGCGAAGCGCCAGATTCATCTGCTCCTCTGCGCCGTTGCTGAGATCTTCAACAGGAATATATCTGTTGAAGCAGTCAACTTTACAGTTGAGGTTCTCGTCAGTAATAAATGAAGTGTACTGATTGCCTGTAAACGCTGCCGCATAGCTGCTTGCCTTCTGGTTAATTACCTTACCGAAGCTTTCGTGTTCCTCGGTAGAAAGGTTTTCAATCATTTTTATAGCTAACTCTATCGCCTTAGCCTTTTTCTCATTTTCCTTCTGTTTTTCAAGCAGAGCCTTCCGTTCTTCCTTGTGCTTCAAAAGGTTTGTTTCGTTTTCCTCGCCGACCTCAACCTGTATGTGCATTTTTATCATCGATTCTTTAAGCTCTGCTATCCCTGTTTTAAGCTCCTCTACCCTTTTTATACGGTTTTCCTTAGCTTCCCTTAGAGTTTTCTCTTGAAGGACCAGCTCATCATCTTTAAGATCCTCTACATTCTCAAACTGCCTGAAAAAATCCAGAAGCTCCTTTTCACGCACAGCCAGCTCCTCATTCATGCTGTTGAGCTGAGACGAAAGTTCCGTCTCTTTTTCAATTATTTCAGGAATTCTGCCGTCCTCCTTAAGATATTCTTCATATCTCGCCACAAGCTCCTCTTCAGTTGAGTGCGCCCTGAAGAAAAGCTCATATTCATTAGTATAATCCCTGAGGCTCTCTCTAAGCTTTTGAAGCTCCTCCTTGTCATTCTTTTTCTTTATGTTCCATTTTACCGTAACGGAAATAAACAGGAACAGGGTCACCCCCACTCCTGCCAAAAGCAGAATATAATAAAACGGGGTTATTTCCTCAAGTATCATTATTATTCCGGCAATCATAAGTATGACTGCAAAAACAATAAGAGCCGTCTGAATGTAAAGGTTATTCTTGCTCTCCGTAAGCAAGAGCCTGCCGGCGCTTTCTATCTCCTGTCTGGTACGGCTTGCAGTCTCCTTGTTTTTCTTTTTGAAAATTCTTACCGTATTCAGCTCTTCTTTGCACCTTTCAAGCTTGGCAGAATTGGTTTCAAGCTCTTCTCTTGTCCGTATGGCTTTTTCCAGCTGCTCTGAAACAGCTCTCGACTGCTCCAAATCCTTTTTGTAAGCCTGATACCTTTCCTTATGCCTGTAATATTCCTGCTCATTTTCTTCAAAAAGGGACGGTGCGCTGCGTTCATCAAGCTCCCTTTTCATTTTTTCGGATTCAGCCTTTTTCTCAATTTCCTGCGCGGCAATTTCGTTTAGCTTCTTCTCAGTCTTTTCTTCATTTTCAATTATATCTTCAAGCTTTGCAAGCCTTTCCGAAACAACGGCGTCAGAAATTTTCCGCCTTTTATCATTAAGCACACGGAGAGCATAATCCGTGTCCACCTCCATGCTTTTTCTGTCGGCCTCCTTGGTCATATGCTTTTTAAGACCGCCTACGACATCTGTTCCCGGTCTCTTACTCTTTTCAACGCAGAAATACGAATTAAGATATTCTTTTCTGTCCAGTCCCGGAAAAAGCTCACCCATAGCCCGTTCGGCAGGCACAAGCTCCCTGTTTGTATCAAGATTCTCAAGCAGGAAGCTTCTTCCCTGAGAGTTAAAATATCTTGTTATCCTGTAATTGACGCCGTTATGCTCAAAATCCATACTACCGCCGAATTCCGCAGAAATACGCCCCATGCCTTCCGTGTCAGGCTCTTGAGTGCTTTTCCACGGGGCGAATCTTTCCGCTCCGGAGCCCCTGTCCTCGCCAAAAAGCATGGCGATGATAAAATACGCAAGGGTAGACTTGCCCGACTCGTTAAAGCCGTAAACGATGTTCATTCCGTCATCAAACTTTACGGTTCTGTCGGTAAATTTTCCGAATTTTTTAAGATACAGCGTTTTTATCTTCATCGGTTTCTGTCACTTGCTTTAAGGAGAGCGTCAATGCCGTAATACAGTGCGCTGTCCTTCAAGGAATCGTCCTCCTCCAAATCGTTAATGCCGTTTATGAATTCGCCGATTATGTTGTCGGCATTCACGCGTTTTAACTCTTCATAATTATAATCCAGTACCGTAGAGTCCGTTATTTCAGTAACCATACCCTTCATAGCGATGGCTTCACTGTCGAAAACCACGTCGTTTCCCCTTATGCCTTCCAGATATATCCTGTACAGATTTCCCGCGCCGTTTTTTAACATTTCCTCCGTAATTATTTTTGATACCGAGGAATTGCTGTCGTCGGCAGACACCCTCACATGTATATCTATATATGAACGCTTAGCAAAGGGCACGAACTCTGTGGTAAGCTCATACCGTCCTCCCTTTTTCTCGAACTCGCCTTTTATATAGCCGTGAGGACCTGTTTCCGCAGACGAAATCGGCTCCGGCGAGCCAGAATAATACATGTGCTTGTCAAAACATTTAAGGGACTGCGCTCCGCCAAGCGCAATATAGTCAAAACCGGACTCGCACAGCCTGTCAAAATCTATCGGTACGGCCTTGGCTCCTCCTCCGTACGCCAGAAGAATGTGTATTCCCGACGATTTTTTTGGAGCGGCATCCCTGTACAACGGCAATGTTATCTCGCTTTCAGTGCACGAAAGACCGTAAAGAGTGGTATCAAGCCCATAAAAATAGATTTCCTGCATATCCCTGCCCGAAAGCATTGTCACGTTTTCGCACCATTTGAAGTTTCTGTATTTTGAGCGGGCGCTTACATAGTCGTGAATTCCGGCAATAAAGACGACCTTGGTTCCGTCTAAGGTTTCAAACATTGAATTCAGCTGCTTTAACTCGTACAAAAGAGGCTGCCTGTGGAAAAGGTCTCCCGTTATCAGCAAAAGGTCAATCTTCTCCCTGCCGCACACCTCCAATATTCCTCCAAAGGTACTCCAAAGCTCATTTTTTCTGGCCTCCGCCCAAGGCTTTCCAGCCTCCGGTTCAGCCCCTAAGTGCAAATCCGAACAGTGAATAAATTTCATGGCTCTCCTACTTTATATACATAACGCTGTACGGCGGCATATGCAGACATCCGTTTTCAAGATTTATCTGAGCTCCCGTAAGCAAATCGGTTCCGCTCTCTGCTCCTGTGTTAAAATGAGCATCGTAACCGTTTTCATCCATGTTTACCGCAGCAAGAATCCTCTCGCCGTCGCAGCGCCTTTCTATTACGCACTGCCTGTTTGTCAGTACAGGCGCGCCAAAATCTCCGTATTGGAGCGTTTTCTCCGTCCTGTGGGCGGCGGAATAACGGCTTATAGCGTCCGTAAGCTCATTCCACTCCGGCTTTTCAAAGCAAGGTCTGAGCGCCGGGTCTCCTTGGGACTTGAGCGCCTTTGTTCCCCACTCGCTTCCGTAGTAAAGACACGGAATCCCGGGCATTGCAAACAAAAGTCCGTAAATCAACGGCAGGTGATTAGGATTTGTAAGTATGCTCGCAACTCTTGTCACATCATGGTTGTCAACAAAGGCAAGCAAATGCTTTCCCTTGTAGAGTGTCCAGTTTTCGGGGCCGAACTGCCTTTTGAGAGAATGAACTATCTCGAACATATTTGCCGAATTGAAGCTTGAGTACAAGCCCTTGTAGCACTCATAGTTTGTACAGGAGTGAAGCATTTCACCGTTTACAAACTGGTTGTAGTCGCCGTGCAGAAGCTCGCCGATAAGAACAAACTCCGGCTTTATTTCGTTCGCCAGTCTTCTTAGCCTGCGAAGGAAATCCCTGTCGAGGCAGTAAGCCACGTCAAGCCTGAGACCGTCAATATCAAATTCTCTTACCCAGTAGCTGACTGCATCAAATATATGTCCGATAACCTCTTCATTGCGCAGATTAAGCTTTACAAGGTCGTAACAGCCTTCCCAGCCCTCATACCACAGACCGTCATTATAGCAGCTGTTGCCGTCAAAATTAACGTTAAACCAGTCCTTATATCTTGAATTCCACCTGTTATCAAGCACATCCTTAAATGCGCCAAAGCCTCTTCCGACATGGTTGAACACACCGTCAAGCACAACCTTTATGCCCTTTTCATGCAGTCTCGCAGTCAGTTCCTTAAAATCATCGTTTGTTCCAAGCCTTCTGTCAATCAGTTTATAGTCTCTTGTATTGTACCCATGGGTATCAGACTCAAAAACAGGCGAAAAATAAACCGCGTTTACTCCCAGCTTTTCAAGATGCGGCGCCCAATCGGCAAACTCCTTTATGTTCCTTCTGCACACTCCGTCATTCTCAAACGAAGCGTTACAGAATCCCATCGGATAAATCTGATAAAACACGCTTTCTTCTAACCACATAGCTCCTCCTGCTGCAAAAAATAAAACCGAAACAGCGAAAAAACTTTACATATAACCTGATATGCTCCTCCTGAAACGAATCTGCGTTAGTTCAAGGGGAGCACATTAATTCAGTTGCTTTAAAGCTTTTCCGGATTTTATTTTTCCTCAAGTATTTTTAATATATATCCGTAGACCCTTTCGGCCGAGCTTATGCTCAGGCTTTCATCGGCCGTGTGAATATTCTTCATATCGGGCCCCAGTGAAATACAGTCCAAATCCTCAAGCTTATCGGCAAAAATACCGCACTCAAGGCCTGCATGGATTGCCTCTGCCTTTGGTCTGCTGCCCGTCATCTCACGGTATGCCTTAATTGCCTTATCCCTGAGAGGCGAGCTTTTCCTCACCGTCCAGCACGGATAATCTCCTGACTGCTTTGTTGCCGCTCCTGCAAGCGTCGCCACTGCAATAACCTTATCGCAAAGCGCCTGTCTCGCAGATTCAAAAAGACTTCTGACCGAAACCGTCACATCAAAGGATCCCTCGTTTAATTTTGCGGTACCGACATTATCAGAGGTTTCCACAAGCCCCTTAACATCAATGCTCATCTCCCTGATCCCCTGCGGAAGCCCGAGAAGCAGATCCATAATCCTGTTAGAATCCTCTTTATGAAGGGCTCTGACTTTAACCCCCTGACCGAGACACCTAAAGTCAATCACAAGGTCAGGTTCTCTTACGGCAAACTCCTCCTTCAACACGTCCGCATAGAACTGAACCGTCTCACACACGTCGGGCATCGGCGCAGAACATATAAACTTTACATAGCCGCTGTCCGCAATTACATTGTCTTTTTCACCGCACTCAAGCTCCATTATTCTTGTACGCACCGTTTTCAGCTCACACAGGAATCTGGCAAGAACCGTAATGGCGCTTACCCTGCCGGTGTTTATTTCCGTGCCTGAATGACCGCCCTTCAGACCGCTGACTCTGAGCTCATAAACATTGGCTGTTCTTTCCTTCCACTCTACAGGGAGCGATGCGGAAATTCTGGAGCCTCCCGCGCACCCGGTAATAAGGACCCCTTCCTCGCCATTGTCAATATTGATCATGCGTCTTGCCTTAAGCAGCTTTTCGTCAAGCGCAGCCGCGCCGTCCATTCCTGTTTCTTCATCTACTGTAAAAACCGCTTCAAGATAAGGGTGCTTTATGCTTTCGTCCTCTAAAATCGCAAGAGCGTACGCCATCGCAATCCCGTCGTCGGCTCCGAGGCTTGTTCCCTTTGCATAAAGACTGTCTCCGTCAACAGCAAGCTCAAGAGCGTCTTTTGTAAGGTCAAGCTCACAGTCATCCTTTTTGACCGTGACCATATCCATATGTCCCTGAAGAATAACGCCCGGTTCGGCTTCGTAGCCGTCCGACGCAGGCTTATAAACTACGACGTTTCCGATTTCGTCCTGAACGTAATCAAGTCCCATTTTCCTTGCGGTTTCGGCAAGGTAATTGCTTATGCCCGTTATATTTCCCGAGCCTCTCGGAATCTGCGAAATTTCTTCAAAATACTTCCAGAATAAAGCCTTTCCCGGCTCATAAACAGCGCCCATAATCACTAACGCTCCTTTCAGTTAATCAGACTTTGAATCTGTAACCCACTCCCCATATAGTTTCAATATATTGAGGCTTCTGGGTATTTATTTCAATCTTTTCCCTTATTTTTTTAATATGCACCGTAACGGTTGCAATGTCTCCGACAGATTCCATATCCCATACTTCACGGAAAAGCTCCTCTTTGGTATAAACGCGGTTAGGATGCTTTGCAAGGAAGGTAAGCAAATCGAATTCCTTTGTCGTAAAAACTCTTTCCTCGCCGTTTATGTACACCCGTCTCGAAACCACATCTATTTTCAAGCCGCGTATCTCAATCGTTTCGCTGCTCTCTCCGCTGTTCGCTACAAGCCTTTCATATCTTGCAATATGAGCCTTAACTCTTGCGACCAGCTCGCTCGGAGAAAACGGTTTGGTAATATAGTCGTCCGCTCCAAGTCCCAGTCCGTTTATTTTATCTATATCGTCCTTTTTTGCAGAAACCATTATTATCGGGAGGTTATTTACCTCCCTTACCCTTCTGCATATTTCACAGCCGTCGGTTCCGGGAAGCATAATATCAATTATCAGCATATCGTAGCTTCCTGCGAGAGCTTTTCCAAGCCCCTCGGTACCGTCGGCACATATTTCTACCTCATATCCTGACATTTCAAGATAATCCTTTTCCAGCTCGGCTATTTCAAGCTCATCTTCAATTATAAGTATGCCGCTCATTCTGCACCCTCCTTTGTTCTTTCCCTCGGAAGCGAAAACCTTACCGTCGTGCCCGCACCCTTAACGCTATTGGCAGAAATCGTACCTCCGTGCGCCTCTATTATCGACTTTGCAATCGCAAGTCCCAGACCCGTACCGCCCGTTTTTGTCCCCCTGCTGGTGTCGGCTCTGTAAAAGCGCTCGAATATGTGAGGAATATCCTTTGCATCAACCCCCATTCCGTTATCTTCTATCGATATCCACGCAAAATCATCATCGCTTAACACCCTGATGCTGACGCAGCCCTCAGACTTATCCATGTACTTAATCGAGTTCCCGATAATGTTTATTATAACTCTCTTTATTTCGTCAGGATCGATTATCACATTTACGTCGCAGCAGTGTTGATACGACTCCTTTAGCCTGATGCCCCTGAGCTCCAGATCCATTTCGACATCCTCTATACAGTCCTTTAAAAAGTCCTTTAAAGATATAACCGTAAAGTTGTAGGTAAGCATCTTGTTATCAAGCTTTGAAAAGTAGGCAAGGTCTTCAACGAGCTCCTCCATGCTGCATGCCTTTGCATATATCGTCTTGTAGTATTTCTGACGTTTTTCCGGAGTGTCTGCAACACCGTCCAAAAGCCCCTCGGCATAACCCTTTATTGCCGTAAGCGGAGTCTTTAAATCGTGGGATATGTTGCTCATCATCTCTTTTGAAGCATCGGCATTGTAAAGCTGCTGCTCCGTGCTTTCCTTAAGGTGGAGCCTCATATCTTCAAAATCGTTTTGCAGCTGACCGATTTCGTCCTTGCGGTTTGTCTTGATCGAAAAATCCAGATTGCCTTCCATAATCTGGTGCGTCGCCCTGCTCAGCTTTGTGAGAGGATTGATAAAAAGCCTGTAGAGCCATATCAGAGTGACGATTCCTAGAAGCACAAGGATCAATATTATTGCCAGCATAATCTGTGTCGCGCCGTTTCTTATTTCAGGCAGGATTTTGTCCACTTCCATTACAAGATAAACAGAAAAACGGTCGCCGTCGTCGCCCTGAAAATCCATCTGTTCCATAAGAACCGAAAACGATTCGCTGTTTATGTAAATGCTGCCGGGATTTCCTGGACCGTTTCCGTATTCTGGGAAGTAAATGTCAAGGTACTCCAAAATGCCTTTTTTACCCTTGTAGATATATTTGCCGTTCTGCCTTACAAAAAGAGTTGTGTGGTGCTCCGAAAGATTATTGTTAAGCTCGTCCAGATACTCCGTATCCTCAAGCTTTTCCGTGTTTTCCTCGATTCCGTTTTTTACCCTTTCGACGTTTTTCTTTATTATTGAATTGTAGGCAATCATTGGATTTTGGATTACGGTAAACCTTTTCTCGTTTATCCCGTAAGCCTCATTAATTTTATCAAACTGCCTGAAAACGATCACTCCGCCTATTAAAAGGCCTAAAATCAAGGGAAGCAGCGCAATGAGCACGCAGGTTGTAATAATTTTCTTTTTTAACTTCATATTTTATGCAAGATATTTTTTCAAAGCCTCAACCTTATCCAGCTTTTCCCAAGGCAAATCAAGATCGTTTCTCCCAAAATGACCGTAAGCCGCCGTCTGTTTATATATCGGCCTGCGCAGATTAAGCATTTCAATAATGCCTGCGGGACGCAAATCAAAATTTTCCCTTATTATTTTTACAATTTCTTCGTCGCCAAGCCTTCCGGTTCCAAAAGTATCCGCCATTACCGAAGTCGGCTCAGCAACGCCTATAGCATAGGAAAGCTGAATTTCACATTTATCGCAAAGACCTGCCGCAACAAGATTCTTTGCAGCATACCTTGCAGCATAGGCAGCCGAGCGGTCAACCTTCGTGCAGTCTTTTCCTGAAAAAGCGCCGCCGCCATGTCTTGCATAACCGCCGTAGGTATCAACTATTATCTTTCTTCCCGTGAGTCCGCTGTCTCCGTTAGGCCCTCCGATTACAAAGCGTCCTGTCGGATTGATAAATACCTTCGTTTCGGAATTCATCAGTTCCTTAGGAACAACAGGCGTAATAACATGTTCCATTATATCACTATGAATCTGCTCCTGCGAAACCTCCGGATCATGCTGTGTGGAAATTACCACTGCGTTTATGTGCACAGGCTTGCCGTTTTCATCATACTCAACCGTAACCTGACTTTTTCCGTCCGGACGGAGATAAGAAAGAATCCCCTTCTTGCGAACCTCCGAAAGACGCTTCGTAAGCTTGTGTGCAAGACTTATCGGATAAGGCATATACTCTTCAGTTTCATTGGTTGCATAGCCAAACATCATTCCTTGGTCGCCTGCGCCGATTGCCGAGATCCTGCTGTCACAATTCCCGCCTTCCTTGGCTTCCAGCGCCTTGTCAACCCCCATCGCAATATCCTTGCTCTGCTCGTCAAGCGCGACAATTACGCCGCAGGTGTCACAGTCAAATCCGTACTTTGCCCTGTCATAGCCAATTTCACGAATAGTTTCACGCACTATTTTCTGTATATCCACATAACCCTTTGTGGTAACCTCTCCCATTACAAGCACAAGACCTGTGGTTATTGCTGTTTCGCAGGCGACCCTGCTCATTGGATCCTGCGCCATCATCGCATCAAGTATCGCATCTGAAATCTGGTCGCAGATTTTATCAGGATGTCCCTCGGTAACGGATTCGGACGTAAAAAGTTTCTTTTCCATAGTTTCCTCCAAAAACGGCTCTCAAAGTATTTTCGGTATTTTCAGATGACCTCAAGCTTGAATCTTTGTATTGCCGCCTGAT
Source organism: uncultured Lachnospiraceae bacterium (assembly GCA_947628705.1). Lineage (GTDB taxonomy): Bacteria > Bacillota > Clostridia > Lachnospirales > Lachnospiraceae > UBA3775. Next base: position 30,122 of record CANRAZ010000016.1, on the reverse strand, counting down.
CATCTGAATCTATCTTTTCAATAGAAGCGCCAAGCTGTCTTAGCTTACCGTCAAAATTTTCGTAACCTCTTTCAATATAATGAATATCTGTTATTATGCTGACTCCGTCAGCCTGCAGGGCTGCTATTGTAAGCGCCGCTCCGGCGCGAAGGTCGGGAGCCTCCATAATGGCAGGCTTAAGCTCCTTCTGTCCTTCAATAAAAGCGACGTTTCCTTCAACTGTCACAACCGCGCCCATCTTGCGAAGCTCGGCAATATATTTAAACCTATCCTCCCAAATGTTTTCATTTATTGTCGAAACGCCGTCGGCAGTAGTAAGCACCACAGCTATCTGAGGCTGCATATCCGTCGGGAACCCCGGATAAACTCTTGTTTTAACGACGCTCGAGCTCACTCTTTTGTTGCAGGATATTCTCATCGAATCGTCAAATTCCGTAATATCCGCTCCGATTTCAGAGAGCTTTGCGCTGATTGCCTCAAGATGCTTCGGAATGATATTCTTAAGCACTATATCTCCCTTTGTCGCGGCGGCAAGGCACATAAAGGTTCCGGCTTCAATCTGGTCGGGAATACAGGAATAAACGCTTCCGTGCAGCCTTTCAACTCCTCTTACCCTTATTACGTCCGTACCGGCTCCCTTGATATTGGCTCCCATGCTGTTTAAGAAGTTGGCAACGTCAACTATATGAGGTTCCTTTGCAACGTTTTCAATTATTGTCTGACCCGTAGAAAGAGCCGCCGCAAGCATAATGTTAATGGTTGCTCCGACGCTAACCACGTCAAGGAATATGTGGCTTCCCTTTAATTTATCGGCTTTGACCTTTATCATGCTGTTCTCGGAAACCACAGTCGCTCCCAGAGCCTTAAGTCCTTTTATATGCTGGTCTATAGGTCTGCTGCCGATTTTACAGCCTCCCGGCATCGCAACGGTCGCCTTCCCTTTTTTCCCAAGCAAGGCGCCGAGCAGATAATAAGACGCTCTTATCTTTTGAATATAATCGTAATCAACGGTAGTAGAGCAAATAGACGCGCCGCAAAGCTTCACGGTGTGCGCATCGATCCTTTCTACCCTGCCTCCGATTGCAGATATCGCTTCAAGCAAAGCATTTATATCGCTTACGTCAGGAAGATTTTCAACCGTCACCTCATCGTCAGTCATAATTGCCGCCGCAAGTATTCCAAGCGCGGCATTTTTTGCGCCTCCGATAGTAACCTCTCCCGCAAGGGACTTTCCGCCCCTTATGATATACTGCTTCATAAAATCCTCCAAACTATTTCTTCTTAACGGAATAACCGAATGTTCCTATTTTCTCGCCCATGCCGTAATAGGTCCCGTGAGAATAAACTATCGGATCCGCAAGCGCAAGATTAAACCTTCCTGATTTATCCATATACTTCCCGTCGGCGGAAACCGAAACAATCTCAGCCAAAAACATATCGTGTGAACCCAGCGGAATAACATCCTTTACCTTGCATTCCAGACACACAGGAGATTCTGCTATGCCGGGAGCCTTTATTTTTTCCGATTTAAGAGGAGTAAGCCCGCATTCCTTAAATTTGTCAATGTCTCTTCCGCTCTTTACCCCGCAATAGTCAGCGGCCCACGCAAGCTCCTTTGTCGTAAGGTTTACCGTAAACTCTCCGGTTTCTTTTATTATGCCGTAGGAATATCTCTCCTGCCTGAGCGAAATACTCAGACAAGGCGGGTCGGAGCACACCGTACCCGTCCACGCAACCGTTACTATATTTGGTTTTTCTCCTTCCCTTTGACAGCCCACCATCACAACCGGCAACGGATAAAGCATGTTTCCGGGCTTCCAGTTTTCTCTGCTCACCTAAAACCTCCTGTCTCAACGGCTTTAACTCCGAAAAGCCCTTTTAAGGCTATTCTTCTTCATCAATCATCTTAAGTATCGATTCGTCAACGGCGTCATGATCCTTTGAAATGCCGTTTTTCTCCTGTTCAAGCAGCGCGCTTATGACCTCGCCGGTCAAAGAATCGTTTATAAGCGTTGCCGCCAGGTCGTCGTTTATATCCTCAGCGTTTCTGTCCGCCGCATCCTCCTGCATAATTGTTTTTATTGAATCTGAAAGCTCCATGCTGACGTCATTTTCGTTCTCATAGCTTTGCCTGCGGAGCCTTTCCTCAATCTCCTCAGGGGCATATTCCGAAGCGGCTGAAATTTCCGCCGCATCGTCAGCGCTGATTTCAGTCATTGCCGCACTGTCATACTTCCTTCTGCCATAGCTGCGGTCGTCAAAGGTTCCGCTTCCGTACTTTTTCCCTTCTGCGCTTTTTTCAAGTCTTTCTATACTGCCAAAGCCGTCAAAGGATTCAGAGGCTTTGCCGCCGTTGACGTTTCCGCTCTCTTCGGCTTCGTCACGCTCATCCTCTTCAGAATCAAAATACACAGATCCTCCGTCATCAGGCTCGGCATACACGTAGTCTTCCTCATCATCGGGCTCGGCATACGCATAGTTTTCCTCATCATCAGACTCGGCATACGCATAGTCTTCCTCATCGTCAGGCTCGGCATACGCATAGTCTTCCTCATCGTCAGGTTCGGCATATTCATAATCCTCGCCGTCTTCCGTTTCCGGCTTCTCATCATAGCCGTTTTCCACTTCTTCCTCAAATTCATCACCGTCATCCGGCTGCCCGTCGAATCCGGCATCCTCGCCGTCATAGTCGGAATTGCCGTCTTCATAAGCATCATCGGCGCCATTATTGAAAGCCTCGGCCGGCTCCTGCTTTTCAGCGGCCTCTTTGGCAAGCCTCTCGGCCTTCTGCGCCCTCATGCTTTCGACGGATTCCTCATAGCTTACGCCCGAACGGCAGGCTCCAATAAGAATATCGGCTTTTGCGGAAAAATCCGTGTCCGGAAACCAAAGCTTGATATTCTGGCACTCCTTAATACATTCCGCAAATCTTCCCGTCTTATAAAAAAGCTTTGCAAGCTCCAAAGCCCATTTGTCAATGTAATCCGCTTCCCTTACCTTTTTAAGGCACTCGATAAGATATTCATCGGGCTGATTGAGCATCTTTCCAATCTGATACTGGAAAATAAAACGCTCATAGTCTTCGCTGTCCAAAGCATTAAGCTCCTTAAGATACACTATCGCCTGCCTTACATTCTTAAGCTTGATGTTAAGAGATATAAGCTGTTTGCACACCCTGACTGTTTTATTTCGTTTGTATATTTCGGCAAAAACCCGCCTTGCCGCACCGTAACGCTTCGCAGCCATATAAATATCTGCCATCATAGAAAGATCGTACGCGGTACGGATTTCGGTCGGATTTATTTTATCTGCAAGGGCTATTGCTTTTTCATAGTCGCCGTTCCTGAAACAGGTTTTCATCTTGTTTAGTCTTGACGCTGTAAAAAAACCCATTTTTTACCTCCAAGCCGAATTGATATGTGCACAGGATATACTCCCACAAATACACGTTTGGATTCATTGTAGCACTTTTGCCTGTCAAGTACAAGAAAAAAAGCTTTATCTTCACAATATTCTGGAAAATAAAGCTGCAATTTCTACATTATAAAGCTAAAACCGTGCGGTATGCGTCGAATGCTGCCCACCGTCGTTACCCTGACAGCCAACTCAGCCCAGGCGACCTTACAACACACGGGAGGAACTGCTTAGTGCTGCTGCATTCCTGCCCTGACACGGTTCACAGGCTCCCGTCGCGCAAGACCCAAACGTCAACATCGCTTATCAGGGGCTGCCCGACAGACAGACACCCTCGGCATACCATCACCCCTACTGTAGCGGATTGTAGGTACAGGGCACCGCTATCTCCCCGGCTGCACGGCAATAGTAAGTATACTAATTTTTAAATCAGGTGTCAAGGAAAGATTTCCGATAAAGCCCGACTAAACTATTTCAAAATGTCCCATATTCCGTCTGTCTCATAGCCAAGACACCAGCTTGCAGTGCCTGCGAGTCCGTAGTTATCACAAACCCGCCTCTTTTCAGTAACGGATTCCTCTTCCTCAAGCCACATTTCGCAGCTTATCCCCTCTTTATTAACGTAGCTTACGTAATACTGGGCGTTTGTCTCAATCCATTTCGGCTCAAGTCCGTACTGAGCCACAGTGTCCATCTCGGTTTTCATTGTAAGAACCTGCATAGAAACCTGCGCATTGCTGTCAGTCTGCCAGAGTCTTGTAAAAAAAGGAATTCCCATGACCAGCCTTTCTGCCGGTACGCTTGCAAGGGCGGACACTACTCCGTCCTCCACAAAATTAAGCGAGGCCACGCTTCCTACTCCTGTTTCCGGAGAATAATGCTCATCGTAGGTCATCAACATTATATAATCCGCAACCTCTGCCTGAGCCTTCAGGTTATAATAAGCATTTCCGCTGTTAGGCACATAGTTGTCAACACTCAGCTTCAGGCCGTGAGGCTTCATTTTTAAGTAAAGCTCTCTTAAAAACTGTATGTAATGAGGCGAGCTCTCTTGCGTTATATACTCAAAATCCACGTTTATTCCGTCTATTCCATACTCCACAGCGCTTGCAACCAAGCTGTCCGATAAGTTATTTCTTGCAGCCGTGTTTGAAAGCACATCAATGCCCGGAACGCCGGCGGCAAAATCGTCAACAAGCCCCCAAACCTCAAGTCCGAGCTCATGAGCCTTGTCAACGTAAGAGTGATTGGCGAGAGATGAAATGCTGCCGTCAATATCAATCACTCTGTACCACGTCGGCATCACGACGTCTACGCCCTCGCTTCCGTCAAGCTCCGAGGCAAGCAGGCTTCCCTCTGCTTCATACGCAACGTTGTGCCAAACAGACGTGAAGTACCCGCCGTCTCTAAGGTTATGCGTATATTCTGAAGGAGTAAAGCCGGAGGCAAAAGAAGAGGTGCCGCCGTCCTTTACATCTTCTGATGAGACATAGCCGCAGAAGCCGTCAAAAGTAACGACCGGTATAAACCCTGATTCTTCCTCGCCTGTTGCGTAAAGCTTATCTCCCTCGGCAGCCTTTTTCAAAATGCTTTCCGATAAGGACGCTCCCGTTCTCACACAGGTATCCTTTTTTATGGCGCTGTAGGTTGTAACACCGTCTTTATCAGTCCACAAAACGATACGGTTAGGCTCCTCGTAAGCCTCAAAGGTCACAGCAGTATATTTTTTAATCAGATCCGTGCTTACGTAAAGCACTCCGTTTTGAATTGTGATTTCAGAGCGTTCAAGCGGAGTTTCCGCTCCGTTTGACGTAAATTTCGCAGCATCCGGCCAATAGTAATCCACACTTTCGGCTGTAGTAACAATGAGCTGCTCTTCCTTTTGATTCCAGTAAAACTTATCATTCAGCTGATTTACCGTATTAACCGACAGGAACCACCTTCCGTCTATTTTTTTTGCCCTGTCGGCCGCTTCCTGCATATCAAGAACTACAAAGCCCTCGTTTTCCTTTAAACCGTATATTTTATCGTAATCAGCCATTTTCTCGGACGCTTTGTTCCCGTTGTCATCTCTGTCAAAGAAACTGTCTGCATTGCAGGCAGTGCAGATAATCAGCATCAGGAGCGTAAGCATAATGATCGCTGTTCTTCTACCGTACATTTTTACCTTCCTTCCATCGTCCCGTTTAGAACCGTGCCGATATGCGCCACTTTTCAGGACATTACCGTAAAGCTACGGCAAGCTCAAATCAAACCGCCACTACGGAGAAGTATATCATAAATAAAGGCAAGAAGGAACAACAATTTTTTGTAAACGGTACTTTTGATTTTTACGGCAAATATCTGTACAATATGCTTTAGAAATATTTTGCTTTTAAAACGGCGCCTTTTCATTCAGGCAAGAGGTCTCCTGTGTTTCCTCATAGTGCGGACATGGTTCAGAAATATCAGGAGACCTTACCTGCAAAGTCATGTGACACACGCAAGGCAACCGGTTACACAATCAGGAAGCCCGTGAGAACTATTGATTCCGCATGTCTGACTTAAGCTGACGATTCAATTTTATTCCTGCCGGCTGTTATTTTCCATTGACAAAATAGGAGAAAAAAATTTACACACAATCCTTGTGCTAAGGTTAATTGAAGCAAAACATACAAATTTCAGCGGACATTTTTATAGATGATGAACAAAAACCTTTTTGTTTTAAAAATGTGATTGTCCGATTTGTCAATTTAAAATGTTTTGTCACGCCTGTCTTCTTTGTCCGTTGTACCGCCTAAAGCAAACCCCCAAATGCTTTTCTCTAACAAAACGAAAAAAAGCATCCCGGAATCAGATAGTTTCCTTAATCCCGGGGTGCTTTTTATTGCTTTTACTTTTTAATTTTACTTTTTGGCAGGTTTATACGCTTTGTACCGTCCTCTTTCAAACACCTCAAGCAGCTCCGTCAAGGGACTAAAACCTTATCAAAATATCTCCGCCGAATCAAGCATCACCGTAAACGGTCCGTCATTTATCAGCGAGACCTTCATATCGGCTCCGAATTCTCCGTGCTCCACAACCGGCACTTCTCTTTTTAACGTCTCAAGCATGTATTCATAGAGAGGCTCAGCCATATCCGGTTTTCCTGCATTGACAAACGAAGGCCTGTTGCCTTTTTTGCAGTCGGCATAAAGCGTAAACTGGGATATAAAAAGGATTTCCCCCTTTACCGAAGCCAGATCAAGGTTCGTCTTGCCGTTTTCATCTTCAAAGATCCTGAGATTAACAAGCTTTTTAAGCATTTTATCAGCGGTTTCTTTGGTGTCTTCTTCGGCAATTCCTGCAAACACGACATAGCCTTTTCCAATCCTGCCGTTCACCCTGCCGTCAATCCTCACATCTGCTTCCAATACCTTTTGAACAAGAAATTTCATACTTTATATTCTTTTACAACGTCGCTGACTTTTGCTTTAACGGTATTCTTTTGCCAAAAGCGCTGCCAGTTCATTAAAAGCCTCCTCATCAATATTAAGAACAAGCGAACCGTGGTTATAGTAATCGTTATTGTAATAGCTAAAATTGATTTCCGCAGTCGGTTTTCCGCTCTCGGCCTTGTGATCGGTTTCTAATACTCCGATCATCATGTCGAAAAGCTTATCTGCGTCTTCCTTGTTCAATGCGCGGTCATTTTCATAATATGCATCATAGTACTCATCTTCACCATCCGGCTCCGCAACCGAGTCTGAGGCTATTCCGCCGATATTCGGCGCAGCATCGCCGTCAGTAGCAGTCTCGCCCGTCATATTTTCATCTTCTTCCGGGGTCTGATAAGCATTTCCACAGCTGCTGTACAGCCGGTACTGCAATCCGTCTTCAAACATATATTCATAAAAATCCAGATCGCACATGAGCTGATATTCGTCCGTGCTTCCGTCAATCGATATTCCTACGCTTTCAACATCGTTTTCTCCTGCGCCCAGAGACTTAAAAATATCGATTGCCCTGTTCAGCTTATCTATGTTCATTTTATAATGGTACTCATTATACAAATCGAACGTTTTAGGCATAAGCCGTGCAGGAACTGTATAGACCTTCTGGTAAAGCTGGCTCTTATAGTAGCCGCTTATATTGATACTTATAAATTTTCCGACATCTGCGTCAGGTCCGTCATCGGAATAGTAGGTATCATAGTAACTGTACGGACTGCTGAGCACGGCGTCCTTTTCACTGTCGGAAAGAGCTTTGTACTCTGAAAGGAACTGCTTCCAAATGTTTTCATTGTATTCCTTTACCGTAAATTCAATAACTATTGCATCTTCAGGTACGGCATAGGTCGCATCGTGATACTCCTTCTGTTTCATAAGAAGCTCATCGAATTTTGCGTACTCACTGTCTTCAAACTGAATCTGCCTTATTTTGCTTTTGCCGTCTTTTGTATTTATTCTGACCTCATACGGCGTATATTCATAAAACGACGAATCGCCCTGTTTTACTTTTTCTGTGGTTTTCATAAGGGCGTCGGCAACCAGTTTATTTATTTCGCTGTCACTCACCCTTATATTATTGCACATCATATTATTGTAATCCATCGGCTCGCCGTAATAATAGCTCCAGTCGTCCTCTAACGAAACCATTTCCACGCTTTCAATATCTTCCCCATCAGGCGTGAAACCGAGTACCGAATCCGCAGCGAATCTGACAGTGAAGAAATAGACTACGCAAATAATGGCGATAATGCCCAGCCCGGGTATGATTTTCAGCATATTTTTAAGCTTTCTGGTCGTAATAAGCTCATAAAGGAAATAAACCGCAAGTCCTAATACGATAAATACTGCCACAGAAAATCCGTCTTCCTCTATCATCGCCATTCCTACTGCCAGAAAGAAGAAAATCAATGAATATACCGTTCTTATTACAGCCTGGACCCTTCTGTCCGGAGCAGCCGTTTCAGCGGTTTCGGAACGGCGTATGCAGAACAGGAAGCACCCCAGCGCAATATAAATAACTGCAATCGCAAGCGATGTAAGAATACATGCCGCAGAGGTATATGCGTACGGCACTCCCATCGGGTCAAACACTCCGCCGAATATAAGTATGAAAGGCAGATTGTATCTTGGGGACAAAACAGGAATATGATTTATATTGATTACTCCTGTCAAATCGGATACTATCGCCGCAGAAACAAGTAATATCGCTCTCGGAAGGCAGACTATAAAAGCCGCAAGCTCTATCGAAAGCATCATTCTTCCCATAACGCTTACCGCAACAAGCATGGCTCCTGCAGCAAAAAGCGTAACGACCGCACCGACGGCAAAATTATTCAGTATAAAAAAAGGCTTGAAATACCTGTGGCTGTTTATTCCGTAGAGAATCGAAGGCAGTCCTATCGATACGACAAGTCCTGCAATGCTCCACGTTAAGACTGCAAGGAAATTTGAAAAATAAATGCTCTGTCTGGTATAAGGAAGCGCATGGTAAAAATCTGACGAGCTTCTCTTAAACAGAAATCCAAACAGCCTGACAATAAGAACTACCGGGAACAGTATGGCAATATACGCAAGTCCGGTCGTAAGGCTGTTAACTCCCAGAAAGCTGACGGACTCGTTAAGCTTCCTGTCCTGAACAAGGTAAATCGCAGGCACAATGCTGCTTATCAGCACAGAAACAACCGTCAGCCCTATTGCAACCGCTCTTGACTGTTTTAATGCTTCTTTGTAAAGTCGTAAACTGAACCACTTCATACCGTCACCTCCTACATAAGCACATCCTTGAAGGCATAGCCCAAGGCTTCCATTTCATACACGAAAACTTCTTCCAAGGAAAGATGCAGCACGTCAACAAGCAGCGGGTTCATTGCATTTATCTTTTCAATGACGCTTTCTCTTTCTCCGCGCACGATAAAGCTTGCAACCCGTCCCTGCTTTTTAAAGCTGAGCATCTCAATTCCCTCAAACTTTTCCTGACCGAAGTCTTCCCCAAACGCTACCTGAACCTTAAAGAGCGCAGTCTTAAGATTCATTACATCGCTTTCAAAAATAACGCCGCCCTTGTGAAGAAGCGTAAGCTGATCGCACACGTCTTCAAGCTCGCGAAGGGAGTGACTTGTAATTACAACTGTAATTTTCCTTTCTTTGACATCCTCCATGATTTCATCCTTGACCAGCTTTCTCATTACAGGATCAAGACCGTCAAAGGTTTCGTCAAAGAAAAGGTACTGCGGCTTGCAGGATAGAGCCAGAATTGTCGCAGCCTGCCTTTTCATGCCCTTACTGAATGTGGAAATGCCTGCTTTAGGATCAAGTCCAAAGCGTTCGGTAAGAATCTTATATCTTTCATCGTCAAAATCAGGATAATAGGTTTTATACATTTTTGCCATACGGTTCATGTTTGAACCCGGCAGGAAAAACAGTTCGTCAGGCACATAAAGGAATTTCTTTTTTGCCTTTGGGTTGTTCCACAAAGGTTCTCCGTCAATTTCGACGCTTCCGCCCTCCGCCTGGTAAATACCCGTAATCAATCTCAGGAAAGTGGATTTGCCCGCACCGTTGCTTCCGATAAGACCGTATATGCTTCCCTCGGCTATTTCCGCATTCATGTTGTTAAGCGCCGTAAAGCTTCCGAAATGCTTACTGGCATTAGTTACTTTAATCATGAACTGCCCTCTCTTTCTCTTTAATTTGATTAAACCGATGAAGATTGTACCAAAAAAAACATTACTTGTAAATTAAATTAACTTCATTTTAATACATTAACTGTATTTCTTAACTTATTCTTAATATTTGACTGCTTACAAGCCTGCCGGCTTTCCTTATATTTGCTTCTATTCAGAGTCAATCTTACGCATCAGAAAATCAGCCGTTTTTACTACTAAACAGACCGCAGCCGCAAGGAGCATGACCGGAACGGCAATGATGCCTATCAAAACCGCTCCGCTCCAGAATACGGCTCCGGAAAATATTTTTTTCAATTTCTGTCCCCTTTTTCCCATCAGCTTTTCTCCTTCATTCCGCTCACTATCCCGTAATAAGCGCTTGCCGTGAAACGGTACACCAGCGCATAAAACACGGAAAAGATCCCCAGACTTGCCGCTGTCGTCCGCGCGAACAGGGCAATATTGTCAAAACTGAACATCAGCAGTATTTTTCGCATAAAAGGGAAGGCAAATGCGAGGTGGACTGCCGCCAAGGCAAGGGGCAGGAAAAATACGATCAGAAGCTGTGAATTTATGCTTTTCCTTATTTCCTTTTTTGTCATTCCGATATTTTGCATTATGCTAAAGCGTCCTATGTCCTCATAGCCCTCCGCAACCTGCTTATAATAAATAATCAGCACGGCAGCAATGATAAATACAAGGCTCAGTACGATGCCGATATAGAAAATGCTCCCGAACAGACTGTAAAAATCCGCTCTTTCGTTTTCCCTGCTTTCCATGTAGCATACGTCATAGCCGAAATTTTCTTTTAGATTGCCGTCCGTGAAGGTACTCTCCAGTCTGCTGTTTAATCTGATCTGCTGCTCTGCATCCGTATCGGCGTCAAAGCCGCAAATCCACCGCAGCTGAATCAGTCTTTCTCCGTGGTAGTCGGCCAGAACGTCCAGTCCGCTAAGAACATCTTCCAGCTCCGGTACAATGAGATATATGCTTGACGTCATATTGGCTACGCTATCGCCGTTTTCCAGAAAGCTATCCAAGCGTTTTTTAATCCTTATGGCGCTTGAGCCGTTAAAAGATATTTTGTCCTCATTATACGCATTGCGGTAAGAGTACAAAATTGCTTCTCCCTTATTCAGGACTTCGTCAGCTCCCGTCATTGCATTGTAATCGCTGAGAGGAATAATGAAAAACGTCCTCATATTTGTCAGCATGTCGCTTGCCTTGATCATTTCCGGCTCAGTTTCAGCATTATTACCTACAAGCGTTCCCGAAAAACTCACGCAGCGGTATGAATACGCATTTTCCGCAGTTATGCTGTACGCATTTACCTTTTCAAAAACCGAAAGGTTCAGTTTTTTGATATTTTCTTCAGACAAACCGGATAAATCATTCATCCTGAACTCCATGTTAATATCTCTGGGATAGCGTCTTTCAACAGCGTCCTCCTCACCGAGATATAAGCTGGAGGTTGAAGCCGTCATCACAAGCACCATAGTCGACAGGATACATATGGAAGCGAGACCGGCTCCATTACGCTTCATACGGTAGAGCATTGAGGAAACCGAAACAAAATGTTCAGGTTTGTAATAGTACTTCTTTTTCTTCTGCAGGATTCGGCATATAATAACCGAGCCCGAAATCATCAGCAGATAAGTCCCTATAATAACCATTATCACAGCCGCAAAAAATGTGACAAAAGCCGCCATCGGATCCTTGATCTTAATTGCGATATAATATGCGGCCGCCAAAACGGCTGCTCCTGTTAACGCAATGAACCCATTGCCCTTAGGAGGCTTTTCGCCTGCATTATCGCTCTTCATTAATAAAACGGCTTGTGAAGACCTTATCTGCCGTACCGTATTTAAAAAGAGCAGCAGGAAAATCATCGCAAAAACCTGTACGCTCCGCTTTACTGCGACAACGGAAACTGACAAATCATATGTCACCTCGCCTCTTATCAGATTTACCAGTCCCAATTCTGCAAGCTTAGAAAAAGCCATTCCTGCCAAAAGCCCGAAGCATACGGATATTATTGCAGTGATAAGCATTTCCCAAAACACGATCCTGCTTATGTTTATTTTACTCATTCCGAGAACATTATACAGTCCGAACTCCCTCTTTCTGCGTTTCATAAGGAAAGAGTTCGTATAGAACAGGAATATTGCCGAAAAAATCGAAATAACAATGCTTCCCATCGCAAAGACCTGACGAAGAGTCGCCTCACCCGTTACATTTTTCAATGCGTCGCTTACCGCCAAAAACATGATGATATAAAACATCATTACCATTCCTATACAGGTAAGGATAAACGGAATAAACATCCGCCTGTTTTTCCGCATGCTGTCCGCCGCAAGCCTTGCATAAAATCCTGTTTTCATATCAGCATTTCCCTCCGCTGTGACTTCTGCCGCTATTCTAGCAAAAAAAAGAAATGTACGCCATTTTATCAGCTTACATTTCCCATATGCAGCCTTACAGTTTTGTAAGATTGCTCTGCCTTTTTAATTTTTTCCGATATCAATCCTTCTCTTTTACTCTTTTCCAATCTCGTACTGCTCCAAACCGATACTTACAACCGTTCCACGGTCAACCTCAGAGCTGATACTGATCTTTGCTCCAAGTCTGTCACAAATACGTTTGCACAGATACAGCCCGATTCCGCTTGCGCGCTTATCCTGCCGCCCGTTGTAGCCCGTGTAGCCTTTTTCAAAAACACGCGGCAGATCATCTGCGGCTATCCCGATGCCGCTGTCCTCGATGCACAGCGTCCTTGCTCCCTTTGAATATATTTTTATGCTTCCCTCACGGGTGTATTTAAGCGCGTTAGACAGCAGCTGTTCAAGCACGAAGGAAAACCATTTGTCGTCAGTAACCGCTTTTATGTTTACGGGACTGTATTCCAATGAAATTTTTCTCGCAATAAACTCCGGCGCAAACCTTGTTACCGACTGCCTGATTATTTCATCAATGTCATGCTCTTTAAATACATAGTCGCTGTCATCGGAATCCAGCCTCAGAAAAGCCATTACCATATCCACATACTGTTCAATCTGAAACAAATCCGATGACAGCTTTCTGAAAAGCACGCTGTCCTCCTTCTCCAGTGACAGACGCATTGAGGTTATTGGGGTTTTTATCTGATGGACCCACACGGTATAGTACTCAATAAGATTCTGGTATCTGGCAGACGACGAACCGATAACATCCGCCACCTCATTTTGCAGATTGCGGACGAGCGCCTTATAATCCTCCGTTTCAATCCCCGCCGTCTCCGGCATATCGGAAATCATCTGAGAAGTAAGCTTCTGCATTTCGCACAGCACCTCATGTCTGTGCTTTACAGTACAGAAATCGTGCGCCAAAAACAAAAATCCCAACAAACAGCATAAAAGAGCCGGATATGCCACAGCCTCTGCCGGAAGTCTGTATAAAATGAAACTGACAGCAAAAATCACGCAAAACAGAAAAAAAGCGGCAATTCCTTTCTTATGCTGCTTTATATAAGCCGGAATAATTTTCATAAACCCATTCTCCTACTCAATAAGATAACCCAAGCCGATTTTGGTTACAATAAAATCCTTAAGCCCCGCCGCCTCCAGCTTTTGACGCAACCGGCTTACGTTTACCGTAAGAGTATTTTCGTCTACGAACTCCTGCGTCTTCCAAAGGCGTTCCATGAGTTTTTCCCTGCTCACGATTTTCCCCTTATTTTCCATAAGACAGAGGAGAATGCGGTATTCGTTCTTTGAAAGAGGAACCGTCGAGCCGTTATAAATCAAAGTGTCGTCTCCGGTATTCAAAAATGCGCCTCTATGTTCAATAACAGGAACGCTTGCCGCAAAATCGTAGACACGGCGAAGGAGAGCCTGTATTTTTGCGATCAAAACGTCTCCGTCGAACGGCTTTGCAATAAAATCGTCTGCTCCCATATTCACAGCCATTACAATATTCATGTTATCGGAAGCTGAAGAAATAAATATGATGGGAACCTTGGAAATTTTTCTTAGCTCGCTGCACCAGTAGTAGCCGTTAAAAAAAGGAAGCCCAATGTCAAGCAAAACTATGTGCGGCTGATACTCTGCAAAATCCGTGAGAACGTTTCTGAAATTCTCCACAATATGCGACTCCAAATCCCACGCTTTTGCCTGTTCCTTAATTGCTTCTGCAATACTCAGGTCGTCTTCAACAATAAGTATCCGATACATTTTTTCTCCTTCCGTCTGCTTTTCTGCAAATCTCAGGCTTTTGCATTCTGTCTTTTATCCGTCGGATAAAGTATATTATCCGCCGAATCAGGCGGTCTGATTTCAAACCGTCGGGCGAACCTTCTGAAAAATATCATAACACAAAAATCCCGCATGCTGTCCGACACGCGGGATCTTTATAACCGTTAACGGCAAAAACTTATTCTAATGGCGCTCCGCACTTAACACAGAATTTCTGTCCTTCTCCAACAACTGACTGACATTTAGGGCATTTTCTTTGAGCAGGCGCTGCATTTACTTCTGCATTATTTGAAGCTCCCGCATCAAGAGGCTTGCCGCACGACGGGCAGAATTTCTTGCCTACCGCAATAGAAGCATGACAGTAAGGACATTCGTCTTTAAGCTTTGTTCCGCATACCTCGCAGAATTTCATGTCAGATGCAATCGAAGCTTTGCATTTCGGGCAGACTGTCTTTGCCTGCTCTTTTTCTGCAGCCTGACTGCTGAATCCAAGATTCACGCTTACCTTTCGTCCTCCGCCCATGATAAACATCTCAGTAAAATCCATTATCTGGTTTGGAAGCAGGTACTGTCTGATAATTCCGACCGTAATGCAAACCATAAACGTAAACGGAACAAAAAGAAGAGGCCAGAACACAAACACAAATATCGTTTCAAGTATAAGACATGCGAACCACGCCAGAAACTTTTCAATCCAACGTGATTCCAGCGCCGTTACGGAGACAAGCCCTCCGCTCTTTACCAGCTGAACCTGCTGCATCAGACCCAGCCCGACAAATCTGAGCCATGTTTCTTCACTTTCGGCCTTTATTACGTAATTGTCACCGTTTTTGACAGCCTGGGTTTTCATTTTTTTCTTGTCTCTTAAAAAATCCTCTATCCCCTTTCCGACTGCATCAACAGTAAGATTATTTTCAAGATTGAACATTTTTGCACTTGCCATTGTTTTATCTCCTTTCAGAACATCCGAAAACCGTTCTTTCCTATGTGAGTATCATATCACTCTTTGTCCGAAACGCCGCTGTCTTCAGCCTCTTCATCCTGCACAGGTTCTTCGTCCAAAACCCTTGCTCCGCAGTCTCCGCAAAACTTTTTGCCGTTTTGTACCTTTGCTCCGCAGACAGGGCAAACGTTCACGCCCTTAAGCTCTCTTATTTTTTCTTCGGTAGCCTCAATCTCCGAAACCGTTTCGTCTATTTTTGAGAAAAGCTCCTTAAAATCTTCCTCCGGAGCTTCTTTTGTTTTCTCAAAGTAAAGCATTCCGATCTCACTGTAAAGATTGCTTAAAGCTTTATTGAGGTCTCCTGCGTGATATTTAAGCTTAATGACCTCAGCAAGACCTTTAGTTTTCTGAGCCGCACTCTGACCGGTCTCAGATATTTTCTTTCCCAATTCTTCAAATGACGCCATAGTATCCTCTTTCTGCAGCCACAGTTTTTCAGCATGGCAAAAATCCTGCATCTGAACCGACGCAGCATGCGGATTCTCCGGTGCGGCTGCCGTAAAACCGGTAAAATCACTTATAGTATACTCTATCTCACGTATTTTTTGCAATAGCAATCTTTATTTTCTTTACTTTACCTTTTTTTAGTGTTATAATTAGCAAAATAGCAGAGGGCTGGTCCTCTGATGCAGATAAGGAGGTTTTCAAATGGAACTACTTAAGACTATTTTCCCTGTTTCTTTCGGAGCAAAAGATAACAGCTCGTTTATCACGCTTCTTATCCTCTTTGTGATTGGATGCGTAATATCAGGCGTTGCCGGATGGCTGCTGAGCAAAATCCCTGTTATCGGATTTATTTTCAGCATTCTTTTCGGTCTTGTCGGACTTTATCTTCTGGTTTCGCTTATCATAGGCGTTCTTGTCTTCCTTGGAGTGTTGAAGAGCGAATAAAGCTTACAGGATACATGTTTTAACTGTCTGACATTTTTGTCAGACAGTTTTTTTATGCTTTGCCGCAGATACACACTGTTTTGTCCGTGTTTAACCGACTGTTTAACTTCCCAAATAAGTTTTGCAAAATATCAGGATTCCTGCGTATACTATTATCACACAGCATTTTTTCAAAATAACCGGGAGTAACAATGAAAGGTGAATTTAAAAGACTGCTGCTGCGTGAATTTGGCAGAACCAACTACAGATGTTTTGTTTCCCAAATACTAAGCGACAAATCAAAGGACGAAATCCTGTCCTTGCCTGTAATTAAACAAATGATGAATCTGCTTCTGTTGCGAAGCAGCAATGAACTCGATTTAATGGAAACAAGATTAAATGAGGCAATGCTGGTTTCCTATAAAATATGTAAAGGGTTCCTGCCCTTTTTCTTCTGTTCGCTGCTTTCCGCTGTGATAGTGCAGGCCGTATCGAATAGCCTTGAAATAAGCATTATTTGTACCTTTCTTATTTCACTTTGCCTGTTAGCCAGACTTGTTCAGTTTTTGATAAATAAGTTCTGCTATATTGACGCACGCCTCATACTTACCTACAAGGTATCCCTTGATATTGCAAGGAAAATAAATAAAAGGGACGTTTCAAAATGAAACGTCCCTAAATTCATGTCAGCTTATTATTCTGTCGTGTATGGCAGCAATGCTATGTGACGCGCTCTCTTTACAGCCACGGTCAAAGCTCTCTGATGCTTTGCACAGTTTCCTGTGATTCTCCTTGGAAGGATCTTTCCTCTTTCAGAGATGTATCTCTTAAGCTTATTTGTGTCCTTATAAGAAATAACGTTGCTCTTGTCTGCACAGAATACGCAAACCTTTTTTCTTCTTCTGACAATGCGCTTTCTTGCAGGAGCATCTGCCTTATCACCCTTAACAGGTTTATCAATAGCCATGACGGTTACCTCCTTAATCCAATTCTTTGAGCTTGCGCTCTCTTTAAATAAACGGCAATTCCTCTTCAATTCCGTCAGGAATATTCATAAAGCCATCGCCGGCTGCGCTTGGATTCGGGCGGCTTTCGTAAGCTGCACCGTTTCCAGACGAATTACTGCTGTTTTTGCTCTCAGCAAATTCCTGTTCTTCAACAATTACCTGAACGCTGTAAACCTTCTGTCCGTCCCTGTTGGTGTAATTGTCATTCTGAATGCGTCCCGTTACCAGAAGCTTGGTTCCCTGCTTAAAATACTTTTCCGCAAACTCTGCGCTCTTTCCGAAAGCAGTGCAGTTAAAGAAATCAGCATCCGGCTCGCCTTCTCTTTTAAAACGGCGGTCAACCGCAAGCGAGTAACGGCAAACTGCTGTGTTGCTGTTTTGAGCATAACGGACTTCGGGATCTCTTGTCAATCTTCCCATTAATATTACTTTGTTCATAAAGGAAATCCCTCCTTATTCTTCGTCCTGTCTAACGCACAAAAATCTGAGTACATTTTCCATTATGCGGACTCTTGATTCAATTTCCGCCGGAGCAGTTGACTCAGCATCGAACTGGATGAAATAGTAATAACCCTCTTTCATCTTCTGGATTTCGTAAGCCAGTCTCTTCTTACCCTGATCTTCAACGTTTGTAATCACGCCGCCAAATCTGGTAACAATGCCTTTAGCCTGTTCTACAACGGCTTCTCTGGCTTCATCCTCGATTTTTGCACTTACAACTAAGACTAATTCATACTTATTCATAGTTGCCTTGTACCTCCTTTTGGTCTCTGGCCCCCGAACCAATCGGGAGCAAGGAATTTCGTGTGTTCTCACGTTCTGTCATTCTAACACAGTTTTTTTGACATTGCAACTTGAAATTTTCATTTTTTTCCTCGCGCGTTCATATAATACTGCTATCAATGTAAAAACAGGGTCTTGCCATGTCAATCGTCTCCGAGATTTCAAATTATATAATACCTGTGATTCTTTTCATCATTGCCGGCGCTGCTTTCATCTGCGGTAAAAACGGCTATGATTCATTCATAGAAGGAGCGAAGGACGGTCTGAAGGTGTGCGTCGGACTGATTCCGACCCTGATCGGACTGATTACCGCCGTAGGCCTGTTAAGAAATTCCGGCGTTCTTGACGGTCTGGCTTCCGTCCTCGCCCCCTTCGCAGAGCTAATCCACTTTCCGAAGGAGCTTGTGCCTTTGGTAATAATAAAAATGTTTTCATCATCTGCCGCGACCTCTCTTTTGCTGGACATTTATAAAGAGTTCGGAACCGATTCATACAACGGGCTCCTTGGCTCTCTTATGCTTGCTTCGACTGAGACCATTATGTATATGATGTCAATGTATTATATGTCGGTAAAAGTAAAGCACACCAGATATACGTTACCCGGTGCGCTTATTGTTACTCTTTCAGGAGTTGCAGTCAGCACTGTTCTTGTCAACTGCCTCTGCGCATAGCGGACTGCGCCGCATGCGCCTGATATTATATGTAATAAATTTTCCGATTACAGCATAAAACGTCAGTTATGCAATCTTCCAAACATGCCGCTCATCCATCTGTAGTACCCTGTATCAACCTTTTTTTCAGCTCCCGGAAGCATTCTCCACTGCCAGTTATCTCCGCAGGTTGCCGGAGCGTTTATCCTTGCCTCATTGTCAAGTCCGAGTAAATCCTGCATCTGGACAATAACCGTATTTGCAATCGATTCATACATCTTTCTGATTATCTGCGCATGCAGCTCTTCCGCCTTTAAAATCCCGAAATAACCCTTCATCCAGTCGATCTGCCACTGAGGCGCTCCGTTAAGAAATCCCTGCAGAGTTTCGTTATCGTGAGTCCCCGCATATACGACGCAGTTGCGGCTTGCGTAATTGTGCGGAAGATATTCGTTTCCTGAATCTCCGCCGCACGCAAACTCGATTATTTTCATTCCCGGATAATCACATTCGGCGATAAGCTCTTTAACAGGCTCTGTTAGAACTCCAAGGTCCTCCGCAATAATCCTTGAGCTTCCGATGCAGGAATCGATAACGTCCGTAAGGGCTTTCCCCGGCCCCTTCTTCCACTTTCCTCTTTTGGCAGTCTTGCATTTTGCAGGAACCGACCAATAATTTACTATGCCGATAAAATGATCTATACGTATTACATCATAAAGATCCGCATTTGCCTTCATCCTCTCGCGCCACCATTTAAATCCGTTCGCTTCCATTATATCCCAGCGGTAAAGAGGATTTCCCCAGCGCTGTCCGTCGCTGGAGAACAAATCCGGCGGAACTCCTGCAATATTTATCGGCTTTACGTCCTCATCAAGCTCAAACAGCTCTTTGTGCGCCCAGCAGTCTGCGCTGTCCATAGCAACATAAAGGGGCACATCTCCGATTATT
Source organism: uncultured Lachnospiraceae bacterium (assembly GCA_947628705.1). Lineage (GTDB taxonomy): Bacteria > Bacillota > Clostridia > Lachnospirales > Lachnospiraceae > UBA3775. The sequence goes on along the minus strand of CANRAZ010000016.1, from coordinate 10,584 downwards.
TCTATACCCTTTTCATTTGCATATCTTCTGAGGCTGTGCCACTGCCTGAAGAATTCATACTGCATAAATTTTTGGAAATCTATTTCTTTTTCAAGAAGCTTTTTATATTTTCCTATTGCTCTCGGCTGTCTAAACTTTATGCTCTGTTCCCAATCCTGCCAGCATTTCCCTTTGAAATAATTCTTACATGCCATAAAAAGGGCATAATCCTCCAGCCAGTATCTGCTTGCTTTTTCAAACGCCAGATACTCGGCGGTCTCTTTGTAGTCGCTACTTTCAGCGGCCTTTTTCAACACCTTATAGCGGTTTTCGTACAGGCAGCCGTAATCGACCCTGTCCGCCTTTTTCCCCCACTCTATTGCTTCCAGTTCCTTTTTATTAAGAAGCCCTTCCTCTGCAAGCAGATCCAAATCTATAAAATACGGATTTCCTGCAAAAGCAGAAAAGCACTGGTACGGGCTGTCTCCAAAACTCGTCGGCCCTACGGGAAGCACCTGCCAGCAGCTTGCTCCCATCGAGTGCAGGAAATCAACGAATGCGAACGCTTCCTTTCCCAATGTTCCGCAGCCGTAAGGGCTGGGCAGTGAAAAGACAGGCATAAGAACTCCTGCTGCCCTTTTCCATTCCTTAGAATTTTTTTTCATGTTTTTTTCCTTTCATAAGGTTAATTTTAGCTTTTTCTTTTCTGATTTCTTGTCGGCCGCCAAACGCGCCCAAGGCAGCCATGCCGATGGGAATCCCGACGCTGCCGTAAATTTGCTTCAAAATATGCTTTTATTTAAACATGTCCGTAAGGTCTATTTCAGGAAGCTCTTCAAGATCATCCTCAGGTGGAAATTCCCGTTCGGTTTCCTCATCCTCAGGAAGCTCGCTCACAGCTTCTTTGTTTTGCGGCAATTCCGTCCCCGCTTCTCCGCTTTCAGCCGGTTCCGTTCCGTCTTCCTTTTCCTGAAACGTCCTTTCATCCGTCTGCGCGTCTTTTATCTTACCTTCCTCTAAAGACTCTTCGCTGTCATTCTCCTGCTTTGACGTAATTTCGCCCTTTAATTCTTCCGGATCCTGTTCCGACAAAACATTTTCTCCCTTTTCCTCGGAATCCAGTACGCCCGCGCTGCTGCCGTCTGACTCATCCGCATCGGATTCAGACACCCGCGCTTCTTCTCCGTCTGAGGCTTCTTCATCTGCGGCAGACGTCTCGCCTGAAAGAATATCCTCTTCAAGGTCTTCACCCTCATACCGCGCTACAGTTACTCCTTCTCTCTCAAGGCCTGAAAGGTCAAGTCCCTCATGTATAGGATATATTTTTCTGCATCTTCCTGCTATCCGTTTGCTGTGGGTAGAAAGTATTATAGTATATCCTGCACTGTTAAGTATCTCCAAAATGTCCATCATCTGCTCTGCGCCGTAGCCTTCAAGTATATCGGTCGGTTCGTCGCAGATTAAAAGCTTCGGTTCGTTTATTATCGCTCTTCCCACACACACCTTCTGCCTCTCTAAAACCGAAAGCTCCTTTGGGAAAAATCTCCCCTTGCCCTTAAGTCCAAGCGTTCTCAGTACTTCCTTTGCACGAAATTTTTTCGCCTTTGAACTTCCGTAAGAATGGGACTGCGCAATAAGCAGGTTTTCATAGACAGTCATATCCGGCATAAGGATAGCTTCCGTTGTTACAAACCCAATGCTCTTTCTCCTCAGCCTGCACAGCTTTCCTGTGCGGTATTTGCGCGCAACCGGTTTTCCGTCAAAATAAATCTCTCCCTCATCAACCGGAATAATGCCGGCAAGCATCTGCATAAGCGTGGTTTTGCCGCGACGCCTTTTCCCGACGAGGGCTACCATGTCCCCTTCCTCTACGCTAAGAGAAAAATTTTCAACGACAGGCACGCTTTTATAGCTTTTGCTTATGTTTTTTACTTCAAAAAGCATCTGAACCTCCGTTAGACATTTCTAAGTTTTTTGCCTGCATCCCAAAGTACGATTCTGACTATATTAGCCAAAAATCCCAATGTCGAAAGGCAGACGGCGGGAATTATAACGTACTTATACGCCGGCATATCTGTTGCGGTTACCTTCCCAAGTACAAAAACCACTGCCAGAGCCGGTCCTGACGTAAAAATAAGGTAAATAATTATCTGTATTAAACTTACAAAAATAAATTCAAGCTTTCCGGTGCCTGTTATATATGCAAGAAACATAAACCTCGAACCGATGCTGTAATTGGTAATCAAATACACCAACAGAAGCATGAGCGCAAGGGCAAGAGCCGCATACCCTGCCGTTACCACTGTTGAAGCGATTTCGCTGACATCGTCTCTAAACAGAATCCTGTTGCCGTGCTCTGCGCCGTCAATCAAAATTCTGCCGCTTATACCGTTTTCTTCTACAAGATCATCCACATATTTCTGAAGGGAATTTGCAGACATGTCGGACGTAATATACCCTTGATTTTTTACCTTGTATATATTGTACCAGCGTTTTCTACCCTCCTGCGTTTCCGGAAGGCTGTCCTTATCCAGACTTCTTAGAGGGATAAATATGTACTGATTAAGTTCAATCTTTTTCCCGTCTATGGAAAATACCTCGTCCTTGGTAAAATATCCGGTAAACAGCATTTTATAGTTATCTACTTCCGTTACTACTTCGTCACCGTCATTGCTTGGATTAGCGCCTCCCTTTGTCCAATCGTAGCCGAACATCATCGGTACTTTTTCATTATAATCATTCGGCCTTGTGAACACTCCTGTTATGTTTTGCATACCGGCCTCGAGAGCCGTTTTTTCATCTGCAAAAAGGAGATGAACCTTATATGATTTCTTACCGTCCGCATCTTCACCCGATATGTCGCCGTCATTTATCGCTACGTTCAAATCATTGAGTTTTGAAAGCGTGGCTGTGGTATCAAGATACTCATAATGTGAAAATTTATCATTTTCGTTAAGCAGCTCGTTTATAAGTATCTCCTGCTGAAGCACCGATGCCGAAATAACAACATTTTCATCACCTTCAATTTCAAAATGATAAGCTTTGGTCTCTTTTTCCTGCGTATCACCGAAGGCTCTTGTTATCGTATTTTCAAGACCTACTCCGTATGAAAAAACAGCAATTGACAATACTGTCCAAATAAGAACCAGAAAGAAAAAGTGTTTTCGGTTTTTCATCATAAAGCCCAGTTCGGCAAAAAATCTTTTCATATTCCCCTTTTCCCTTTATCAGCAGATTTCCGCACCCGACGGCATAAATTTGTCCGTAGTCATAAGAGAAAGCTCGCCATTCTCGTCTTCAGCACACAAGAGCATGCCTTCGGAAGTGATTCCGGCAAGCGTTGCCGGCTTAAGATTCACAAGAACGCACACGTGCTTTCCTACCATATCCTCCGGAGAATAATTTTTCTTTATTCCTGAAACTATCTGGAGAAGCCTGCTCCCCACCCTTACCTTGCTGACAAGAAGCTTTTTGGATTTTTTAACCTCTTCGCAGTGCTCAATTACTCCCACCTGTAACTGAAGCCTTGCAAAGTCGTCATAAGAAATTTCAGGCTTGGCTTCAAGGTCAATAAAACGGCTTTCGTCATCTTCAGACGGTTTTGCCGCCGCATCTTTATTTGACTCCTGTTTAATAACTCCTTCTTTAGTCTGAACGGCTCCGTTAAGAGCTTCTATTTTTGCCTGCTCGGCTTCATATTCTTCCTTCTGCTTTTTACGGATTTCCTCTACTTTTGGAAGAATCTCTTTAAGGTCAAGCCTTGCAAACAGTATTTCAGGCTTCTCGCATACCTTTGAGCCGTCCTCGTAAAGCCCAAATTCGCCGAGGCTTTCAAATGGCCTGATTTCCGCATTAAACATCTTTACGGTTTTTTCAGCAGTTTCAGGAAGAAAGCTTGAAAGAAGACTTGCGCCGATTATGATGCTCTCGGAAAGATTGTAAAGAACTCCGCTCAACCTGTCTGAATCCTCTTCATTTTTAGCAAGCACCCAAGGCATCGTCTCATCAATATACTTATTGCATCTTTTAAAGAGCGCAAAAATCTCGGTAAGGGCGTCTGCAACGCGAAGACTTTCCATCTTCTCGCTTACCTTCTTTACCGTTCCTGTAACGACCGCCCTCAAATCCTCATCTATTTCCGCATTTTCAGCGCTTACCGGCTCCTTGCCCTTATTTACCGCTCCTCCAAAGTATTTGTTGCTCATGGATATTGTACGGTTAACAAGATTTCCAAGAGTATTGGCAAGGTCTGAATTTGACCTCTCGACCACAAGCTCCCAAGTAATTATTCCGTCGTTGTCAAAAGGCATTTCATGCAGCACAAAGTAACGTACCGCATCCACTCCGAAAAGCGAAACCAAATCGTCTGCGTAAATTACGTTTCCCTTGGACTTGCTCATCTTTTCGCCGCCCTGTAAAAGCCACGGGTGACCGAATACCTGAGCAGGAAGCGGCTCGCCAAGAGCCATAAGGAATATCGGCCAGTAAATAGTGTGGAAGCGGATAATATCCTTCCCGATAAGGTGCAGGTCAGCCGGCCAGTACTTTCCGTACTTTTCACCGTGATTTCCGTCTGCATCGTAGCCTATTCCTGTAATGTAGTTTGTGAGAGCGTCCAGCCATACATACACAACATGCTTATCGTCAAAATCAACCGGAATTCCCCACTTAAATGAGGAACGTGACACGCACAAATCCTGGAGGCCCGGAAGAAGGAAGTTGTTCATCATCTCATTTTTACGGCTTACAGGCTGTATAAATTCAGGATGTGAATTGATATGCTCAATAAGCCTGTCCGCATACTTGCTCATCTTGAAGAAGTATGCCTCCTCCTCTGCCGGAACCACGTCGCGTCCGCAGTCAGGGCACTTTCCGTCAACAAGCTGGGATTCGGTCCAGAAAGACTCGCAAGGAGTGCAGTAAAGCCCCTTGTAGGAGCCTTTATAAATATCGCCCTGCTCATAGAGCTTTTTAAATATCTTCTGAACCTGTTTTTCATGTTCGTCATCTGTGGTTCTGATAAACTTGTCATAGCTTGTGTTCATCAAATCCCAAATGCTTTTTATCTGTCCTGCCACTCCGTCGACAAATTCCTTAGGCGTTACCTGTGACTGCGCCGCCTTTTCCTCAATTTTCTGGCCATGCTCGTCTGTTCCTGTCTGAAAGAAAACATCATAGCCCTGATAACGCTTAAAGCGCGCAATCGCATCTGCAAGTACAGCCTCATAGGTGTTCCCGATATGGGGCTTGCCTGAAGTATAAGCTATCGCCGTAGTGATATAATAAGGTTTTTTACAGTTATTACACATATATCCTCCTGTCCGCAGCCCAATGTCTGCGTTTCTGCATTAATAAAATCCCGCTATTACGCTTTTTCCACAATTTTCCGCGGCCGTCACGCCTGCTGCAAATTTTCGGGCTGTCCGTCTGACTGCCTGAACAGCAGCTTTAAAAGTATCGGAGTCGCGATGCTCGAAACCATTATCAAAAGGATCACGGAAGCAAAATAAACGGAATCGACCAGACCGACCGCAAGACCCTTTTGGGCTACTATCAGAGCCACCTCTCCTCTTGTCATCATTCCGACGCCGATGATGTACTTTTCCTTTCCCTTAAAACCGCATATTCTTCCGCAAAGGCCGCAGCCAATGATTTTTCCCAAAAGAGCAACAACAATAAAGCCGGCGGAAAATAGAAGAATTCCTGAATTCATATGACTGATATCGGTCTTAAGTCCGATAGACGCAAAGAAAACAGGTCCGAACATCATGTAAGAGCTGATATTCATCTTCTCATCTATATATTCGGAATTTCTGGTGCTGCAAAGTATTATGCCGGCTACGTACGCTCCGGTAATGTCTGCAATGCCAAAAACCTCCTCTGCAACATATGCCATCACAAAGCACAAGGTCAGACCCATGATAGGAATACGTCTCGTATGAGGCCATTTTTTTTCAACTACTCTGAAGAAGTGATATAACAGATAACCGATAATAATGCTTAACGCAAAAAAGAGACCGATATTTAAGAAGGTCTTTCCAACGTCCGCATTTCCGCTCTTAAAGCCTATTACAACCGTAAGCACAACAATTCCGATTACATCGTCTATGATAGCGGCGCTTACTATCGTGGTGCCGATAAGGGAATTTATTTTTCCAAGCTCTTTAAGAGTCTGAACCGTAATGGACACCGAAGTGGCTGTCATTATCGTTCCTATAAATACCGCCTCTAAAAACTTTTCAGAACCGACAGGCGCAAACCCATAAAAAAGAAGATAATATATAGTACCCATTATAAAGGGTATAAATACGCCTGCACAGGCTATCGCAAGCGCCTTGGGTCCTGTTTTAAACAAATCCTTAAGGTTCGTCTCAAGACCTGCCGAGAACATCAAAAGCACTACGCCGATTTCAGCCATTTGCGTAAGGAAGTCCGTCTGAACGACTATTCCCAAGCAGCTTGGACCGATTAACAGTCCTGCAATTATCATTCCCACTACCTGGGGCGCTTTCAGTTTCCTTGCCGCTATTCCAAATAACTTGGCAAAGGCTATTATTACAGCAAGATCCAAAAAAACATCATACGACTTCATTTTCTGCCTCCGAAAACTTCTGTTCCCCCATACATCAGCCGGAGCATAAAACAGCGGCTAACAGCCCTGTCTGCTATTTAAGCTTTATCCCATAAATTCCTTCTTCTGTAGCTACCGTCAGGATACCGTCATATACTGCCGGGCTTGAGGTAAGCCTTTCCCTGAGCTTTAAGACAGAAAGACATTCTCCGCTTTCGCCCTCAAGCATAAATATGTTCCCTTCATTGTCACAAATTACAACATAGCCCTTTCCGTTTTCTCCGTAAACGGCTACGGGGTCGCTTACGCTGTAATTTTTGAGTTCTACCGAGTAGCGCTCTCCTCCGTCTTCCTTGTCTAGGCACACGACAAGACCTGATTTTTTACTGTCACAGCCTGCGACCGTAAAATAAACATACTCATCAAGCCTGCCTGTTCCGAGACATGCCGAGGCTACAACTCCGCCGTCCGTCTTTTTGGTCACCTGAGCCTCATATTCACGTCTCCAGATGATGTCGCCGTTAGCGGCGTTAAGCTTGTAAATATAAACCTCGCCTGCGGTTTTCTTTCCGTCTGAAAGCTTCAGGGAGCTGCCGATATAAATATATGCGTTTCCGGTGTTTTTGTCAATCTCAAGACACGGAGTCGCATCACAGGAGGCTCCCAGATTCCTAACCCATACGGTGTTCCAGTCATTCACATCTGTACAAAGCAGATATCCGTTTTTATCGACGGTATACAAATATGAGCCCCACGCCGCAGGGCTTGAAGCAAACTCCGGCAGCTCCTTTTTATCCTCTCCGACGCCGATTTTATAGGTGTATTCAGCGCTTTGAGAAAAGGAGGCGCCAAGCTCTCCGCTCGATGCAGAAGCGCTAAGGCTGTATGAATAAATAACTCCGTTTTCTCCCTGCGTAATAAGACAGTCAATCGCATCCGAAATAATTGCCGAAGCAGAAAAATCGTACTTTTCTTCAGGAAGCTCCATCGCAAAATTTCTTCTGTCGCCAAAGGAATGTATTACCGCTGAACTTATTAAATCCATAACATAGATTTCGGAAGTGTCTCCCTGTGAGCAATCCCCTGCCCCTACCACGTACATCGGAGTTTTATCAGGGCAAATCGTTCCTGTTCCCGTAACGGGGCAGCCGAGATTGATCGGTTCTCTGGTGCTAGACCCGTCGCTGATGTCCAGAAAATAAACCTTTCCGTCAACGCCAGCACAGATTACCTCCGTAAGCTCGCCGCTGTCATCGACGCTTTTCTTAAGATTCAGCAGCTTTTTTTCCGTCTCAGACCACGTAATAATCAAGGGCTGTCCTACATAATCTATATTTTTTGAAAGAGCAACGCTTTTTCCTGTTTTTACCTTCCATGCTTCCGACAGGACTCCCTCTTTTATTCCCGCGTTCCCGTAAACGGAGCCGCTTCTGAGCGAGTTCCCTCTATACGTTAGTACGCCTTTTGTCTCAAAGTCTTCCTCCGCAAAGAAAACCTCGTTTTGACGGTAATAGTTATCAAGCCTCACTCCGTCGAGACGCAGATAAGGCTCCAGTCCCTTTTGATCCGGATTTGTATTTATGCCGGCTGAAGCGCCCGAAATAAGCAGTTTGTTTTCATCGCTTATTTCTTTATTTTCGTAATAATCAGCCCTATCATCTCCGTCCGCCGGTTTATGTATCAGCAAAAGCTTATCTCTTACAAAGACAGCCAGTATCACGACCGCCGCAAGAGCAAGCACAGACAGCACGGCATGCTTTTTGTTAATGCACATTCTCCTTTTCTGCTTTTTTCTTCGTACATCTCTCGTCATATCCGGTCCTCATGCCTTACAGTCCGAAAACTTTATCCTATACTAAACGGTCAAGCTCATTTTTACGGAAAATGCCCCCGGGACTGACCCGGAGGCGTAAGTTGCTGTATAAATTTATTTAATCACAGACTTAACTGCTGCCGCTACATTTTCAGTTGTAAATCCGAATTTTTTAAACAGAAGCTTGTTAGGCGCCGATGCGCCAAATCCCTTCATTGTTACGGTAGTTCCGTCAAGTCCTACGTAGCTTCCCCAGCCAAAGCCCGAAGCCGCCTCAACGGCAACTCTGGCACGCACTTCCTTCGGAAGTATTTTTTCTTTATAATCCTCAGGCTGTTCCTCGAACACGTCCATACACGGAACCGAAACCACCCTAACGTCTATGCCTTCCTCTGCCAAGGCTTTCTTTGCATCAATACAGAGCGCGACCTCCGAGCCCGAAGCCATGAGTATTGCGTCCGGTACCTTTTTTGACGAATCTTCGATTATGTATGCTCCCTTCAGAGCTTCCTTAGACGAACCTGCAAGCGGTGCAAGATTCTGTCTTGTAAGCACAAGCGCCGTAGGAGTCCTTTCAGATGTTACGGCCGCATACCATGCCGCAAGCGTCTCCGTAGCGTCTGCCGGACGGAAAACATGAAAATTAGGAAGGGAACGAAGCATCGCAAGCTGCTCAACAGGCTCATGGGTCGGTCCGTCCTCCCCAACCCCGATACTGTCATGCGTCAGTACGTAGGTCGTAGGGATCTGCATGAGAGAAGCAAGTCTCGCCATCGGCTTTATATAATCGGAAAAAACGAAGAAGGTTGCGCAGTAAGCACGGCAGCCGTGAAGCACCATACCGTTTGCAATGGCCGACATTGCAAATTCCCTGATTCCAAAATGGAGATTTCTTCCTGAATAATCCTTAGCCGAAAAATCGCCCGCTCCGTTTACGTAGGTCATGTTAGAAGGAGCAAGGTCTGCGGAGCCGCCGATAAGATTAGGAATACTTGCGCTGAGCTTTTTATTAAGCACCCAGCCGCTGATGTTCCTTGAAGCATCTGAATCCTTTGCATAATCAAGGATCTTAGCAGGCTTCATGTCGTTAACCGTGTCATTCCAGTAGCCGTCGTCATTATAAAGCTTTTCTCCTGACTTCATGTCAAGGAACTCAGTCAGTTCTTTTGCTGCGTCAGGATATTTTTCACAGTATTTTCCGTAAAGAGCGTTCCATTCCTCTTCATAAGACGCAAGCTTGGCCTGAACCTCCCTCATATGCGCATAAACCTCGTCCGGCACAAAGAAAGGCTCTTTACTCGGCCATCCAAAATTGTCCTTCATCACTTCGATTCCCTCTGCACCGATTGGCGAACCGTGAACAGAGGCTGTTCCTGCCTTTGGAGTACCGTAGCCGATAGTAGTCTTAACCGTAATGAGGGAAGGACGGCTCTTATCCGCCTTTGCGGCCGCAATAGCGGCGCCGATGGCCTCCGTGTTGTTTCCGTCTTCTACCGTAATCGTCTGGAAGCCCATTGCCTTAAAACGCTCCTGAACATTTTCCGTAAAGGCAATGTCAATATTTCCTTCTATTGAAATGTTATTGCTGTCATAGATTACAATAAGCTTTCCCAGCTTGAGAGTTCCTGCCAAAGACATTGCCTCGTAGGTAATACCCTCCTGCATACAGCCGTCGCCGCCGAGAACATATGTATAGTGGTCGATCACCGGACAGCCTTCCCTGTTAAATCTGGCTGCCATGTGAGCCTCCGCCATTGCCATTCCGACTGCCATTCCCATTCCTGCTCCAAGGGGTCCCGTCGTTGCTTCAATGCCCTTTGTATGCCGGTATTCCGGATGACCCGGAGTAAGAGAGTCCTCCTGCCTGAACTGTTTAAGATCCTCCACCGTAAGCCCATAGCCGAACAAATGGAGAAGCGAATAGAGCAGCGCCGAACCGTGTCCCCCTGAAAGAATGAACCGGTCCCTGTTCAGCCAGTCCGGATTAGACGGGTTATGCTTCATCTGGTTCGCCCATAGTTCATAAGCCGTAGGGGCGGCGCCAAGCGGCAGGCCCGGATGCCCTGAGTTTGCCTTCTGAATTGCATCAACGGCAAGCACTCTTACCGCATTTACAGACAGGTTATCAATATGACTCATAAATATACTCCTCGTATAATAAGTTTGTAAGCAAGAAAAATGGCTTACAAACTTATTCTTTTTTGGTATAAATGGTAAGGGA
>CANRAZ010000015.1 GCA_947628705.1 uncultured Lachnospiraceae bacterium | reverse complement strand
TCTTTTCATTTTCCCAGTTGGAGATCGTCTGCCGCGTGACGTATATTTTTTCCGCAAGCTCCTCCTGCGAAAGCCCCAGCGCGTTGCGCAGCTTCTTGATCTGTGATCCTATCTCCATTTCATTCACCTCCCGCTTTTTCTACAGGTTCAATTCTCCTGACCTTAGAGAATTCTATCATCAATGAATCGGGAACGTCTATCAAAAGGCTTTTACATCGGGTGTTTTGCTGTGAAAAATCCTTTTTGCAGGCGCATATGACTATTTATAATTCTGCCCCACTTTGTATTATTTTCCTTGTATCTGCTCATTGCTCATGCTCTGCATGGTCTTTCTCCTGCTGGGCTTTTGCGTTTTCCATCGTTTCACGGATAAACTCTGTCAATGACTGCCCGAATTTATCCAATGCTTCCTGCTCGCTGTGCGCCTGGTATCCTGTTTTCGTTGCAGAGAACGCCCACGCGTCGGGAAGACAGCCCCCATTTCTCTGCTGCTTCAAAGGTTGAAAGGTATCTCATATTTGCCCCCTCCTTTTTTCTTGCGCGGAAAGGTTTCTTATCAGCAAATGAGAATTGATGCATTTAATTATATTGACTTGTTCCCCACCAATCAGGAATGAGTTCTTTAAGTCGTATGGTTTTGCGATTTACATAATCTGTAAGGATTTCTATTTCACCGCTGTTTTTCGACAGTTGCATCATGTACTCACGACAGGCACCACACGGAGAGCCAACACTTCCATCCTCGACAATCGCCACAAGTTTGTCTATCTCATGTTCACCGTTGGTAATCATATTTGCAATTGCGTTTCGCTCGGCACACATTCCAAGAGTGCTTGCAGTATCAATACATACTCCAACATAAATATTTCCTGCCTTTGTTAATAGCGCGGCAGCAACACCGCCCGCTTCAATAAAAGGTGAAATAACACGGGCATTTTGTACTCGGTGCGCTTCATGATATAATTTCTCCCAAATATCCATTATTCTATGCTCCTTTAAAAATCCATTTCGATCATGATACCGTAATGGTCACTCGCAGCAAGACCGGTCTTTTTTGAAATCTCCGTTCCAAAGAGCATGCACTTCTTTAATTCAGGCAATGCAGCAGGATACGGATTTTTTAACAATATCCAGTCAAATCGCTGATTAACCTCAATCGTATTTTTGGCTTCAGCGATACCCCAACGAGGGTTTTCACGAAAATTTAATGTAGCTAATGTTTTTGTTTCACTTATCTGGGCAAAGGCTTCTGCTAAATCGAAATAATAAGTGTCAGCATTTAAAAGCGACTGTTCATTGGTCAAAAAACGATGAATGGACGAATGCTCGGAACTGTTAAAATCGCCCATCAAAAACGTATAGTCGGCTTTGATACTTGAGACAGTATTAGCAATTTTCACAATCGCCTTTTCCCTTAAAGATGCTTTTTCCCATGGCAAATGAACATTGACGACAAGTAACGTTTTTCCTTCCAATTGTATATAAGCAGATGTAGCATATTCAAAATCTTTTGTTTTGTCAATGGGATACCTACTTAGAATGGAAAGCCCTGTTTGAGCTTGCCAACAAGAATAACTATATCTGCAAAGTGACGAAAAAGAGTTATGTTTTTCGCGGTCTGTTACTTCCTGCAAACAGAGAATATCGGTGTCGGCTCCGACAATTTCATCAATAAGCTGTCGAAAACGCATAGGCATGCCCGCGTCACTATTCCATATATTATAGGTTGCTATTCGCATATTGATTTCTCCTCGTATTATACGAAAAATTTGTTGATACACATAAACGCATACAACAGGCTCTCAATATTTGTACGACATGAAAGCCTGTCAATATTTTATTTCATTTAAGGAACAAAATCAATAGCTGCCGGTAGTTTGCCGCTCTGTGGGCTTGCATTTTTGCGATTCCGCAGGGCGGCTTTTTTATTTTCTTGCACTCCTGCCGGATTTTTCGGTCTATAGCCTTTTCCCCGTATATTCAGGCAGACGGGGAAAAACCGTCGAGAAAAAGATGCACATGAGTATCTACGAAACCGTCAAGGCGGCGATCTCCGTGAAGGATGCTGCCTAACACTATGGGCTGAAGGTCAATCGAAACAGTATGGCTTGTTGCCCGTTCCACTATGACCGGCACCCGAGCCTGAAGCTGAACGAGGACTACTTTTATTGCTTCGGCTGCGGGCAACCGGCGATGTAATTGACTTCACCGCGAGGCTGTTTGGATTGAACGGCTACGAGGCGGAGCTGAAGCTGATTGCGGACTTTGGGCTTGACCCGGACAAGCCGCCGGCTGCCGCTGCTCTGCGGAAGCCGAAGTATCCGCTGGCGAGAGCTTTCCGGCAGGATGAATTGTACTGCCGGAGGGTGCTGAACGATTATCTGCGGCTGTTGGAAGATTGGATGGTGCGGTATTCCTCGCACAGCCCGGAGGAAAATGAGGTGAATATGTTGGATAATAGAAAGCGTGTGGGAAAGGATAAAGATGGAGTAATATTTCCTGTTGCTCCTAAGAGGAAAGGAGCAGAAAATGGGCGAAAGGAGGGGCTATGACTTACAAGCAGAAAGGCAGTGCTTGCAATGCCGCAGCGCCTTCCCGAAAGTCCGCTATGTTTTTATTTTCCAACCTGCGTTTGGATTTCTAAATACCGCCTTTATTGATTCAAACAGGCATTTGGGCTATAATTTAGTCACAGCAAAAAACAAAATCGCGATTGAGCTTTGGCTGAAACCGAAAGGAGATCAACTATGGACTATTCACAGATAATCGGCAAAAATATAGCGGAATTACGCAAAGGCAAGGCGCTCACTCAGGAGCAGCTTGGCGAGGCGGTCGGCGTTACGGGACAGGCGGTATCGAAGTGGGAAAACGGCGGTATGCCGGACGCATATCTTCTTCCCGAGCTTGCAAAAACGCTCTGCGTGAGCATCGACAGGCTGTTTGAGCTTGAGCACAAAAAGCATATCCCCACCTCAGACGAGCTTTTGGAGCTTGTCGGCAGCTACGGCTTTGACCGCTTGCCGGCAAAGGACGGCGAGGCTGTATTCAAACTGATTTTTGAAATGATTTTCAGGCTGAATTACAGCGCTTTTAAGTGCGACGACTGCAGGAGCGTTTGGGATATCATCGACGAGCAGGATTGCGCTTTCGTGACTTCGCAGCTTGTCCTTGAGGATGGCACGACCTATATCTCTCTTGTGAAGGATATGCCTTATATCTGCGTCACAAAGGACGAGCCGGGGCTTATCGGCAAACTTTTGGGCGAAAAGAACTATTGCGAACTGTTCGAACTTCTTTCCGACCCGGACGGGCTTAAAGCCGCTATATTTACGCAGACTGCATATTTGGAGGGAGGAGCAAAATATACCGCCGACAGGCTTGCCGAGAAGATGGAAATTCAGCCTGAAAAATTCAGGGAGTTGCTGCCGTTGCTTGTCAGGTTCCGTTTTCTTGCCGAGGAGCAGTTAGTTGTTGACGAAAGCGAGTTCAAGATCTATTTTATCCTGCAAAACAACGAGTTCCGCCCGCTCCTGATGACGGCATGGCTGCTGATAAATTCAAATTCACAGCCGAGCTATCACGTCTATTGCCAGACCCGTGAAACAAGGCTTTTGGAGAACAGGAAAGCGTAAACATCTTCCAATATACTTTTCATAAGATTTTACCTGCAAAATGCTCCCGCCAAGGGGCTTTTTGCAGTGGCTGCTTTGCTTTTGTTGGGCGATAAGTGCACATGGAAGCGATGCTTCCGCCATTGAACAGAAAATTGTAAACCTTGAAACGGTCTCAGATTTACACTTACGCAAGGGCAAACCTGAGACCGTTTCCTACATATCCGCTTAGTTTTCTTTGTCTGCAAACAGATTGAAAAGGCACATTACGACTGCAAACAGTAACCATGCTATCGGCCAAAGGGCCCATGTGATCCCCCAATCGGCCGACAAAACGCTCCACGCTAAAAATATGGCCGTTGCGCTTAGCCAATATATTTTCCCGATATTGCTTTTGATGCGGATTTTCTTTTGCTTTTTAAGTTCGTAGTCTCCCTCTTTTAAAAGCTTCTGCATGCTTGCCCAGCGAACGCCGGCAATAATAAAAATCACCGTTCCGATTCCGGCCAGAAGCATTGTGACGGTCAGCATGATTACGGTGAAAAAATCATTTTCGGTAAAGTTGCCGACAAATAGCGGGATAGGAGAGAGAACGCACAGGCAGACAGCTATGATATTGAATTTTACATAGTCGGTCCGATATGCTTTCTGTTTTTCCTTTACCATTCCGTTCACGCCGTACTCCGTTTCAAAAGGCTCTTTATCGATGAACTCGAACGGAGCGTTTTTGAAACCGCAGAAAATGAAGATTGCCACCGCAGGCGCAACAATGATCAGTAAAGAGACCAACCCGATTACTGAGGCTGAATTTTCGGAAATAGGCGGCTCCGGCAATTCTGCCGCTGTGCTTAAAAGTATAAGTGGGATGAGGGCGATGATGCACAAAAAAACTCCGGCTGCAATGTGATTGGCGGCTCGTTTTCTCCATTCAAGAAATTCGTTTGCCTGTGTAAGAGAGATACGTTTTATAGGCAAACGGTCTGCATCGTCGGTAAATACTTCGTCCTCTATTTCGTCCTTGAGAAGATAATCCGTGGTGACGCCAAAAAGGCTGCTTAGCATTAATATTTTCTCAATGTCAGGAACAGTCTGCGCGCTCTCCCATTTGGAAACCGCCTGCCTTGACACTTGCATTTTTTCTGCAAGCTCTTCCTGCGACCACCCGTTCTTTTTTCTTAAATTCATTATTTTGTCTGCTAATATCATGTTTCCTTCCTCCGCATGGATTATTGGCAGCTGTACTGTGCCGCCGCAATGAAAATCATAGCTGATTATGCGGTTACATGCCACCAAGCAGCGGTTGGAAATTTGTCAACCGAGGGTTGCCGCGAGTGTTTTTTTTAATTTATACGCAATAAAATTAATCCGGCTGTATTAATACTCCTATTTTATCTCCGCAGCGGTAGGCAAATGCCTCAAGCTCTCCGTATTCTTTATCTGCATCAAACACTGTAAACACGGAACGGTAGTAAAGCTTATATTTTTCACCGAGTTCATTTTTTATGTCTCCAAGTTCATCGTTTTGAAAAGAAGGGAACGACTCTACCCAAAGAACCTTGCCGTCATGGCTGTTTCCCAAAAAATCACGCAGATCGTCATACTGTGTTTCAGCCATCTCCTGCAGCTCTTTAAGCAATTCATCATCCATATCGGAAGATATTTCCGAATCTCCGGCAGACGTTGTGATTAAGGCTGACATTATTTCTTTAAGAAGGTTCAAATTGACCGATTCGAGGAAGGCTGTCTTATTTCCGTCTTTAACAGCCTTTAGCTGTTTTGCGATTATAGCATCAAAGTCGTAGAAATCATGGTCAATGGAACCGCCGCTGTTTAAGACAAAACACGGCTTCCCATTTACTTTCATGTACAGTACTTCAAAACTGACGTCGGTTTTTTTGCATTTCGCGATGATAGCGACTCCGGTATAATCAAATCCGCCGTCTGAGATTTCTTCCGTATAGGTCGTCAGTATCTTTCCTGTGAAATCATTGAAATCCTCACTCATATATTCAAAATCCTCCGCCAGATCACTCCAATAATCGTCGGGATCGTAATAAAAATCAGAGTTTTCCATAAGGTCGGAGTTTGTGAGCTCCACATATTTGTCAAAGTTACCGGCTGAAACTGTTTCCAGAATGGCAATTATGCTGTCGGAAAGTTCCCTGTCAATAGTAATTTCCGTTAATATTGAAGCCGTGCCGGCAGCAGGCTTATCTTCTCCGGAAGGAGTTTTATCTGAAGGATTCTTGTTTGAAGGATTTTTCTCGGAATCGGGAGACTGTGAAGGAACAGGAGCTTTGTCCTTATCGTCACCGGAAGGGTTGTCAGAACCGGGAACTGTAGTAGGAGCAGGAGCTTTGTCTTTTTCGTCGTTGGAAGTGTCATTCGAATCCGATGCTTCGGTAGGAGTCATTGTGCCATCTTTGCCATCAGATTCTCCGTTCGTAGGAGAGACCTCAGATTCTTCCGCAGCCTGCGTTGTTTTTTCGGAATTTTTCTTATCAGATGATTCGTCCTTGCCGCACGAAATAAGACATAAAGACATTATGAGAATTAAAAATATAGCAAGAATAATTTTTAAACATTTTTTCATGGCAATTTGACCTCCCAACGGTTTGAGCTTTGCTGTTTTTGTTACCTTTATCGTCCTTGTTGTCCCTGTTATCTTTGTTGTTTATATTTTATTTGCCGTATTTGTCGCACAAACCTATTACTGTTCATTATACATGAAAACACAATACAAATCAAGTCTTATTGTTTATGAGCTTCCGCAGTTTTATCCACAGGGGCCCTATTTTATATCTTTAGTAATAAACAGTTCTAAAAGCTTCTCCGAAATTGACATTGTATAATTCGCAATTATTATATATAATATTTTCATAGGCTGCGCAATTGGCCGGAATTCTACTTTATGAGAGGGATTTTACTATTGGCGGCTGAAAGAGAGGAACCGCATGCTTCGACGTTGATTTTGATTTGATTGGTTCTTGGAATGATTGTGACAAAGGGATACGGGGTAATCCGCACAGTTTTTTTCTAACAAGAAGAAAACAAGAGGTAAAGGAGCCTATGAAACGATTAATTCTGCTTTTATTTGCTATCGTAGTACTGACGGCATGTCAGAATGAACCATGCCCTCCGAATAAAGTACGTCATCTAGGTATTTATGCCAACGATATATACTATCAGGATGGAAATTATACGGTTTTTTGTGTTGAAAATGCATCTGGCGAACCGGTCAAAACGGATTTAAAAGAGAGTATTTTTCAAATCGATGGTAAAATATATCTTGTCGGAGATGGGAAAATATCCGTATTGTCAGAGGGTTCCTTTGTCGAGAAAGGGACAGCGCCTGATTCAACGCTTGTTGAGCTGATTGGAATCGTGGAAGACTGGTGCTATTATATCGATTGGGAAAAAATAGTGTCGTGGAACTGCAGTTCTTCAGAAGAAAAAATTCTGTATTCATTCGATGGTGCAGTAGAGTACCCTTTCGGTGTTACAACAGATGGTGTTTTTTATGGAACATATGAAGGTTTATTCTTGATTCGCTTTACAAGTGGTACGCCGGAAAAAATAATTGACGGGAATATTACTTCGGTGCGGGAAGCTGACAATACAATCTACTTTGCTGTCTCAACACAAAGAGAGGCTCCTGCGCGGAATGTAGGAAATGAGAGTCAAGTGTATGATGATGGTGCAGACTATTATTATGATGGAGCAACCTATTATAAGTACGATGAGGGTAATCTTATTAGGATAACGACAGTTGAACATGTTAGAGCAGATTGCACCCGGTTTGCTGTAAGTAATGGGATCTTATATGGGGTTGCAACTAATTCTGACCTAACAAAGAGTATTCTATGGTGGATAAGTGATAATGGTGAACTGAACCAAGTAACTTTATCCGAAAATATTGATGCTTCAGGTGGGATTGAAGTTGAGGAAGATATGATAGTCATAGCCGATATGCAGGCGAACATATGGCTGTTCGATCGGACTAATAATACTTTGAAAATGTTGACAAAAGCAAAATAAGCTATCGCTTCGCAAGGCGCGCAGAAGCTTCAATGAGAAACTTTACTTGACTCAAAACTCATGGAAAGCTATAATTGCAAAAGGCTTACATGAAAGGCAGAACTGAAATAAAATGTCAGACGGAACAGTAATTCTTAAAAAAGGTGCAGGACGCGCTCTTAAGGCGGGCGGTCCGTGGATATATGACAACGAGGTTGCAGAGCTGGTTGGTGATTTTGCGGACAGCGATATAGTGGCTGTCAGAGACTTTGACGGTTATCCTCTTGGAAAGGGGTTTATAAACAGAGGGTCGAAGCTGATTGTCAGGATGCTGACAAGAAATCCCAATGCGGAAATTGACAAGGATTTCCTCTATATGCGCATAAAGAACGCATGGGAGTACAGAAAGCGCACCGTTGACACAGGTAGCTGTCGTCTTATTTTCGGAGAAGCGGACTTTCTGCCGGGCTTCGTTGCAGACAAATTTTCCGATGTGGTTGTAATTCAGTCTCTTGCGCTCGGAATTGACAGGCTGAAGCCAACTTTGGTGGAACTTATAAAGGAAGTTCTCTTGGAGGACGGAATTGAAATTCGAGGCTTTTATGAACGAAGTGACGCCAAGGTGTGCGAACAGGAGGGCATGGAGAGGCGAAAGGGCTTTATCGGCGCGGAATTTGATACAAAGGTTGAAATCGTTGAAAACGGAATCCGTTACATGGTTGACGTTGCCGAAGGGCAGAAAACAGGTTTTTTTCTCGACCAGAAATATAACAGACAGGCGGTACAAAGGCTTTGCAGGGGCGCAAAAGTTCTTGACTGCTTTACCCACACGGGCTCTTTTGCGTTAAATGCCGCAAAGGCAGGAGCATCGTATGTTTTGGGCGTTGACGCATCGGAGCTTGGGATCGTACAGGCGAGGGAGAACGCAATCCTAAACGGATTTGAAAACACTGTGGAATTCAAATGTGCAGATGTTTTTGAACTGCTTCCGGAGCTTGAAAGACAGGGAGAAAGGTTTGATGTAATAATTCTGGATCCGCCTGCCTTTACAAAGTCCAGAAATTCAGTAAAAAATGCGGTAAAGGGCTACAGGGAAATCAACCTCAGGGCGATGAAGCTAGTTAAAGACGGCGGATATCTTGCCACCTGCACCTGCTCGCACTTTATGGACGAGGCTTTATTTTCAAAGACGGTAGGACAGGCGGCGGCAAATGTGCATAAAAGGCTTAGACAGGTCGAGTACCGCACCCAGTCGGCAGACCACCCGATTCTTTGGGGAGCAGAGGATTCAAGCTATCTGAAGTTTTACATTTTTCAGGTGTCAGACGAGAAGTAAGAACCGTTATTACACCGTGATGTGCTGTATCTGTATTGCGTCAGGGATCGTATCATGATGTACGATATTTAAACTATATTGCTCATGACCCGTACAAGCTGCGGCATATTCTCCATTTCGGCACGAAAATGATTTGGAAGATAAAGGCAGGGCTGTTTTTTTAAGGGAACTGCCTTTGCGTCAGTAAGAAGTTCGGCTACAAATTGCGAGCAAAAGTAGTGCTTCTCCCAGTAAAAGGGGATTTTTAAAATGCAGAAAAGCAGACCGAGCCTTGTGTAGCTGTAGCTGTCCTTGTTAAGCAGAAACCTATCTATCTCGGAGCGTATTGAAGCATAGGCATCGTCGGAAACCATGAGCTGATAGCATATGCTTCTTTTTACGCCTCGGTGCTGATGCGCCTCAACGCTTTCTACCGCGAATCCCTTGTAGTTGAAGCTGTAATAGGTGCTTTCATCCTCCTCAAGCGAAATTGAGGCGTGAGTATAACCGAAACCGCCGATATAGTAGACGAGCTGTGAGATCCAGTCTGAATATTTTGTTAAAAGTACGTTTATTTTTTTCATGCGACACCAAGTTTCTAAAACAAAATACCGGATATTATAATAATGGAAATAAACACGTTTGCACTCATATTCCGTCCTGCCCTTCAAGCCTCATAACGCCGAGACCCATGTTGGGCTCGATCATGGAGGCAATGAAATCTATAATAAAAATAACGGCGAGGGCGAAGCACATTATGTCGAGAAAACGGCCGCTGATCCTCGGCAGGAAACGGGAAACAACCGGTTCAAGCAGATATGCGGCAAAGCAGCCTGCAATGCCGAAAAGCAAGCAGTTTATAAGGCATATCCTTCCGTTTAGCTGCATTGGATAATCCGAGTAATCCCACCAGCGTGCATTGAACATTTTTTCAAGCGCCCATGACGAAAAGTATTCGATGACAGCGGAGACTGCAGCGCAAACTGCAAAAAAAGTCAGGGGACGCTTTCCGAATGCAGGCTTCAAAGAAAGCATTGCAAGGCCTCCAAAGCCGTAAATCGGGACCCACGGGCCGTGAAGGACTCCGTGGTAGTTTTTTATCAGCTCTCCAAGGGGGTACTGAAAATCCGTTAAAAGGCAAAACGCAGCTATTTCCCAACTGTAGCCGATGACCGACATAACGATGAATAAAATGATAATTTTTTGAATATGAAGCTTTCTTTCCGTAACGGAAAAATCTGTAATATTTACTTTGGCAATATCCCGTGACATTCCGTTTCCTCTTTTTAAACCGAATTTGAGCGTAAAACGCCGATAAGGATATTTTGCCGAAAAAACAAAAAAATATTATACGGTAACGTATTAAACCAGAATTTCAAAACAAAGGTATGTTTTGCCCGATTTCCTGTCCGTGTCATTATACACAGTGATGAGGCCGTTATGCTTTTCTACCAGGAGTTTAAGATTATAAAGCCCGAAGCCTCTTTTGCACCCTATTGCGGATTTTGTCGAATATCCTTTTGTAAAAAGCAGCTTTCGCACGTTTTCCGTGAGGACAGGCCCTGGATTTCTGGTAGTGATTTCTATTTTGTTTTCATAGCTGTTCAGTGTAAGTACGGCTGTGGCGCCCAAAGGAGTAGCTTCAATTGCATTGTCGGCAAGCACGCCTAAAATGTCAATCAGCTCATATTCGGGAACCGTGGATTTCAGCAGAGGGTTAATAATATCTACGTAAAGGATTTTGTCCGCTTTTAAGGCATACTGGGTCTTCTGAAACAGGAAGCCTGCCACAAGCTTCAGATTTAGTTTTAAAAGCACATAATCATGCATGTTGTCTGTGATATATTTATGATAATCAGCCATTGCATTTACCAGAGAATCATAGTCCTTATAAATCTCCGGAAGCATTTGCAGGGCTATGCACTGGTTGTTGAAATCGTGCTGCCGTCCGCGGACATGGTCAATAAGATCCTCGATAATCGGTATGTATTCCTCGTAAGCCTTTAATTCTCTTTCCTGTTGAATCAGGCGGACTCGGCTGATTCCGATTTCCAGATTGACGAGAAGAAGCATTGTAAGGACGGCGATGAGCATAAAAAGAAATTTAAAGAGCTGTTCCTCATATATCTTATAGTATAAATCCGTAAGCAGGAAGATGAAAAACAGATTAATGAATAAAAGCTGCAGGTACTGTTTCTTTTTTACAATAAATGAAAAGACCTTGTGCAAGGGTAAGAAAAAGTAGGAAAAAATGCTTGCTGCAAACGCAAAAATATTCGCAAAAACAAATACAAGGCCGGGGGACAGCCTGACAGGCAGGATTATGGAGCATATTGCGGCAAAAAGATGAAATAAAAGATATGCCGCATAAACCGCGGAAAAAAGCAGCAGAGCCTCCTGAACGGGAATACGGAAGACAAAGAAAATATAGAGAAAAATTATAAACGCATCAATAAACCACAAATAATTCGTATAAGAAATGACCCTGCCTGCTAAAACAGGCAGTAAGGTCAGGACGAGCAGACATAATCCGCAATTTTTATACTTTTTTAGACTTGTTTTCAGATAAGCGCATGAAAGGATATAAGCAAAAAAGAACTCTAAGAATGATGAAAACACGGATAAGCAAACGGAGTTCATTTTATTTCTAGCCTTTCTTCCAGAATTTTTTTGTAGACGCGGCCTACCGGTACGGAGGCGTTTGGAGGTTCAGCAATTTTAACTGTGAATTTTGTACGGTCGTAGCCTGTTATATGTCCAATGTTTACGACGTAGCTCCTGTGGCACTGAATAAAGGCTTCGGGCAGGACTTTAACAAGGTCTTTAATTGAATAGTTCCGTGTGCTGTACTTGCCGTGGGAAGTGTGGCATTTCAGAACGTGGCCGTTGGATTCAAAATAGTATATATCGTCATACCGAACCCTGTAGTAAATGCCGTTAATGCTCTGGAGTCTGAGTCCGTCGGGAGCAAATGCAGGAAGGCTAAGCAGGCATTTTACTGTAGAAACAAGCTCGTCAGGGTTATAGGGCTTAGTGATATAGCCGTAGCAGTGGACCTTATTTATGGCATCCGCCATACGGCTTGTAACAGCTGTGATGTAGATGATTGGCGAGGAGGCGTAGAATTCCTGCTCCTTAATACGGATTCCCAGCTGGATTCCGTCCTGTTCGCCGCCCAAATTAATATCAAGCAGAAAAAAACGAAATGAAATTTCCTGTAAAAGCTTTAGGGCGTCAGAAAAATCTGAAGCAGCGTAAAATCTTATTTCAGGAAAAGCATTTTGAAGAATTGATATTACTTCAGTTCTCTGTACAAGATCATCTTCTACAACCAATGCATTGATCATTGTCGTTGTTACCCCTTTTTGCTTGATTCTATTCGATTATAGGATATTAGTATTAAGTTGTCAAACCTGCTGTTCCAAGAAACCTGTTGTTTGAGACGTTAAAATTGCAGTTAGTGATTTAAATCTTGAAAAATAAAAATTTTTATGGTAAATATACATATGTACAAGATTACATGATTTACAAAGGCATGTAAAAAACAGCTTTTATAGGTCTCTGATTTACGTTTTTTTATAAGCTTAATAAGATGTTTTAAAACACGTAAGCCGGTTGATTTATATAAAAAATGTATGGGATTTTTTATTGATAAAGTATACAAATGTTGAAACCAAAAAAATCAGGCTTGAAATAGATATAATGCCATATTTTATAACTAACGGCTTGCGTGTTTTAAGATATTTTGTTATGTCAGATGCAGCATAATCCGAATAATATAAAAAAATAAGCTTGAAGGCTGCACGGAGCCGCCGTTGCGGCAAGGTGCATATTCGGTTTTTGATTATGGAAGATTTTCAAAATGACGCTGAGGAAAAATCGAGCGCCGAGCTTAATCTTGTGTTGAATTTACCTGACGGATGGACGCAGTCGGAAATGTCAGAGGACAGATTTGAAATTATCATAAGGTACGCAGGAGAAACAAAGGACATTGAAGCGCTGGCTGACGAATTGGGCGTTCAGATTGTTACGCTTACCGGAGGTTACGGAGCAGGCTATGCAGACAGAAGCCAGATTATCAGTCTTGCGTTAAGCCCGGAGGTAATTTATCTTACCGTGGGAGAGTATTACAGGCTTTATTAAGGCACAGGGTCGGGGCTGTCCTGAATATATTGTTTTATCAGGAATTTCAGGTGGCGGATTATGGCAGATGGAAGCGGCGTGATTGCTGCCGTCCTCGATTCGGGGATAACTCTTAACAGAAATGTTTTTAAAAATGCAAACGGAGAAAGCAAAATTCTTTCCGTGTGGGATCAGACAGTGCCGTACTCGTCTGAAACAGCAGGCAACAGGTACGGGCTTGGACGTATTTACGGAAGTGAAGAGATTAACTCGGAGCTTGAAAAAATCGCAGGAAACGGGAGCGTAAACGGCAGGCCGTCGGGAGCAATCAGCAATATTGCCAGAGATGTGAACGGACACGGCACAAGAGTCGCAGGCATAATAGCGGAAAACGCTCCGGGAGCAGAGTTTATAATAGTTAAGCTTGCCGGAGGGAACAAGGCAGGCTTTGCAAAAACGACCTCGATAATGTACGGAGTGGATTATTGCGTGAAATATGCACAGGAGGCAGGCCGTCCCTGTGTAATAAACCTAAGCTACGGCAATAACAGCGGAGGGCATGACGGACGGGCAATTCTGGAGACTTACCTTGACAGTGTTGCGGAGAGCTACACGGTCTCGATCGTCGTTGCCACGGGGAACGAGGGAGATAAGGCGCATCACAAGGAAATAAATATTGAGGGGCGCACAGAGGTCAATATGCTTATGGGTCAAAACGAACAGGATCTGACGCTTGAAATCTGGAAGAGTTACCAGGACAGTTGCGAGATTATCCTGGTTTCTCCTGCTGGGGAAGCTCACGTTATTGAGCCCGGCTTTGACATCGCTGTTCTTGAGGGCGTCAGGGTCGCGATATATTACGCCGGCCCGACACCGTTTGAAATAGATGAAGAAATCAGGCTTCTGTGGGTTGACGCCGCAGTCCCGTCAGGCATCTGGAAGGTCGTTTTTGAGCCGGAAGAAATCCGTTACGGCAGAGTGGATTTGTGGCTTCCGGTAAGCGAAGGCATTTCCGGAGATACACGCTTTACAGAGCCTACCGTTGATACAACGCTTACCATTCCGTCAACGGCAGCAGGCGTTATAAGCGTTGGCGCGTTTAATGCCGAAAAACGGTCGCTCGCTTCCTTTTCAGGAAACGGTTACACCAGGGACGGACGCATAAAGCCTGATATCGTTGCTCCCGGAGTGGACGTTGAAACCGTGTCGCCGACAGGAAGCTCGGTAAGCAGCGGAACAAGCTTTGCGGCGCCGTTTATCAGCGCAAGGGCGGCCGTTCTGATGAGCGAGGGAATTGTTGAAAAGAAAGACCCGTTCCTTTACGGAGAACGTCTTAAAGCCGTTATTATAAGCGAAGCCGAAAGGCTTCCGGGCAGATTCAGCTATCCGAATCCGCAGACCGGCTGGGGAAGCGTGTCGTAAAAGGCTAAAACGGCTTTTTACTGACAAAACCGTTTAAAGTACCTTTTAAATTGAGTTTAAAGCCGTTCAGAACGTCTTCTGAGCTTAGGTTAAAACCGTTTAAAGCGTGTTGAACTTTACGGGCTGCTCCAAATACTCGGTTTTTACCACAATATACGGATATGAAGGAACGGAGGTAGTGTTTTCGTCCTCGGCAGGGCCGATAAGCGAGGTGGTAAACACAATGTTTTTATCTGTGAGGTAGCACTCCTTGACCTGAATATCATAACCGTTGGTAGGACGGCTTCCGTAGCCCCTGACAATATAGAGTTCATTGTCTGTTGCGTAGGTAAGCATCATGTCTCCGGTCTTTTTGTCGTTAATAATTGCCGAAAGAGCGTCAGGCAAGTCCTCATCGGGCACAAGAGTAAATTCTATATCCTTAACCTTAGGGGACTCTTTTTCCTTGCCGCAGCCGCAGAAGGAAACAGCGCAGAGACATATGAGGGTGAATAAAATTAAATTGATTTTTTTCATTAAATTGCATTGCCTTTTTGGACAGTTTATATTATCTATGCGGAAGCAAAAGAGGTTATTACAGTCGGCAGGGAAAAACTTGCTTTGTAAAGCCTGAAAATAATGAAGATATAAAGCGGATGAAGAACGGCAGATGAATATTTATTAAATAAAACCGAACAAAAAACTTTGATTTAGAGACGTAAAACAGAATTTTCCTCCTGCCCCGTGCATATATTTCAATCAGACAATTCTTGTAAACCAAATTTTAGGAGGAAAAATGGAAGCTGTTTTGAAAACCCTTAGAAAAAAGGAACTGTCCGGAACAAAGGATATGCAGATTATGCTGGACAGGGATATGAATGTGCCTGAGGAGCTGGGGGATATTGCGGAAATAGCCGCTTCCGTCGGGAATGTAGTAATTGACGAGGACAGGGTGGCCGGCGATAAAATATATGTAAAGGGCAGCCTTTCCTTTAACATACTTTACGTAACCGAGGAAGAACAGAAGCTGGCAAGCTTGAGCGGAAAAATCGATTTTGACGAGGTAATGAGAATTGACAGCGGCATTGAAGGCAGATGGAGGGTCTCCGCGAACCTTGAGGATGTCGGAGTGACCGTGATCCACCCGAGGAAGGTAAGCGTAAATGCCCTTGCGATGCTGAATGCTGTCTGCTTTGGAGAAAAGGAATATGAGATGGTGAGCGATCTTGACGACAGAGAACATGCGGAGTGTCTCTGCGAGGAACAGACAGTGAACAGTCTTGCCTATTCCGGTCTTGACAGGGTAACCGTTAAGGAAGAAATCGGGATTATGAACGGAAATCCGAATATTGCAAAAATAATTTATTATACCTGTTCTTTAATGGAATGTGAGGCAAAGCTTGAGGAGGATTATTACGTTTTAAAAGGCAAGCTGGCGCTTTTCATCATATATCAGGCGGAGGACAGCGAAGACCCTTATGCACTGTGGGAACAGGAGATACCTTTTGAGAGGGAAATCCCTGCCGAGGGAATCGATTCCTCCTGCGTGTGCTTCATAAAGCCGCGAGCAGGCAAGGTAAATATCGACATCGGGAATGATGACGACGGAGAAGCGAGAATGATTGCGGTTACGGCTGAGATTCTCTGCGATACGGAAATATACTGTGAGGATAAAATCGAGCTTCTGCGCGACGCCTATGCGACCGAGGGTACGCTGAACCTTGAAAAATCCAAGCAGACCTGTCCGGTTTTGCTTAGTCCCGTGACGGACAGCGTAAAAATCAACGACAGAATCACCCTGCCGGAGGGAACGGAGGACATTGGCGAAATACTCCATGTCGAGGCGGAGGTTGTTGAAGAGGACGTAAGCTGTGACGGTGAGGGCATACATATTGCAGGAGCGGTACCGGTGGTATGCTATTACAGAAGCAATTCTGAAAATGTACCGATCAAGGTTCTTAAACAGGAGCTGGAATTTGTCGAACACATTCCGGTTGCGCTTCCCGAATACGGTGAGGACGTAAACTGTAAATGCAGCGTATACGCAGCCATGGACTATGCGCAGGTGAGACAGAGCGGAGGCGGTGAATTTGAGATTAAAGCAGGAATCAGCATTAACTGCCTGTTTTCCGTTATGAAGGATATGGAATATATAACCAGAGTGGATTACGAAGAGTCGCAATGTAAAAAGAAAAAACAGATTGTGTGCTGTTATGTTAAGGAAAACGAGACCCTGTTTGATATCGGAAGAAGGTACAGGGTAAGACAAGAGGATATCATGAGGTGGAACTCGGATATAAGCCTTAAAAACGGAAGCAGGATCTATATGTATACTGCAGCGGAGGTAAAGTAGCGAAAAAAAGAGCGCCGGATACGGATTGTTTAAGCCGTCCGGCGCTTTTTGCGTATTATAACGGAAAAATTTAATTCATAATGTAATGAACGGAATCAGGAGTAATAAATCCCGTAAGGTAGGTCTGTCTGCCGTGTTCTCCTGATTTGAACTTATAAAAAGCGTTTTCAGCGGCATTTTTTGAGTCAAAGATTCCGAAGACCGTTGTTCCTGAACCGCTCATAAGAGAGCCCAGAGCGCCCAGTTCAAGCATCTCTTTTTTGATTTGGTTGACAACGGGGATTTCCTTTGCGGTTACGCTTTCAAGCACGTTGCCAAGGTTGGCGGCAACCTCTTTTATATTGCCGCTTTCAATTGCGCTGACCATTGCATCGACGTCGGGGTGGTTCAGCTCGTCAAACGGAGGAAGAGCCTCATACACCTGTTTGGTGGAAATCCCTGCCTGAGGCTTCACGATAAGAAGGTGGCAGGCAGGCGCATCTTTAAGAGGGGTGAGGATTTCACCGATGCCTTCCGCAAGCACCGTTCCTCCGATTATGCAGAAAGGCACGTCAGCCCCAAGCTTAATTCCAATCTCGCAAAGCTCTTCTTGGCTCAAGCCGGTTTCAAAAAGCTCGTTAAGCCCGTGCAGCGTTGCGGCGGCATCGGCGCTTCCGCCTGCCATTCCGGCTGCAAGAGGGATCCTCTTTTCAAGCTCAATAAAAACTCCGGAGCTTATTCCGGTCGCTTCAAAGAAAGCGTTGCATGCCCTGCAAATAAGGTTGTCGTTCCCGGCAGGCACCGCATACTGTCCCGTAGACAGAATTACTTCCTTTTTAACGATTCGTTTTATTGTCAGCTTGTCATACAGATTAACATTCTGTAAAATCATTCGTACTTCATGGTAGCCGTTGGGTCTGATGCCTGTGACGTCAAGCGTCAGATTAACTTTTCCATATGCTCTTACTGTAATTCCCTTCACTGTAAACCTCCGTCCCTAGCGATAGTTTTATTTTTTCCGGCAGCTTTAAAACGTTTTGCCAGCGTATTTTTAAAACGGCCAGATGTTTTCGATCCATTTGCACCTGAAACTTATCCTTACGTTTTCAACCTTAATTTCCTCATACTCCTCGTCATCCAAGACAAGCTTAAAGAGCGGATACGATTCACGCTCCCCGCTTTCGTCCTCATAGTCCGCGTTGCCGAAAAGACAAAGGGCTGGAAATGCGATGCACCACCAGTTATGGCCTTCGCCCTTTCCCAGAACTATTTTAAGCGCATCGTAGTCTCCTGCCGGCAGATAGAAGTCCCCATAGACCTTTCCGGGAAAGTGAGAGGTCCCGACGCTGACCTTGGCGGTGTAGTTAAATCCGTACTGCTTAAGCACGCTGTTTGCGAGAGCCGTAAGGTCGTATCTGTGCTCATTGATAAATTCCATGGCTTCTTCCTTGGTAGACGCAGAATCCATGTTTTCCGAAAGCCATGCTACAATTTCGTTTCTGACTTTGAGTTTTACGTCTTGGTCGTCATCATTGTCTGAGTTTGCGACTATGTGCATTCTAAGCAGCTTACGGCGCAAGCCGTCTGCGAGAAGCTTTTCCTCCTCCTGCGACGAACCGCTGGCAAGAGCCGCTGACAGGCCGGGCTTGGCGTCGTCTTCTGAAATGCTTATTATGTCGAACGCTCCCAAAAGGATAATTCCTGCAAGAGTGGCAAAAATAAACGCTGTTACGCATAAAATGATAAAGAGCTTTTTCTCTTTTTTAATCTTATGTAATTCTTCCTCGGAATTGGCGTATATCAGTGCCGCTTCTTTTGATTGTCGGTACATTGTCATGGCAAAATCTCCTTTTACTGTTTGTAAATAGAGTATTGCCGCATTTTGACGTGATATACAGGCGGAGCGTGAAAACGCTTCCTGCAATCGGCATGCAGGACTCTGCGCCGGAATGCCGCCGGGCTGCAGTCTGCATATCCATGTACAGACATCACATAACACATTGTAATACAACGGAAACCGCTTGGCAAGAAAATTCTTAACTTTTTATTTACTTGCAGAAGTGCGGCACGCCGTTTTTTGCATTTGGCCGCTCGGCTTAATTCGGCATTGACTAACCGATTAAAGTTGATTAAAATAAAGGGCGTGTGAAAAGTTGAAAAAAAGGCATAGAAAGGCATATAAATGAAAAACATAGCTGTTTTGTTCGGCGGACGTTCTTCGGAGCATGAGGTTTCGTGCGTTTCTGCCGTTACGGTAATAAAAAACATAGACGTGTCGGAATATAACGTTATTATGATAGGGATCACCAAAGCAGGCAAGTGGCTCTTGGCCGATAATGTAGAGGCGATTGAAAACGGTACATGGACTGATTCAAAAATCGGAGCAGTCATAAGTCCTGATTCCTCGGATCACGGGCTGATAATTACTGACGGAGCGAAGATAAGCAAGGAGTACATAGACTGCATTTTTCCGGTGCTTCACGGACTTAACGGCGAGGACGGAACGGTTCAGGGACTGTTCGAGCTTTCGGGTATTCCCTATGTCGGCTGCGGAGTTCTGGCAAGCGCCGTTTCAATGGATAAGTTCTTTACAAAAATAATCGTTGACAAACTCGGCATCCGACAGGCAAGGTATGTACCTGTTTATTCGAATATGCTTGACAACATGGACGGTGTGACAGAAAGGGTCGAAGCAGAGCTTGAATATCCTGTTTTTGTAAAGCCCTCCAATGCAGGCTCAAGCAGAGGCGTCAGCAAGGCTCACGACAGGGCGGAGCTTGAGGATGCGCTTAGACTGGCGGCGCTCCATGACAGGAAAATACTTGTTGAGGAAACCATAGTCGGAAGGGAGCTTGAGTGCGCCGTACTTGGGGGCTCGGGAGTGACCGCCGACGCAAATGTTCCGGCTGTCGGAGAGGTCGTTGCCGCCGATGAATTTTACAGCTATGACGCCAAATATAACAATGAAGAATCAAAGACCGTGATAAATCCGGAGCTGCCTGAGGGCAAGCAGGAGGAAATCCGGAACGCCGCCGCCGCTGTTTTCAATGCGGTTGACGGATTCGGGCTTGCCAGAGTTGACTTCTTCCTTGAGAAGGGAACTGACGAGATCGTTTTTAACGAAATAAACACTTTGCCGGGCTTTACGTCAATCAGCATGTTCCCGATGCTGTTTGAGGCTTCGGGGCTTCCCGTAAACGAGCAGATCTCAAAGCTGATAGAGCTTGGCTGCATGCGCGGCAGAATTTAAAAATCCTTAGGTTTAGAAAGAGGAAATTATGGGAAACAGTCTTCCAATAGGGGTGTTTGATTCAGGAGTCGGGGGGTTGACGGTCGCCAAGGAAATAATGAGTCAGCTTCCGAACGAAAAAATTATATATTTCGGTGATACAGCAAGAGTCCCTTACGGAAACAAATCGAGGGAAACCGTTACGGCATATTCAAGGCAGATCGTGAAATTTCTGCTGTCAAAGAGGGTGAAGGCCATAGTCATTGCCTGCAATACCGCAAGCGCATTTGCCTTGGAGACGATAAGGCATGAAATACCGGTTCCCATTATCGGAGTGGTAAAACCGGGCGCTAAGACTGCGAGCATTGCCACCAGAAACGGCCGCATCGGAGTAATCGGTACGGAGGGGACGGTAAACAGCGGGATTTACAGCGAGTTTCTGCATGAGATCAGTCCGGAGATAAAGGTTTTCGGTC
This sequence comes from uncultured Lachnospiraceae bacterium, assembly GCA_947628705.1. Taxonomy (GTDB): domain Bacteria; phylum Bacillota; class Clostridia; order Lachnospirales; family Lachnospiraceae; genus UBA3775. Next base: position 20,925 of record CANRAZ010000015.1, on the reverse strand, counting down.
AGGCGTGTCCGCTGTTTGTGCCTCTGGTCGAAGAAGGCTGGGCGGACGATTTGATAACGGAGGAGATAGCAAGAAGATATCTCTCCGGGCTGCTCGATAAGGATATCGACACTGTGGTTCTCGGCTGCACGCACTATCCGCTTTTGAAAAGGGTTATCGGCAAGGTGGTTGGAGAATCGGTCGTTCTCGTCAATCCTGCCTACGAATCGGCAAGAGAGCTTAAGCGTGTTCTCGGCGAGGAGGAGCTTTTGAATGAAGAAAAAGAGGTTCCGCATCACATATTTTATGTAAGCGACGGCGCAGAGAAGTTCAGAGAGTTCGCAAATTCGATACTTCCCTGCGAAATAATTGAAACGAAAGATGTGAATGTAAAGACTTTTTAGACGGCTTACGTAAGACAGGTGAAAAAATCGCATTAAGAGATAAAAAGGAAAGGGGTACGGACGTAAAATGATACATCTTATTTTGGTGGCGTTAGCATTTATATTTTATTTTGCAACTGTTCTGCCGTTCATGCTTATATTGCTTGTGGTTAAGCTTTTTAACCCAAGGCTTGCGGCAAGAATAGGCCAGCCTATTGTCTGCGGCTACGGCTTTCAGCTGATTATGCTGGCTACCGGATGCAGATGCACTGTTAAAGGGAAGGAAAACATACCGAAGAACACGGCTGTGCTTTTTGTGTCCAATCACAGAGGAATGTTTGACGTGCCGGTCGCTTATAAGACTGTGCCCGTGACTCACCTTACGGCCTTTGTCTCGAAGAAGGAGGTAAAAAAGGTTCCTTTTCTTAACTGGTGGATGATGATACTTAACTGTATATTTATGGATCGCTCAAATCCTAAGGAGGGTCTTAAGTCAATAAAGGAAGCGATTGACCATGTTCAAAAGGGCTGGTCGATTTTTATCATGCCTGCCGGAACCCGCAATTCGGGCGAAGGAGTCGCTGAATTTAAGGGAGGAAGCTTTAAAATAGCGGAAAGGACGGGCTGTCCGATAGTGCCTGTTGCAATATGCCACACGGACGACGTCTTTGAAAAGCATATACCAAAGGTAGTTCCGCAGCGTATAACGATAGAATTCGGGGAGCCGATTATAACGGAGGGTCTTTCAAGAGATGAGTTCCGTAAAATTCCGGAGCTTGCACATCAGAAGGTCAGCGAAATGTACTACAGAAATAATTAAAGCTTAAAACGTTAAAATACATTCTTATGCAAAGTTGCGGTTGAATTTTCGCTGTGCTTTTGCTATCATATTTTAGGTAAAAAATACAAAAAATAAAGGTTAGGAGTTATTAATTATGCCAATTGCTCTTAAAATAATTCTGATAATTCTTGCAATTCTTGTGGTTGCGATGGTTGTTCTTTTCTTTGTGGGGAGACATCTCCAGAAGAAGCAGGAAGCCGCAATGCCCGATGTAAGAGCCGGAGCCCAATCGGTTTCGATGCTGATAATAGACAAAAAACACCTTAAACTAAAAGAGGCAGGCTTCCCGTCGATAGTGATGGAGCAGACGCCGAAGTACATGAGGGGCGCTAAGGTTCCTGTCGTCAAGGCCAAGGTCGGCCCAAAGATTTTAAACCTTATGTGCGACGAAAAAATTTTTGACGATATTCCGCTGAAGAAAGAGGTTAAGGCTCTTGTAAACGGAATTTACATTATTGAGGTGAGAGGTCTGCGCGCCTCCGCAAAGCCGACGGAGGAGCCAAAGAAGGGATTTTTCAAAAGAGCAAAGAAGGAAGCTCTTAAGATGGCTGATGAAAGGGCAAAGGAAAAGGCAAACAAGAAAAATAAGAAATAGTCCGACAGCTGTTTTTAATCCTCGGCCGATGCGCTTATCTTGAGGTTGTTCCTCAAAGGATCCGCTCCTTCCGAACAGAGAAGGTAGGATGCTTCGAGCAGAATGCCGTCCTTGGTTTCAGTAAGCGAAAAAAAGTCGGTGTGAGCCGTAAATTCAAGTAATCCGAACGGAGACAGGTATTCTGCCTCCGTTTTTTCGTTTAATTTAAAATTTAGTTTTGTCTTAAATTTTTCATATGTTTTGGTAATTTCCAGAGCCGTTTCATTTATTTTAAGCATATGTTTTACAGGCTTTTCCTGAATTTCTTCGCCGTCAAGCTCATATAATAGGTAGATAGAGCCGTTTTTTTTATAAAATTTACCGGAAACAGCGGTAGAGAGAGCTTCGCCGCCTGTCATTTCTCCGCTGCCTGTTACAGTTATTTTAGCTTTTCCGTCTTCCATGGATCTCATTCTCCTGATTTCTGTCTTTTCTGTCTGCCTTTAAGCCTATAAATTTAAACCGCTTCAGTTTAATATAACATATGCCAAATAAAATATAAAGCGTTCGCATGAATAAAACGTCAGTTATCGGTCAAGAATAATCACATCAATAAACATAAAAGTGGAGGAAAGGCTATGAAGGAGAAAAAAAATTCTTTTAAAGAGATATTCAGCAGAAATAAAAAAGCGTATATTTCTGTTTTCGTATGTCTCTTTGTAGTATATGCGCTTTTGATAGTAGGAATTGGGAGCAGCAACAAGGATAAGGGCTCTGAGCTTGACAACATAAATAATGAAAATGTTGCCGATAACGGCACGGAGGGAAGCACGGGAGCAGCCAAAGACCCTGCGCCCACAGCCGTTCCGCAGATAAGCGGAATGCCTGACATAACAAATGTACCGCCGACAAAAATTCCGGACAGTCAGTCCGCAGGAAGCAATGACGTTTCGGTTTTGGACGGCAGCGAACAGGACAAGTCTGAGTCAGTGGAAAATCCGGCGGATAAACCGACGGCGAACAAGGTGGATTTTAATCCCGATGAAGGAATTGCAAAGCCTCTTGACGGTGAGATCATCATGCCGTACAGTATAGACCACGGAATATATCACGAAACTCTTAGCCAGTTTATGACGAATGACGGCCTTCTTATCGATTCAAAAAACGGAGAGGTAGCAAAGGCGTGTACCGATGCGGTGGTAAGCGATATATATACCGACACGAGGAGAGGACTTTGTGTAGAACTTAAGGCAGGAGAATATACCTTTGTCTACGGTCAGCTTTCTTCATCTTCTGTTAATAAGGGCGATAAGATAAGCGAAGGAACCGCTGTAGGAATGGTTGGAGAACCGACTAAGTACTACAGCGTGGAAGGCGCGCACCTTTACTTTAAGGTAATGAACGGTGAAGAAACCGTCGACCCGGAAGAAATGTTCAGAGAGTAGGCGCACGTTAAGCAATTCTTTTTCCGATGCGTAAGTATGTACGTTAGCTTGGAAAAAAGTTGAAATTTCAGGGCATTCGTTGTGTACGGGTACATGGCGGATGCCTTTACTGTAAGCAAACAATTACAGGCGGACAATCTTTTTTGTTTTGCTTGCTTTTATCTCCAATATGTGATAAACTTTTCCACTACAAAATAGTTGGTTTTTGGGGAGGCGCCGTGGAAATAAAGCAAGGCTCTGTGCTTACGATGAAGAAAAAGCATCCATGCGGAGGCTGTGAATGGGAGGTGCTTTATGCCGGTTCAGACCTTAAGCTTAAATGCAGAGGCTGCGGACACATGATAATGCTCCCCCGTTCAAAAGCTCTTAAGGATATAAAAGCTGTTGAAAATCCGGAAAACGGGAATTGAAAATAAAAGGGAAATAAGCAGGGAACAGACAAAAAGAATATACGGTAAAAACGCCATAGCAGAAACAGAAGCAATGAATAAAATATAAAATACAGACACGGAGGAAATTTTATGCACATTACATTAACAGGAAACCTTGGCAGCGGCAAATCTACAATTTGCGAAATACTTAACAAAAAGTACGGCTTTGAGATTTACTCCACCGGTAAGATCCAGAGGAAGATGGCGGAGGAACGCGGAATGGATGTGCTTGAAATGAATAAGCATATGGGCGGCGATATTGCATATGACCGCATGATTGACGATGCAACCGCAAAAACAGCCAGAGAAAATACCGACAAAAACATAGTTTTTGATTCCCGTCTTGCGTGGAATTTTGTGGAAAAAAGCTTTAAGGTCTTTCTTACCGTAAGCCTCGACGTGGCGTCGGAAAGAGTATTCAACGATAAGAAAAGAGGGGAAGTTGAAAACTATGAAACGCTTGAAGAATGCAGAAAAAGACTTGTTGCAAGGGCAAACAGTGAGGACGAAAGATTCAAAAGATACTATTCCCTCGATTATCTCAACTTTAATAATTACGACCTTGTCCTTGACAGTTCCCACTGCACGCCTGAGTTTTTAGCAGAGACTATAGTGAAATTTGCAGCGGAAGCAGAGGGTAAACAAAGGGCGGACAGAAACACCGTACTGTTTTCTCCTGAAAGGCTTGGCATAAAGATTGACGGAGCTAAGGCAAGCAATACATATTTCGTCAAGGAAGGCATAAAAATCAGAAAAAATACATTGGATTATGAGCTTTCCGACGGAAAAGAGCTTTTGGAGGAGGCTGCGGCGGAGGGGTGCGCGCTTGTAAGCTGTGAGCTGGTATCGTAATCGGCGGTGCAGCTTATTGATCTCTTTTCGCACTCAAATAAAGCAAGTTCATTTTGCACCCCTTGTGAAACGTTTAGGCAATATTTTGTACATTTATAGAGAGTAGTTATGGCCGGCAAAATAAAAAAGCATTTTAAACGTTTGTCATCAATAATCATCACGGTATTTCTTTTTATAGTTTTAATCACTTCTGCGTATGCTGGCACAGTGACTGTAAATCCTGATGAAGAGGAAACTGAGATTTCGCCGTATATTTACGGCGTTAACAGCGGCGTAAATCTTAAGACGATGAAAGCTAAGTTATTCAGACTTGGAGGCAACAGGTTTTCGGCATATAACTGGGAAAACAATCTTTCTAATGCCGGTTCAGACTGGTTTTACAGCACGGATGGCTATCTGGACAAAATGAAGCAGAAGTGCGACGAGGAAGGCAGAAGACTGCCCGACGTGCTTGGTGTGTTTGCTGAAAACAATGTGTATTTTGCCACGCTCTGGTCATTTGATGAAAACAAATTTCAAATTTTAGCCATAAATATGTACACGAACTATGACGGAAAAGGAAGCAGTTTCGGCAATCCAATCATTAACAAGCCTGATTCGCCTATAGGCGTAACAGATAACACGCTTGAATACGAAATCAAACCGCTTTCTGTAACTGAATTTGTTTTATATACGAATAATGGCTTTGCGGAAAAAGAAAAAATTAAACAAAGCTCCAATAATTTCAACAGTAAGACTTCTTCAGAAGAAAGAACAAACAATAAAAGCAAGAATTTATCCCTTCCTTCTATAATTGCGCTTGTTACTGCTCTTGCGGTATCCGTAGCTATTGTAATCATTGTAAGTAAGAAATACAATATTGGTCAAAAAAAGCTAAAAAAATACCTTGTAGGGATTATAGCTGCAGTTGCGGTAATATATATAGCCATAATTTTTTTCAATCGGAATAAATTTTTAATTTTTATATTTTCATCGTGCCATAATGCGTACGGCAATTATTGGGAATTAGACGGTGCGTCTATAGACAATGAAAAAAGGGAAATTAATATTACTTTTGACTTAACGGCAGGAGGGCGCATAGAAGAAAAGCTGGATAACATAGAGGACACATATCGCTCGGTATTAAAGTGCTTAAAAGAGAAATATATTGATTATTCTTCATATTCATGCAGGATTTTTTTTACCGAAGGAGGCGGAGGTAAAATAATTTCTTTTAGCGGTACTGATTTTGAAAGTGAAAATTTTGGCATATTTACTAGAGGTACCTACGTAAAAGTCAAAGATTTGGCAGAATTCTTTCCGGATGCCGCTAAATTGACTTTTAATTATGGGAAAAAGCAGTATGATTCCATTGATGAATTGGGAGGATTTGATAATCTCGAATATATTTGTTCTGGAGACAAGTTTACAGAAGAAGAAAAAGAGAAGATATATGAAATGTTTCCCGATTGTATCATCGATGATTAAGGGTTAGGCAAGATTTTGTAAATATTAAAAAAACAGTATATGTTCCCGCCATTCCGGCATACTCTATTATCAGGGAAGTAATTTGCCGCGGCATTTTTAACGGCACTTTTCGACGGAGGCAGGCATGGGAACGGAGAAAGCAAGGCATATACTTATAATTTTTGCGGTCACGGCGGCAGTGTATCTTTCGTTCAGATATCTGCTGCCTCTTTTTCTTCCGTTTATTTTCGCCTTTTTTCTTGCGTGGCTTTTGACGCCGTTTGTAAAATTTATGAGCCGCAAGCTGCGCTTCCCTGTTATGTTCAGCAGCATTACAGGGATTCTTATTGTAATGGGAATCATAAGCTGCGTGCTGTTTTTTCTCGGAAAAATAGCATGGGTGCAGCTTGTAAGATTAAGCGAACATTTTCCGGAATATGAGACTGCGGTTCTTAATGAAGTAGAAAATCTGTGCTCAAAAGCCGACGGGATTTTAGGCAGGGAAATCGGAACCTCAAGGAATATGATTTTTGAGGAAAGCGGGATCATAGACAGGATATCGTCATGGCTGATTGACAGCGTTACGGAAATCACGCTGAATTTTGCAGGTATATTGGTTGCCTTTTTGGGCGTGATTTTAATCATTTTTGTGTCCGCCGTGCTTATTCTCTATGAACGGGTCACCAGTAAGAAGGCGGAGGAACGTGAAAAAACCGTTGTTACAAGGATTTGCGACAAGTTTTCGGAAGCAGGAGCCGCGTATCTTAAAACTCAGCTCATACTAATGCTGATAATCGCGGCAATAAGCTCGCTGGGACTGGCGTTTCTTGGGAATCCCTACGCCCTGCTCATCGGACTCGGAATAGGGGCGATGGACGCTTTGCCGGTGCTTGGCAGCGGAATGATACTGGGCCCATGGACGGTCATAACCTTTTTTAACGGACGCCTGAAGGAAGGATTTACCCTGCTTATAATCTACGGCGCCTGTCAGATAGTAAGGGAGTTCCTTGAGCCGAAGCTTCTGGGGGATAAGATCGGAGTAAAACCGATTTATACTATAATGTCGATGTACATCGGAATACAGCTCTTTGGCGTAAGCGGCTTTATCTTAGGACCGATAGGACTTGTTATTATAAAGTCAGTGGTCAGCGAGACGGAAAATATATTTGCATGGAATCCGGATAACAATAGTTAGAAAAGGGAGCTGCTGCCCTTTGAAGAAAATTAGGGGATGGTAAGATCATACCGGTAAGACAGCCTTTTATAAGGACTGGGGGATATTGCGCCGGATTTCCATGCAATAAAAATTATATCAAAATTATCAAATAAAACTATTCGTAAAGTAGCCAATCTTTTTTGCGGAAAAGTCATTTTTGAAATTACTTTTCTAAAGTAAAATCGATTTATTGTCTTGTATAATTTGCACAAACATGTACAGCCTTAGAGAATTCGGGGATATCGTGCGCAGGAGACACTGAAATTCCCTTTATCCGGCGCGCCTACCAGTTAAGCCACCATACCGCAAAGGTAAGAGCGGAAGCAAAGCTGACCCAAAGAGCATAGGGAACCTGCAGCCATGCGGCGGATTTTCTGATGTGAAAATACTGGCATATGGTCTGTATGATTACAATTGCAAGGTACAGACAGACAAAAAACGACAGCAGAGGCCATTTGCAGATAAAAAAGCATATGCTGTAAACCACATTTACCGCAAGCGAATATATATAAGTGGAATTTGCTTGGCGAAGCTCCGCCTCCGACGTATCGGAATGATTGTTTATTATGTAGTTTGAAACTCCCATCAGCACATAGAGCGCCGTCCACACCGCTATAAAAACTATATCGGGGGGAGTAAAGCGCGGCATATATTCATAAGGGTCAAAGCTGCTGAATTTGTTTACCAGAAGCGACGTCGCAGAGCCTATCGCCAATGGAAGAAGTATTGAGAAAAAGAGACTGCCGAATTTGATTTTTTTCAAGATTTTGCACCGTATTTTATAGTTTTGCAATAAAATTTATGCTGACGGTTTTATCTTAATGCCTTTACGTGGAAGAAAAATAGCAATCGATCCCAAAGCAGAGCAATATGTTTAAAACATGACGGCTGGCGGAACGCGTCCGCCGCTGAAAACTTGACATCTTGCCCTTGACAAATTAAAAAAATGTGCTTACACTAGACAAGTATGCTGACTATGGGGTGGTGCCCCCAAAGGCAGGCTGATTAGGGCTTTTGTAAAGACTTTGCAGCGAAAAAAGCCTTGTTTGCCGCCGTTTCGGCACGGTCTCTGGAGAGGGACCTAAAATCACACTACATTAATATGCAAAAGGATTTACGGTTACAATGGGAAAAGATAAGAAGCTGGTTGAAGCCATTACCTCAATGGACGAGGACTTTGCGCAGTGGTATACCGATATAGTTAAAAAAGCTGAACTGGTTGAATACAGCGGCATTAAGGGCTGCATGATATTAAGGCCTGCGGGCTATTCCATATGGGAAAACATTCAGAAGGAGCTGGACGCGCGCTTTAAAGCCGTGGGCGTCGAGAACGTATATCTTCCTATGTTTATACCTGAGAGCCTTCTCAACAAAGAGAAGGATCATGTTGAGGGATTTGCGCCGGAGGTGGCATGGGTCACTCACGGAGGCACAGAGGAGCTTACGGAGCGTCTGTGCGTAAGACCGACTTCTGAAACGCTTTTCTGTGACCTTTATTCCAGAATAGTAGAATCCTACAGGGATCTGCCAAAGGTTTACAACCAGTGGTGCTCGGTCGTGCGCTGGGAAAAGACGACGAGGCCGTTCCTGCGCTCGGCAGAGTTTTTGTGGCAGGAAGGACACACGGTTCATGCCACGGCTGAAGAGGCTGAGGAAAGAACTATCCAGATGCTTAACGTGTATGCGGATTTCTGCGAAGAGGTGCTTGCCATTCCGATGATAAAGGGACGCAAGACCGACAAGGAAAAGTTTGCGGGAGCAGAGGCGACCTACACGATAGAAGCGCTTATGCACGACGGAAAGGCTCTGCAGTCGGGAACCTCCCATAATTTCGGAGACGGCTTTGCAAAGGCGTTTGACGTGACCTTTACCGACAGGGACAACACGGTTAAATATGTTCACCAGACAAGCTGGGGACTTTCGACAAGAATCATCGGAGCGATAATTATGGTTCACGGAGACGATTCGGGACTTGTGCTTCCTCCGAGGATTGCGCCTGTTCAGGTTGCGATAATTCCGATTGCGCAGAAAAAGGAGGGCGTGCTTGAGGCGGCCGCCGCAGTTAAGGAAAAGCTGGGAGCCTTCAGGGTCAAGGTTGACGATTCAGACAAGAGTCCGGGCTGGAAGTTCGCTGAACAGGAAATGAGAGGAATTCCTTTAAGAATTGAAATCGGCCCGAAGGACATTGAGGCTAATCAGGCAATTGTCTGCCGCCGTGACAACGGAGAAAAGACTGCGGTTTCGCTTGACGAAATTGACGTAAGGGTCGGAGAGATACTTGAAAAGATGCAGAGCGATATGCTTGAGAGGGCGCGCGCGCACAGAGACGCGCATACCTACGAGGCTGTTACATGGGACGGCTTTAAAGAGGCTGCCGACACAAAGCCGGGCTTCATCAAGGCAATGTGGTGCGGAGATTTAGACTGTGAGCTTAAAATTAAGGAAGAGGCAGGACTTACTTCAAGGTGCATGCCTTTTAAGCAGGAAAAGCTCTCAGACAGGTGCATATGCTGCGGCAAGCCTGCCAAGTCGCTGGTTTACTGGGGCAAGGCATATTAACGGACGTTAAGCGCGTTATAAATACGGGTAAAATCAGCCGGAGTCCTGCGCTCAGCCGTCGGCCGATATTGACATACGCACAAAGAAAGCCCCGTGGAACAAGGTTTCTTTGGCAGTTTTTACAGTTGACAAAAACTGTAATAATATAATAATATTGTTGGGTAGAATTACGGTAGACTACCCTTTTTTGGAAGAAAAGCCGCATTGCGCGGCAGGAAAGGACAGACAGACATGTACAACAAGGTTGAGACAAACATGGATTTCGCCCGCCGTGAAAAGGCTGTCGAGAAATTCTGGAAAGAAAACGATATTTTCAGAAAATCTATGGAAAACAGAAAGGACGGCCCGACCTACACCTTTTATGACGGCCCTCCGACTGCGAACGGAAAGCCTCATATCGGTCACGTTCTTACAAGAGTAATAAAAGACATGATTCCCCGTTACCGCACGATGAAGGGCTATTATGTTCCGAGAAAGGCCGGCTGGGACACCCACGGTCTGCCTGTAGAGCTTGAGGTTGAAAAACTGCTTGGGCTTGACGGCAAGGAGCAGATTGAAGAGTACGGAATGGATCCGTTTATCCGCAAGTGCAAGGAATCGGTTTGGAAATATAAGGGCATGTGGGAGGATTTTTCCGGCACCGTCGGTTTCTGGGCTGACATGGACAACCCGTATGTAACCTACGACGACAATTTCATCGAATCTGAATGGTGGGCTCTTAAGACCATTTGGGACAAGGGGCTTTTGTACAAGGGCTTTAAGATTGTGCCTTACTGCCCGCGCTGCGGAACTCCTCTTTCCTCACACGAGGTTGCCCAAGGCTATAAGACCGTAAAGGAGCGTTCCGCGGTAGTGCGCTTTAAGGCAAAGGACGAGGACGCATATTTCCTTGCGTGGACGACGACTCCGTGGACTCTGCCTTCAAACGTGGCTCTCTGCGTGAACCCTGACGACAGCTACTGCAAGGTAAAGGCTGCCGACGGCTATGTTTATTACATGGCGGAGGAGCTTCTGGACCGTGTGTTAGGCCCTCTTGGAAACGAAGAAACAAAAGCTTATGAGATTCTTGCTTCCTATAAGGGACGGGAGCTTGAATACAGAGAATATGAGCCTCTTTTTGAGTGCAGCGCCGAAAAGGCTAAGGCACAGAACAAGAAGGGACATTACATCACCTGCGACAGCTACGTAACCATGACGGACGGTACCGGCATAGTCCATATTGCGCCTGCCTTTGGCGAGGACGATGCGAACGTCGGAAGAAAATATGACCTTCCATTCGTTCAGTTTGTTGACGGAAAAGGCCAGATGACTAAGGAGACCCCTTTCTCCGGGCTTTTCGTAAAGGCGGCTGATCCGGAGGTGCTTAAGGATTTGGACGGACGGGGACTCCTGTTCTCCGCACCGAAGTTTGAACACGATTACCCGTTCTGCTGGAGATGCGATACTCCGCTTATCTATTATGCGAGAGAGTCGTGGTTCATAAAAATGACAGCCGTAAGGGACGACCTTGTAAGGAACAATAAAACAGTAAACTGGATACCGCCTTCAATCGGCGAGGGACGTTTCGGAAACTGGCTTGAAAACATTCAGGACTGGGGCATCTCCCGAAACCGTTACTGGGGAACTCCGCTGAACATCTGGACCTGCGAGTGCGGCGAAATGATGTCGATAGGCTCAAGAGAGGAGCTTGCGGAGAAGAGCGGGAACCCTGACAATAAAAACATAGAGCTTCACAGACCGTACATCGACGAGGTGACGGTTCCTTGCCCGAAGTGCGGAAGGCCGATGCACAGAGTGCCTGAGGTCATCGACTGCTGGTTCGACAGCGGAGCAATGCCTTTTGCGCAGCATCACTATCCGTTCGAGAACAAGGAGGTTTTTGAGCAGCAGTTCCCGGCACAGTTCATATCAGAAGCGGTTGACCAGACAAGAGGCTGGTTCTACTCGCTTATGGCCGAGTCCACTCTTCTCTTTAACAAATCTCCTTATGAAAACGTAATCGTTTTGGGACTTGTGCTTGATGAATTCGGGCAGAAAATGAGTAAAAGCAAGGGAAATTCGGTGGATCCGTTTGAGGCCCTTAAGGAGTACGGAGCCGATGCGATAAGGTGGTATTTTTATGTGAACTCTGCACCTTGGCTCCCTAACCGCTTCCACGGAAAGGCGGTTCTGGAAGGACAGAGAAAGTTCATGGGGACCCTCTGGAACACCTATGCTTTCTTTGTTCTCTATGCTAATATAGACAGCTTCGACGCAACAAAATACAGTCTTGACTATAACAAGCTTGCGGTAATGGACAAATGGCTGCTTTCAAAGCTTAACACGGTCGTAAAAACTGTGGATAACTGCCTTGATTCCTATCAGATACCGGAGGCGGCAAGAGCGCTCGACGATTTTGTTGACGAAATGAGCAACTGGTATGTGCGCAGGTGCCGGGATAGATTCTGGGCAAAGGGCATGGAGCAGGACAAGATAAACGCTTACATGACTCTTTACACGGCGCTCGTTACCGTTGCAAAGGCTGCTGCCCCGATGATTCCTTTCATGACGGAGGATATCTACAGGAATTTGGTTTGCAGTCTTGACAAAGACGCTCCGGAGAGCGTCCATCTTTGCGATTTCCCTTCCGTAAAAGAGGAATGGATCGATAAAGAGCTTGAGGCGGACATGGAAAAGGTGCTTGAGGTGGTCGTTCTGGGACGTGCGTGCCGGAACTCCGCAAACATCAAGCAGCGTCAGCCGATTGCAAAAATGTACGTTAAGAGCGAAAAGGGTCTTGACGGTTTCTACGTTGAGATAATCGAAGAGGAGCTTAACGTAAAGAAGGTAATATTCAGTGAAGACGTAAGCGAATTCACCAGCTACAGCTTTAAGCCGCAGCTGAGGACTCTCGGCAAGAGGTTCGGAAAGCGGATTGGAGCGGTTAAGGAGGCGCTTGCCGGTCTTGACAGTGCAAAAGCTATTGAAGAGCTCAATGAATCGGACGGGGTAAGCATTGTGCTCGACGGCGTGGAAGAAAAGATAATGAGAGAGGATCTCCTTATTGAAGCAGCTCAGAAGGAAGGCTATGTTTCCGCCACGGACAGGGGTGTTACGGTAGTGCTTGACACCAATCTTACAGAGGAGCTTATTGAAGAGGGCTTCGTAAGAGAAATTATTTCAAAAGTACAGACTATGCGTAAGGATTCGGGCTTTGAGGTCATGGATAAAATTGTCCTTGGCATTTCCGGCAACGTTAAGATCGAGGAAATATGCAGGAACAATGAAGAAGAGATCAAACGCATCGTAATGGCGGACGAAATAAGATACGGCGAAAAGGACGAAATAAGCAAAGAATGGTCGCTTAACGGCGAAGACGTCGTCCTGAGCGTTCGCAGGCGCTAGCTGCGTTTCGTGGCAGCATGACAAAGGATAAGAGCCGGAGCCGGCAGCAGTACGGCTGAGCATAAGGACAGCAGGCAAAAGCCGCAGGTTTGTGCCGAAGCGTCATAAACCTTAGAAACGAACCGCTTCAAAATGGAGGAATGAAATGCAGATCAACAAAAAAGAGTTCAAGAAGAACGTACAGGATTATCTGAAAACCTTTTACCGCAGAACGGTAGAGGATGCTTCACAGCAGCAGATCTATCAGGCAGTTGCATATGCCGTAAAGGATTATATCGTTGACCAGTGGTCGGCTACCCAGAAGGAAATAGAAAAGCAGGACGCTAAGACTGTTTATTATCTTTCGATGGAATTCCTTATGGGAAGGGCTCTCGGCAACAACATCATCAATCTCAAGGCAAACAAGGACATCAAGAAGGCTCTTGAGGAGCTTGGAATCGACCTTGAAAACGTTGAGGAGCAGGAACCGGATCCGGCTCTTGGAAACGGCGGTCTGGGAAGGCTTGCAGCATGCTTCCTTGATTCGCTTGCAACTCTGGGCTATCCTGCCTACGGCTGCGGCGTCCGCTACAAATACGGCATGTTCAAGCAGGCGATTGAAAACGGCTTTCAGGTTGAGAAGCCTGACGATTGGTTAAGAGACGGGAACCCGTTTGAAATCAAGCGTTCCGAGTATGCCTGTGAGGTTAAATTCGGCGGCTATGTACGCTACGCAAAGGACGAAAACGGCAGAGAGCATTTCGTTCAGGAAAATTATCAGTCTGTAAGAGCCGTGCCTTACGATTATCCTATTGTGGGCTACGGCAACAATGTCGTAAACACGCTCCGCATATGGGACGCAGAGGCGATTGTGGACTTCAATCTTGCAGAGTTTGACAAGGGCGATTACCACAAGGCGGTCGAGCAGCAGAATCTTGCTCACACGATCTGTGAGGTGCTTTACCCTAACGACAACCACTATGCCGGCAAGGAGCTGAGGCTTAAACAGCAGTATTTCTTTGTTTCGGCAAGCGTTCAGCGTGCGGTTGCAAAATATATGGAAAACCATAACGATATCCGTAAGCTTCACGAGAAGGTTGTGTTCCAGCTCAACGATACGCACCCTACCGTTACGGTTCCTGAGCTTATGAGAATACTCATGGATGACTACTACCTCAGCTGGGACGAGGCTTGGGAGGTTACAAGCAAGTCCTGTGCATATACAAACCACACTATCATGGCGGAGGCGCTTGAAAAATGGCCGCTTGAGCTTTTTTCAAGACTGCTCCCTCGTATTTACCAGATTGTTGAGGAGATCAACAGGCGTTTCATTATTCTTCTTCAGAATAAGTATCCTAACGACTACTCCAAGATTGAGAAGATGGCAATCATTATGGACGGTCAGGTAAAGATGGCAAACCTTGCGATCGTTGCAGGCTTCTCCGTAAACGGTGTTGCAAGACTCCACACAGAGATTCTCAAAAACGAGCAGCTCAGGGATTTCTACCAGCTGTGGCCTGAGAAATTCAACAACAAGACAAACGGCATTACGCAGAGACGCTTCCTGCTTCACGGCAATCCTCTCCTTGCAAATTGGGTAACTTCAAAAATCGGAGACGAGTGGGTTACAAACCTTGACCATATGAAAGAGCTTTCTGTTTATCTTGACGACAAGAAGACACAGAAGGAGTTCATGAACATCAAGTACCAGAACAAGGTGCGTCTTGCCGAATACATTAAAGAGCACAACGGCATCGAGGTAAATCCTCGTTCCATATTTGACGTGCAGGTTAAGAGGCTCCATGAGTATAAGCGTCAGCTTCTCAACATAATGCACATCATGTACCTTTACAATCAGATCAAAGCAAATCCTGACATGGAGTTTTATCCGAGAACCTTCATCTTCGGCGCAAAGGCAAGCGCAGGCTATCGCCGCGCAAAGCTTATTATCAAGCTTATAAACAGCGTTGCGGATGTTGTGAACAATGATAAGACTATCGACGGAAAAATTAAGGTCGTATTTATTGAGAACTACCGTGTTTCAAACGCTGAGTGGATTTTTGCTGCGGCAGACGTTTCAGAACAGATTTCCACGGCTTCCAAGGAGGCTTCAGGCACAGGCAACATGAAGTTCATGCTTAACGGTGCGGTAACTCTCGGAACAATGGACGGCGCAAACGTTGAAATAGTTGAAGAGGTCGGGGAGGAGAACGCATTCATATTCGGCCTTTCCTCCGACGAGGTAATCAACTACGAGAACAACGGCGGTTATCATCCGAGGGAAATCTACAACACGGACGGGGATATCCGTCTCGTGATGACGCAGATGATAAACGGCTTCTACTCGCCGGACGATACGGAGCTGTTCAGAGAAATCTACAATTCTCTGCTTGACGGAAGCTACGACCGTGCAGACCAGTACTTCATCTTAAAGGATTTCCGCTCCTATGCAGATGCGCAGAAGCGTGTTGAGGAAGCTTACAAGGATGAAGACCGCTGGGCAAAAATGGCTCTTACGCAGGTGGCTAAGGTAGGAAAGTTCACCTCTGACAGAACTATTGAGGAATATGTCAGGGATATTTGGAAGCTTAATAAGATTACGGTTACCGTTGAAGAGTGATCCGAGACGGGTTCGTAACCGGCCGGCTCGGCAAAGGATTTAACCTACTGTGTTCAGGGAACCGTCTAAAAGAAGGTTCCCTGAATTTTTATATACTGATTAAAAAAACGGTTCGTCATGCAGAGGCTTTTTGGCGGCGCTGCCTTAACAGACGGCTTTAAAAACGCCGGCGGAAAAAAGGCGGCCGACGCAGTAATCAAAGACAGGATACCGGGAGGACGCAGGTTTTGTTAAAGATTGAAATGCCCGAAAAGGTAAAAAAAATAATTGGCATTTTAACAGATGCAGGCTATGAAGCCTACGCCGTGGGCGGCTGCGTCAGAGACAGCGTGCTTGGCAGGACTCCTAAAGACTGGGATATTACCACAAATGCTTCGCCCAAGGAGGTAAAAGGGCTGTTCAGAAAGACGGTTGACACGGGTATTGAACACGGCACTGTCACAGTGCTTCTCGACAGAGAAGGCTTTGAGGTGACGACCTACCGTATAGACGGAAAATATGAGGACGGCAGACATCCGAGCGAGGTGACCTTCACCCGGAATCTGAAAGAGGATCTGCTTCGCCGGGACTTTACGATAAACGCAATGGCTTACAATGATACCGACGGTCTCGTTGACCTTTTTAACGGAATGTCCGACCTTGAAAAAGGAATAATAAGAGCCGTCGGCAACCCAAGAGAACGCTTCAGCGAGGATGCGCTGAGAATAATGAGGGCGGTGCGGTTTGCGTCAGAGCTTGGCTTTGATATAGAAGAAGAGACCTTTAACGCAATGAGGCAGCTTGTCCAAGGCCTGAAAAGCATAAGCGCAGAACGTATACGCATCGAGCTTCAAAAGCTGATCATGGGAGCATATCCGGAAAAAATAAAGCTGGCGGAGAGAGCGGGAATAACTGCCGTTGTGTTTCCTGAGTGGGACAGGGCTGCGGCAACAGAACAGGAAAATCCGCATCATATCTACAACGTGGCGGATCATACGCTTGTAAGCATTAAGGCGATTCAAAGGCTTGCAGGAATGAATGAGACTGAGGACGCCGCCGAAAAAACCGTCCGTGACAGAAATGAAGACGGTTCAAAAAAATACGGAAACGGCGTTAAAAAAGCGAAGGGCGGCATCGGAATAAACGGAAATGCCCACCCGAAAATTGAAAAGTCGCTGAAAAAAATAAAGCTTGATGAAGAATTTACTCCAAAGGAAAAGCAGATTCTCTGTCTTACGATGCTCCTGCATGACATCGGAAAACCTCAGACAAAGCTTATGAAGGGTAAGGTCGCGCATTTTTACGGGCATCAGAAGCTTTCTGCGGTTATGGCGGAGGAAATTTTAAAAAGGCTTAAGTACGATAACGAAACCGTAGAAACGGTAAGGAAGCTTGTGCGCCACCACGACGACAGATTTAAGATGACGTGGGATATGAGCAGCTCCGATGCAAGAAAGCTTGCAAGCAGAATAGGCTTAAACAATTTAAGGCTCCTTATTCCGGTGCAGTATGCAGACGCGCTTGCACAGTCGCCGGACTGCATAGACGCAAGCATCGCCAGAATACTGGACATGAAAAGGCTTTGCGAGCGAATCGTGTCGGAGCATCAGTGCGTGACGGTAAAGGATCTCGCAATAAAAGGCAGCGACTTGATGGACATGGGCGTAAAGCAGGGACCCGAAATCGGAAGGCTTCTTAAACTGCTGCTCGACGAGGTGATTGAGAAGCCTGAGAGGAACAATAGGGAATACCTGATTAAAAGGGCGGAAAGGGAAATGCACAAATAGAGCAAGATTTTATGCTGCCTGCGAAGATAAAATCGGACTGTAAATTATTGACAAAATTGCGCAAAAAAATGAATAAATTGTTAAAGGTGATGAAAAAACGAAGGAATGCGTTCATATTTCGTTCATAAAAAATTTACATTTTATGACGTGAAATTTGACAGCGAAAATAAATTTGAAATATTTCCGAAGGCGCCTTATATTATGTAGTATAAAGAAGCGCTGTAAGCCTGAAAAAAAGGTTTCAGGACATATTGTTGAAGGATTTGCGTAAAACGCCGGTCAGACACAATATATAGTAATTCTTGTTAAAAGCGTATAAAAAAAGCGTAAAAAAAAGATTATTTTTGGTGAAAAATTATTGCAGAAAGTTGCAATTTGTGATAATCTGTTATCACAAGTAACAGACAAGTCAGGAGGACTCTAATGGCAGAGATGTTTCGCAGGCGCAGGCTGGGTGATATGCTTGTTGCCGAGTCGGTAGTAACCGAAGAACAGGTTGAAAAAGGACTTGAAGTCAAGAAGGAAAGCGGAAAGCGTCTTGGCGAGGTTCTTGTCGAGCTTGGTTACACTACCGAGGAAAAAATATGCAAGGCGCTTGAAAGACAGCTCGGCGTAGAGATGGTGTCTCTTTCTAACGCGAGAGTCCCTTCAGATATTGCAGATAAGATTTCCGGCGCGCTGCTTCGTAAGCACATGGTAATTCCGTTCGATTACGATGAGTACTCAATGGATGTTCTGAAGCTTGCGATGGCTGACCCGATGGACATGGATGCGATCGATGACATTTCAATGATAACCGGTCTTCAGGTCGAGCCTTACATAGCAACGTCACGTGACATAATGCTTGCCATTGACAGGAATTACGGAAATGAAGAAGCGCAGGAAGCTGCCGACGCCTACGCCAAAGAGCGTGGCGATTTGATGGCGGAGGAGCTTCAGGAGGATGACAGCGTAAGCGATTCTCCAATCGTAATACTTGTTAAGACGATGATTGAACAGGCTGCCAGACTAAGAGCATCCGATATCCATGTCGAGGCTCTTGAGACCAGGGTCAGGGTAAGGTACCGTATCGACGGTTCGCTTTATGAACAGATAAGCTACGACATCAGCCTGATGCCGGCGATAATCGCCAGACTTAAAATCATCGGCGGCATGGACATTTCAGAAAAAAGAAAACCTCAGGACGGCCGTATCACGCAGGTGGTCGACCGTGTCGAGTACGATATCCGTGTATCAATGCTTCCGACTGTTTACGGCGAAAAATGCGTAATGCGTCTTGCGATGAAGCAGGCGCTCAGCAGAGATAAGGCGCAGCTCGGTTTTGACCCGGATGAGATGAAGGTGTTCGACCACATTCTCCAGAACCCTAACGGAATTATCCTTGTTACGGGTCCTACAGGTTCCGGTAAGTCAACGACGCTTTACACGGCGCTCAGCGAGCTTAACAAGGAAGACGTAAACATCATAACCGTTGAGGACCCTGTCGAGGCGAATATCGACGGAATCAATCAGGTTCATGTAAATGCGAAAGCAGGTCTGACCTTTGCATCGGCCCTTCGTTCCATTCTCCGTCAGGACCCTGACATTATCATGATAGGTGAGATTCGAGACGGCGAGACGGCGGCAATTGCAGTGCAGGCGGCTATTACCGGTCACTTGGTTGTAAGCACGCTCCACACAAACAGTTCGGCGGCAACGATTTCCCGTCTTGAGGATATGGGCGTTGAAAGCTATCTTGTTGCAGACTCGGTTGTGGGAGTTATCGCGCAGAGACTTGTCAAAAGGCTTTGCCCTCTTTGCAAAAAGGCAAGACAGGCAACAGAGGACGAGAAAAACATCATGAAGGTTCCTTTGGACGAGGAATGTACGATCTATGACCCGGTTGGATGCTCTGAGTGCAATAACATCGGCTACAAAGGACGAATCGGTGTTTACGAGATAATGGAAGTAAACAAAGAGATGAAGGGAATCATTGCAAGGAATGAAAGCACTGAGGCTCTTAAGGAAGCAGCTCTCAGAAACGGAATGAACACTCTTCGTATGGCTGCTACAAAACATGTGTTGAACGGAATCACCTCTTATCCTGAAATGGTAAGGATTTCCTTTGACGAATAAATAACGAATGGGGTTTACATAACGATGGGAGACATAGTAGCAAAGCAGACGCTTGACGAGATTCTTCTCTTAGCGGTAGAAAGACATGCGTCCGATATCCATATGACGGCAGGAAGACCTGTCATCTACCGTATTGACGGAGATTTAAGAGAAAAAGATAATCATGTAATGACGCCGGAAGAAATTGCCGACATTGTTGTTCCGCTTTACGCAGACAACGCAAGACTTGTGGAAATAATGGAGCAGTACGGCGAGATTGACTTCGCTTATTCGCTTCAGGGAAAGGGCCGTTTCCGTGTAAACGTTTTCAGACAGCGCGGAACCCTGGCAATGGTAATGAGACTCCTTCCGTTCAAGATTCCGGCTCCCAGAGAACTCGGACTTCCTGCGTCGGTTCAGGATCTTATCACAAGAAAAAGAGGTCTGGTGCTGGTTACCGGGGCAACGGGTTCGGGAAAGTCAACGACGCTTGCCTCTCTGATTAATGTAATCAACAATACATATTCCAGACACATTATCACATTGGAGGACCCGATCGAGTACCTTCACAGACATGAAAAGTCGATAGTAAACCAGAGAGAAATCGGTGATGACACCAAGGACTATGCGGGCGCGCTCAGAGCTGCTCTCCGTGAGGACCCTGACGTAATTCTCGTAGGTGAGATGAGAGATAACGAGACCATTCAAACGGCCATTACGGCGGCTGAAACAGGTCACTTGGTTTTCTCCACGCTTCACACGAACGGCGCTGCGGACACCATAAACCGTGTTATTGACGTTTTCCCTCCTCATCAGCAGCAGCAGATCAGGGTTCAGCTTGCCAGCGTTATCGAATGTGTAATTTCCCAGCAGCTTCTGCCGATTCAAAGCTCCCACGGACGTGTGGCGGCATTTGAGGTTATGCTCGGTTCGAGTGCGGTAAGAGCGCTTATCCGCGAAGGCAAGGCGTTCCAGATCCCGTCGACCATGCAGACCAGTAAAAAGCTTGGAATGATAACCATGGACGATTCCCTTTACAACCTCTACATCGGCGGATTGATTTCGGCTGAAAACTGCATTAATTACGCTCAGGACGTTCCGGGAATGGAAAAGAGGCTGAGCTACAGGCAGTAAGCCGATGATGGAAGTATAAAAGGAAACATAAAATAAGAAAACATTACTTGAATTATAGAGAATAAATGTAGAGAATACTAAAAAATCAAGGAGGAAAACAAGTGGCTGCTTTTACCTATACTGCCGTTGATAAGTTCGGCAAGCAGAAAAAAGGCAATATCGAATCAACCTCTGTCGACCGCGCCATGTCTGCTCTTAAGGCAGAAGGCCTTATCCCCATTA
>CANRAZ010000014.1 GCA_947628705.1 uncultured Lachnospiraceae bacterium | reverse complement strand
AAAGGCAAAGGTTGAGGAGGTGCTGTAATGTTCCATTATGACTATAAGACCGAAAATACCTGCTCTCAGCTTATCAGTCTGGATTTGGACGGAAATGTGGTGCATAATGTCAGCTTTATGGGCGGCTGCAACGGAAATCTGAAAGCCATTCCCCGGCTTATAGAGGGTTGGACGGTGGAACAGATTGCGGAAAAGCTGTCAGGCGTTCTCTGCGGACGCAGACCAACTGGCCCGTGCTGTCCGTGCAGCCTATGAAGCCGAACAGCAGGCGTCTTAAATATACACCCGGAGGTAAAAGAAAGGAGAAACAGAAATCATGGAGATTTCATTTGATCCGCTAAAACTCGAAAACCAAATATGTTTTCCTCTCTATGCCTGTGCGAAGGAGATCGTTAAAGCATATACGCCGTACCTGGACGAACTTGACCTGACCTACACGCAGTATATCACGATGATGGTAATGTGGGAGCATAAGGAGCTGCGGGTGAAGGAGGTCGGCAAATACCTGTACCTTGATTCCAGCACGCTGACGCCTTTGCTGAAACGGTTGGAGGAAAAGGGGTATGTGGCGCGACGCCGCTCGACCGAGGATGAACGGGATCTGATCGTTTCCATAACCGAGGCAGGAACTGCTTTGCGTGAAAAGGCGCTCTCCGTGCCGCAGCGTCTCGCCGCCTGTGTGGATTTAGAGCCGGAAAAAGCGCAGCTTTTATACGGGATTCTGTATGAGCTGCTCGGCAAATTAACCGAAAAAAGTAAAGGATAATGCATATTATGGATGAAAAATTTGACATTCAGGAATATATGACTCAAGGCGTTGAGACGATCGTGGCGGAGTCTTTGAAAGCCACCCTGAAAGATCCCCGTGAGAGCGCTTTCATGCTTCGGTTTGCGGCGGCAAGCAAAAAAGCGTCAAAGCGTCGGGCGGAGGCTGAGAAAGCAGGAGAACATATTCCCCCGTTTTTGATTGCCAGTATCACCGGCAACTGCAACCTTCACTGTGCCGGCTGCTATTCACGCTGCAATCACGCTACCGTGGATGCAGCGCCGGTGTGCCAGCTTTCCGATGCGGAATGGCTTGCGATCTTTCAGGAGGCGGATGAAATCGGAGTAAGCTATATCCTTCTGGCCGGTGGGGAACCGATGCTGCGGCGTGACATTATTGAAGCGGCAGGAAAGATGCCGAACATCATCTTCCCAATCTTTACAAACGGTACGTATATGGATGATGCTTACTTTATGCTGTTTGATAAATGCCGCAATCTGATTCCGGTCATGAGCATTGAGGGCGGAAAAGAGGAGACCGACGAACGCCGTGGAAAAGGTGTATATGAAAAACTGATTTCCAACATGGACGTGCTGCACGGTAAGAAACTGTTGTTTGGTGTTTCTGTCACGGTGACAACGCGAAATGTCAGCGAGGTCGTTTCACATGAATTTCTTGACACGCTTGCGGAGCGTGACTGCAAGCTGGTGGTCTATGTGGAATTTGTACCAGTAACAGAGGAAAGCAGAGAACTTGCGCCCGGCGAAGAAGAACGCACGGTCCTGAAAGAAGGAATTGCGCGGCTGCGTGAGGAATATCAGGAGATGGTATTTGTGTCGTTCCCCGGCGATGAGAAAAGCTCTGGCGGCTGTATTGCCGCAGGCCGAGGCTTCTTCCATATCAACTCTCATGGCGGAGCGGAGCCTTGCCCATTTTCTCCGTATTCGGATACAAATGTTCGTGATACCTCTTTGAGACAGGCGCTAAAGTCGCCGTTGTTCACCGCTCTGCGTGAAGGCGATATATTGGCGGACGGTCATGTCGGCGGCTGTGTTCTTTACGAAAAAAGGAGTGCGGTTGAAGCTATCTTGTCCGGGGAAGGTAAATAAAGTATATACAGGACAAATATCGGCGCATATGCCTTTGCCGCATAAGAAAGCCTATTATTCTTGGGAGGAGAAAATGCGTTACATCATTTCAGACATTCACGGCTGTTATGCCGAATACAAAGAGATGCTTGACAGGATCGATTTATCAGAGGAAGACGAGCTTTATATTCTTGGTGATGCGATGGACAGAGGACCTGAACCGATTAAGGTTATGCAGGATATAATGTTGCGTCCGAACGTAACCTACATCATAGGGAACCATGACTACATGATGTATGAATGTATGAAGGAACTGACCGTGGAAATCACCGAGGAAACGATTGACTCTTTGTCGGCGGAATGTATTTGGCTTTATTCCGTATGGATGCAGAACGGCGGAGAGGTCACCGCAAAGCAGTTTGGAAAGCTCTCCCGTGAAGAGCAGCAGGATATGCTTGCATATCTGGAGGAGTCGGAGACTTACGAGGTCGTAGAGAATGACGGGAAAAAATTTATTCTTGTACATGCAGGCTTGGATAACTTCAGTGAGGATAAGCCTTTAGAGGATTATGACATTTATGAGCTGATTGAAGACCGTCCGGACTATTCCAAACGCTATTACAGTGACAAAAACACTTACGTTGTAACAGGTCACACGCCTACCTGCTATGTGAATCGAAACGGAGAGATGAGAGTCTATCAGGAAAACGGACACATCGCCATAGACTGCGGATGCGTTTTCGGAGGAAGACTGGCGGCGTACTGTATTGAGACCGGCGAGACAGTGTATGTGGAGAGCATGAGGGGAAAGGTGTAAAACGAAAAAAAGTTGACAGAATATGTTAGCAAGTTCATAATAGAAACAGAGTTTATCATAACCGATAAACGAATGTTAAAGCGGTAAATTGTAAGGAGGTTAAAAAATGCAGGAGGTATATGATTTTTTAAAGGAATGCGGAGTTTATTATCTGGCAACGGTCGAGGGCGACCAGCCGCGTGTGCGGCCTTTCGGAACCGTAGACATATTTGAGGGCAGGCTTTACATTCAGATGGGAAAAATAAAAAATGTTTCAAAGCAGATTCAGAAGAATCCGAAGGTAGAAATCTGCGGTTTTAAAGGAGGCGTGTGGCTTCGTGTTGCAGGACGGCTTGTGAGAGATGAAAGGGTAGAGGCAAAGGAGCATATGCTGGACAGTTATCCGAACCTCAAGGGAATGTACTCAGCAACTGATGACAACACTGAGGTGCTTTATTTCGAGGATGCGGTTGCAACATTTTCTTCATTTACAAGCGAGCCCAGAGAGGTTCGTTTCTGAGCTATTGGCTAAAGCAGTAAGGGAAATCAGATTATGAAAAAGCTGAATGTAAATAAAAAGCTTCTTTCTGTGGTTTTTATCCTTTTATTGTCTATGATAGCTGTTTTTGTTACAGGGTGCGGCAGTAAGAAGGTAAACTCAGATACGAAGGAAAAAGCGACACAGGCGGCTTCAGCTGCAACAGATACGCCGACATATGAAGCTATTGAAGAAACTGAACTGAAATTCCGTTACGAGGACCGTCTTACCGAGCATTTTCAAAAGCACGGCTCTGAATTCGGATATAAAACTGCCGAGGAATATCTGGCCGGAGCAAACAGAGTTATAGCTTCGCCCGACGCGCTCCATAAAAAAGAGGCGGAAGACGGGGACGATGTTTATTATCTTGAAGCTACGAATGAAATTGTCTTCGTGTCAGGGGACGGATACATAAGGACTTATTTCAAGCCGAGCTCCGGCATCGATTACTATAACAGGCAGTAAAGGTCAAAAGCTGACAAGGGCTGCGTACGGGAGTAAGGTTTAAAAATGTTTTGAATAAAATTTACCGTCGGTAATTTTTAACAAAAAGTAAGTTTTCGTCAAAAAATGAATAAAAAATCATAAAAAACAGAGAATTAATGTTAGGAAAAAAGCGTTTTAAAAGCGTTTCATATTTTCCTTGACATTATCTGTATTTTGTGGTAACGTAAAGCCAGAAATGAGCAAAGTCGTTCTGTACAAGTTACAGGGCGGCTTTTTTTGTGGGATATCGGGCAGCACGTTTTTTGCTTCCGGCGTTTGCGCAGGGTTGCATATAAATTTACCACAAGGAGATGAAAAGTATGTATGAGTTGTTTGACCGTACTGACACTATTAACCAGTTGCTGGCCAGATATGGAGTAAAATTTGGTATTTATAAGAACAGCGAGTTCAGTGAACAGCTTTTTCCATTTGATTCGATACCGAGAATCATAGAAAAGCAAGAATTCGATGTGCTTGAAAAAGGACTTATTCAGCGTGTCACTGCCCTTAACTGTTTCCTTTCGGACATATATTCCGATAAAAAAATCGTTAAGGACGGGGTGATTCCGGAGGAATTCATTTTCTCGTCCTCCGGCTTTCTCGGCATATGTGACGGAGTGAAGCCCGTAAACAACATCTACAGTCACATTTCAGGTATAGACCTCGTACAGGGCAGGGATAAGAAATGGTTTATTCTGGAGGATAATCTGCGTGTCCCTTCAGGAGCCTCATATCCGATGATTGCAAGGGATTTGTGCAGGCGTTCAAGCCCTGAAACCTTCCGCAGAAATCATGTGGAGGATAACCGAAACTACGCGGATATGCTCAAGGAAACGATGGATTACTGCAACACGGGAGGCATAAACGTAATCCTGACGCCGGGAAGATATAATGCGGCTTACTTTGAACATTCCTATCTTGCCGAGCGTACAGGTTCGGTGCTATGCTCAGGCAGCGACCTGCTCGTAGAGAACGATAATGTCTACTACACGGACTACAATGGCAAAAAGGAAAGAGTAGGAGCAATTTACAGAAGGATATCCGACGACTATCTGGATCCGATGGCCTTCAGGGAAGATTCTCTTATTGGCACTCCGAACCTGTTTGAGGCCTATAAAAAAGGAAATGTGGCGCTGATGAATGCGCCGGGCAACGGTGTAGCCGACGATAAGGGAATATATTATTTTGTTCCTAAAATGATTAAATATTATCTTGGCGAGGAATGCTCGGAGCTTTGCAATGCGCCGACCTATCTGCCTTACTACGAGGCGGACATGAAGTATGTACTCGATAACTTTGACAAGCTTGTATTGAAAGATGTTGCGGAAGCAGGCGGTTACGGAGTTGTTTTTGGCGACAGCTTAACAAAGGAGAAAAAAGAGGAGTTCATAGCGCTGCTTAAAAAAGAGCCAAGGCGTTTTATTGCTCAGG
Organism: uncultured Lachnospiraceae bacterium; assembly: GCA_947628705.1. Classification (GTDB taxonomy): domain Bacteria; phylum Bacillota; class Clostridia; order Lachnospirales; family Lachnospiraceae; genus UBA3775. The sequence continues at coordinate 37,432 of CANRAZ010000014.1, read as the reverse complement.
AGGTTATCGATTTCCTTGATATTGACATTCTTGAAAACGGAGAGCGTGTTCCAAGGAAGGCCGACCTGCGTGCCTTTGTTCTTACGGGAAGCAACGTAAGGGTCTGGAAAAGCGGATTGACAAGGTTTTCAAGAAATCCGGATTCATTTATTGTTAATTCATCTCAGGGAGGAGGATTTAAAGACACATGGGTATTATCTCAGTAGAAAAAGCAAACAGGCTTTTATGGCTTGGCAGGTACATTGAAAGGGTACACACCACCCTTAAGGAGTTCTTCATAGGCTTTGATAACATGATAGAGGCAAGTGACGACGCCTATAAGGAGTTTTGTGACAGAATAAATATCCCTGACGTCTACGGCTCTAAGGAGGTGTTCCTTAACAAGTATATTTTTGACGAAACGGACATCAATTCAGTTGCGTCAAATCTTAACAGAGCCTATGACAATGCAATTGTTATGAGAGAGGAAATAGGTTCTGAAACACTGTCTTATATTCAGCTTGCCATTTATGACATGGACAAGTCCAGATCTGCACAGTCTACAATAGTAGAACTACAAAATATAATAGATCACATACTTGCCTTTTGGGGCTGCGTAGACGATATGATAGATGAAGAATGCATAAGAAGCATTATGAAGACCGGCAGAAGGATTGAGAGGCTTGACCTTTATCTCAGGTTCAGCAGGCCTGCCCCTATCCTTAAAAGGGAGCTGAAAAAGCTGACAAGAAGAATAGTAAGGACGGGAATGAGTTATAATACAATCATGCTTGAAAATCTTCCGTATATGTTCAACCAGCCGGAGGTAGACTATAAGTCGGCTGTAGAAATGGTTGAGTCAATAATCGTGTAGGTTTTGACCGTATGACTGTAACCGGTTTTAAACCGTTGATATTGCCGGAGTTGAGATAATTCCGTTCAGGCTGACTATACTGCGTTTGGGAAAGGGGCTGTTACTATTACCGTATTAAATTTTACATACAGTATGGGCGTGAGGTTTGATTTCGAGGTCAGGAATCATTACTTTGCATTCAAAGCGTTTCCATGCAATACGGCAAGACAGCGTATTGTAAGTCCTGAGACGGTTCTGTTTCCCAATATGCCCGTTTCCTATGGGACTGACAGCTTCGGCAACAGATATATGTATGGCAGCATCATTGAACCGCATTCGGAGTTTTCGGTGTGCATCAGCGGTCAGGCTGAGACCGGACTGGAGATTTTTGAAGAGAAAACAGACGCTTATGACAGCAAGATCCTGCTTTACAGGAATCAGTCTCTTTACACGCGTTTCGGCGAATCTCTTGTGTCGCTTCATAACGACATAGCTCCGTCCTTTGACAAGCCTGTTTACGACCGCGTATTTGCCTACATGAACGCGATATATGAAAATTTTGCCTATGAGCAGAGCGTTACCGATATTAATACTACTGCCGAACAGGCTGCGGAGCTTAGAAAGGGCGTTTGTCAGGACTATGCTCATGTTCTTCTTGCAATGTGCCGTGCAGATAAAATACCTGCGAGATATGTTGTCGGCATGATGACGGGAGAGGGCGCAAGCCATGCATGGATAGAAGCGCTTTGCAATAATTACTGGTACGGATTTGACCCCACCAACAATATGCTTGTAAATGACCAGTATATAAAAATTTCACACGGCAGGGATTTCAGGGACTGCACAGTGAACAGAGGGATCTTTACCGGCGGCGGTCACGAGCAGAGGGTGAATGTGAGAGTGGACGAGTGCCAGTGAATGTAAAATACGATGAAAGGATAAATTTACAATGATACAGTCAATCGCATCGGCAGGTCTGCCGGTAGATGAAACACTGAAGATAAAAAAACACAGGGCGCTCCCTAAGTCGGGCAGCAGTCCTGATTTAAAAAGAATAAGCATAGTAACGGGAACTCACGGAGATGAGCTTGAAGGACAGTATGTCTGCTATGAGGTTTTAAGACGGATCAATGAAAATCCGGATATGCTGACAGGAATTGCAGACATTTATCCTGCGATAAATCCTCTTGGCATAGACAGCATAACAAGGGGAATTCCGGGCTTTGACCTTGACATGAACAGGATTTTTCCGGGCAATGCGGACGGTTCAATGGCAGAGTACATAGCGTCAAAGATCATTGACGATATCAAAGGTTCGGATATCTGTATTGATATACATGCCAGCAACATCTTTTTAAAAGAGATCCCGCAGGTGAGAATAAGTGAAATTACAAAGGAAAGGCTTGTGCCGTTTGCAAAATATCTTAATATTGATTTTATATGGGTACACTCTGCGGCAACGGTCCTTGAGTCCACTCTTGCGCATTCGTTAAATTCCGTCGGGACGCCGACGCTGGTTGTAGAGATGGGCGTTGGAATGAGGATTACGAAGGAATATGGCAGACGTTTGACAGACGGAATATTTAATCTAATGAATGAGCTTGGTATTTGGCAGGGAAGTACTGAAAAAACGGTTGAACCGATGTATTCAGAAAACAATGAGGTACAGTTTATCAACGCATCTGTTCCGGGGATTTTCATTCCGGCTGTAGAACACGGAGCGTCTGTTGGGCTTGGCGAGCACCTCGGAGACATAATAAATCCGCTTACGGGGAAATCAGATGAAGAGATAAAGGCGCCGTGCAAGGGAATTATTTTCACTCTCAGAGAATATCCGGTGGTAAACGAGGGTTCTTTGATTGCAAGACTTTTGCCTAGATAGGGAGCATACGTAAAGATGAAGGAAACAATTATATTTGAAACAAAATCGATATACAGAGATGCGTTTAGGGTTACGGGACTTTTATTCGGTGAAGGCGAACCGTCTGCCTGTATTGTAGGAAATACCAGAGGAAATGAATTTCAGCAGCTTTTTACCTGCTCAAAGCTGATAAAGGAGCTTAAAAGGCTTGAACAAAACGGGAAAATAAACCGTGGACATTCGGTGCTGGTAGTGCCTTCGGTAAATCCTTATTCCATGAATATTGGCAAGAGGTTCTGGCCGACCGATAACACCGATATTAACAGAATGTTTCCGGGCTATGACAAGGGTGAAACGACCCAGAGGATAGCGGCGGGACTTTTTGAAAAGATTAAGGATTATAAGACGGGAATACAGCTTGCAAGCTTTTATATGCCCGGCATTTTTATTCCGCATGTGAGGATAATGGAAACAGGCTATGAGGATATGGAGGACGCAAAGCTTTTCGGAATGCCTTACGTTGTGCTTAGAAAGCCCAGACCTTATGACACGACCACTCTTAATTATAACTGGCAGATTTGGGGAGCAAACGCTTTTTCGCTCTACACCAGCGAAACGGAAACGCTCAATGCGGAAACGGCGGACATGGCGGTAAAGGGAATTCTGAACTACCTTGCCAAGACAGGGACAGTAACCTACAGCGCTCACAGCGGTTACATATCTTCGGTTATAAAGAGCGAGGAAATGATCTCGGTAAAATCACGTTCCGCCGGAATTTTTTCCGGCAGATACAAGGCAGGAGAATATATCCGCAAAGGAGACGTTATAGCGGTCATTATAAATCCCTATGACGGGGAGGTAAAGGAAAAAATAGTTTCCCCGATAGACGGAAGAATCTTTTTTGTACATAACAATCCGCTGACCTATGCGAATGTAGCGCTTTTTAAGATTATTCCTGTGAATGACTGAAATTTAGCCGGGTATCGGCAGCGGTTTCCGTTCTTAAAGGAGCATTGTGGCATATATATGACCAACGGCAGTCGGGACAGATGTCCTTAAGCATGCCCTTGTCAATTATTTTTGAGCCGATAAGTCCGTAAAGCTCGCCGTAGCTCAAAACGTCGCCGACGCTGACGCCGGTGAGTTCAAGAACGCTGTTATCGTACCGTAAAACCTTATCATAACTTGCACAGAGTCCGAATTTGTTTTCGGGACATCTTCCGCAGACTGCGTCACAGCCTACGGTTATTTTTATTTTGGTATCCGGCGTCAGAGAAGCTATTATGCCGCCCATGTGCAGCGTGAAATCACTGCTGTAGCCCTTGCCTTCAAAAAAACGGAAACAGAGCCCGTGGTGCGGCCTCAGGTAAAGAACGGCATCGTTGCTTTCTGGCTTGTCAAATGTAAAAGCATTCGACGAGGTGTTGAAATGCTTATATGTTTTTTCATGCTTATCTCTCATAGCGTACGTTATTTATTTAATCGTCAAGAAGATTTCCGATAAACCGTCCAACGCATTTGCAGATGACGACTGCCACAACGATTTTACAGGCGTCGGGAATTATGAAAGGAAAAACACAGAATCCAAGAGTTGCAAGAATTCCAATCGGAGCCTGAGTGGCGGTATATATGCACATAAACCATACCGTACCGAAAGCGTAGCAGACGATAAGTCCGGCAGCCATCGCAACAGCAAGAACATGGGTTTTTTTACCGAAACGGCTTATTATTGAGCCTGTTGTCAGCGCTGTGAAAATAAATCCGATTATGTAGCCGCCGGTTGTTCCGAAGAGTACGCCTATGCCCCCTGAAAAGCCCTGAAAGACAGGAGCTCCGGCAGCGCCCAAAAGAATGTAGGCGATTACCGCAAGGACGCTTCTTTTTGTACCGAGCAGCGCGGCCGTCAGGAATACGGCGAGGGTCTGTAATGTGAACGGAACGGTGTAAGGCACGCTTATCCATGAAAAAACAGCAGTGAGAGCTACAAACATGCCGATATATGTGATATCGAGAGTTTTTAGGCCTGATCCTGTCCGCTTTTTAGCGTTGGTTTTTGTTTCCATAGTAACCTCCGTTATCAAAAAGTGCTGTACTGAGTATATGTCAGCACAGCGCTTTTTGTCAATGAAAAGGATGAAGTTATGAAGTAAAATTTTGTCCTGATTGCTTAATTGCGTTTACACGCTGAAGGCCCAAAGATTTTTTATCTGGCTTTTGATATCGTCAAATTCCCAGAGCTTTTCCGAATTTGCGGCGCTGTTTGGGTCATTGATTTTAAGCTTGCCGTCTACAGAGCCGGTGACAACGATATAATGTCCGTTGTCTGTGAAGTCTCCGGGCCCCATGATAAAGATTACCGGTTTACCCTCGTCCAGTGCCGCAAGGACCTTATTTTTGTCGAGCGTAAGCTCTTCGCATTTAAGACCGAGCTTCGGAGCCCCTTCGCTCATAAGAGTCCACGATGTTCCGCTTCCTGTCACGCTGTAGCCGTTTTCTACTGCAAAATTTGCAATATAAGGCGGCGTAAGGCTTGTGTCTTTGAGAAGGTAAATCGCAACCATTGAAAGACTTGTCGGACCGCAGCCCGTAAGTCCCATAACGTCGCTTCCGTAAGGGGTATAGCCCCATCGCATATCCCATTGCATGAGCAGAGGAATGGAAGTGCAGTTTTCATACTCGGTAAGCTTTCCGGTAAAACGTTTTTCCTTGTTAAGCGGGTAGCCCAGCACGAAATCCTCTGTTTCAGGGTTCTTTATAAGAAGATCTACCAGTCTTTCCGGGTATTCGTCGACGGATATATTATTGCTTGCCGCATACTGAGCAATCTTTTCTGAAGGAGAAAGCTCCGGCTCCTCGGTAGGAGAAGGTATCGGAGTGCCGGTGACGGAGGAATGAAGAAGGTGTTCCTTGGAATTGTCGTCCGCATTTTTCTGCGGAGTCGGTTCTGAACCGTCGTCGATGCTTTTGATTGCCAGAATAAGAAGAATAATTGTCAGTACGATGGCAGCCATTAACACCGCAATAATTATATTTTCATTTTTCTTTCTTTTTTTCTTTCCGTAGACGCCTCTTTTTCCGTAACGCCCTTCACCGGGATATCTTTCGCTTTCTTTCATGTCAGGTTCTCCTTATATGTCAAAATATTGAGACAGAGTCTGTTGAAAATCAGCCGGCCACGGCGTTTAAGGATTTTTAGTCGTAAAATCCAGACCGGCTGCACAGTCTTATTATATCAAAGCTTGGATATTTTATTTTTTAAAATTTTCCTATCTATTTATTAAGATTTTGTGAAGGTTGCATAAGAGTGACGGTAAATACTGTAATTTCATTCTCGCTCTGTGCGGTTATCGTTCCTCCGTGCAGCTCGACTATTTCCTGCGCAATTGCCAGACCAAGACCTGCGCCGCCGGTATTTGTGGCTCTTGCTTCGTCCAGGCGGAAAAATTTTTCAAATATTGACTGAAGCTTCTGCGCAGGAATTGTTTTTCCTCTGTTTGCAAACGCTACAGTTATCTTATTGTTTTCTTTTTTGGCGGTCACTGTGATCTCGGTTCCGCTATAACTGTAGGCAACCGCATTTTTCAATATGTTGTTAAACACTCTTGCAAGGCGGTCAGGGTCGGCGTAAATTTTCAGTCCGCTCTCCGCATCAAGCCTTACGGTGTTGTTGTTTTCTTTGAGAATAGGATAAAATTCGTCCGTAAGCTGCATGAGCATATATGAAAGGTCAAAGGTTTCCTTCTCAAGCGCAAGCTCGTTTAAGTTGTATCTGGTGATCTCAAAAAATTCGTTAATAAGACTTTCCAGACGTATTGCTTTTTTCAGCGATATGCTGACATATTTTGCTTTTTGTTCGGCAGGCATTTCAGGAGCCTCTTCAAGCAGCGTCATGTAACCGATTATTGAGGTAAGGGGCGTTTTCAGGTCATGCGCTAGATATGCGATAAGGTCGTTTTTCCTTGTTGCCTCGTCGCGTATAAGCTGTTCGTTGCTGCGCATTCTGGATTTTAGCTCAGCCATTTGAAATGCGAGGTCGGCATAGCCCTCCGGGAATATGTCGTCGGCATTTTTTTCGCTCTCCATATAATCCTTGACATACTTCCCCGTTTTCCGTATAACATCGCTTTCAGCCCTTTTCCGGCATATTAGCACGGTAAAGAAGATAGAGACCGTCCAGATAGCGATAACAATGGAAGCGGAGATGAATAAGAAGTGTCTCAGACTCACCCAGTTAAGCTTTTCGACCGTTATTCCGCCTTTAATATAATAGCTTTCAATGAAGCTTTTTACGAACCATTCGGCAAGCATGCCGTTAAATAAATCGTCCACGGTAAAGAAAAGACCGAGAAAGAACATGTAGACGGTGATAAGTATCAAAACCAGTTTTAAAAATTTTATGCCTTTATCCTTCAATTTTGTATCCAACTCCCCAAACGGTTTTAATATACTGCGGATTTTCAAAAGAATCTCCCATCTTTTCTCTAAGATGACGTATGTGAACTGTTATTGTGTTTGTGTTTTTGCTGAAATATTCATCACCCCAGACAAGATGAAAAAGCTCCTCGGCGCTTACCACTTTGCCCTTCTGCTGGCAGAGGACCTTAAGAATTGCAAATTCGGTGGCGGTGAGGGGTATCGGTTTTTCGTTAAGGGTACATTCATGAGTCCTTATATTAAGCACAAGGCCGCCGTGCACGATTTCCTCTTCTTCATCGTCGGAGTTCCCTGTGTTGTAACGCTTGAAACGGCGGATCTGAGCCTTGACTCTTGCCACAAGCTCAAGAGGAAGAAACGGTTTTGTGATATAGTCGTCAGCTCCCAGTGTAAGGCCGGTGATCTTATCGGTTTCCTCACCCTTTGCGGTAAGCATTATTACAGGATAGTTGTGATTTTTTCTGATAAGCTGGCACAGCTTGAAACCGCTTGAATCGGGAAGCATTACATCCAGTATTGCAAGGTCAAAGGATTCGTTTGCGATATATTTTGCGGCTTCGGATGCACAGTAGCATTTTCGTACCGTGAAATTTTCGTTTTCAAGGTACAGGGCGACTAGGTCGGCAATTTCTTTTTCGTCATCGACAATAAGAATATGTTCATTCATGGCAAATTCCCCCAATATCGTTTGCTGTGTATACGGCATACTGTAATTGTTTTATTGAGCAGCGGTACGGCGTAAAAAAGCATAAAAGCCGATGACATTATTATAGCTTTAAAATATCAAGTAGACAATAAGCGAAGATTAATCTTAGGAAAATCTTAATAGATTGGTAAAATTTTAGCAGCTGGGCGGGGAAGGCGGCGAACTGCTGCGTTTTTTCTTATATAGCCTGACGAAGCGCATTTATGCAAAGTTTTTTAAAAGGATTTATTGACAAATTGAAGCGTAGGAAATAAACTTGCTTTATACGGTAAAAGAAAAGAGAGGAGAAAACATGGTAAAAATCGTTTCAGACAGTACATGCGACCTGTCAAAAGAGCTTGTTGAAAAGTATGAGATAGATATTATACCCTTACACATTATGCTTGGCAGCGATGAGTATGAGGATCTGGTGAATATCACGCCTGAGGAAATTTATGCGTGGTCTGACAAAAACAAGGCTACTCCGAAAACTTCCGCGGTTTCTCCTGACAGGGTTGCGGATGTTTACAGAAAATATGTCGGTATGGGAATGGAAATAGTAGCTTTTTCAATATCCGACGATATGTCGACAACGGGAAACGTTATGCGTCTGGTGGCGGAAGACGAGGGCGTGAGCGACAAGGTTCACGTTATCAACTCGCAGAACCTTTCAACAGGAATCGGTCTTTTGGTTGTGGAAGCCGCGATAATGGCAAAGGAAGGTAAAGGCGCAGACGAAATCGTAAAACGCATAGAGGAGCTCCGTCCGAGAGTAAGGGCGAGCTTTGTTGTGGACATTCTGACTTACCTTTACAGGGGCGGAAGATGCAGCGGACTTGCGGCGCTTGCCGGAGGCGTTTTGAAGCTTCATCCTAAAATTGTGGTTGAAAACGGAAAAATGCATCCGGAAAAAAAGTACAGGGGCAGGCTTGAAAGCGCAATAATGGCATATGTAAAGGATATGGAGCCTGAGCTTTGCAGGGCAAAAAAAGACAGGGTGTTTATAACGCATTCGGGATGTGATGCGGAAACTGAAAAAACGGTTTACGATTACCTGAAGGGACTTGGAGTCTTTGAGGAAATACACATTACCAGAGCAGGCGGCGTGATATCCAGTCACTGCGGCCCCGGAACGCTTGGAGTATTATTTATTGCAGGAGAATAGCTATGGGCGAAGGAATTTCAACGCAATCCTATGAAAAGGAATATATTGAAAGGATTAAAACAGAGGCGAGGGAGATAACGGAGGAGCTGCTTTCGGTCGCAAATCTTCGCGCAGGAGACGCTCTGGTCGTAGGCTGCTCTTCAAGCGAAGTGGCAAGCCATAAAATCGGTTCGTTTTCAAGCGAGGAAATCGGCGGCGCAATTTTTAAAGCGATTAAAGAAATTCTCGATAAAAAGGGAATATATCTTGCGGCTCAATGCTGCGAACATCTTAACCGGGCGCTTATTGTTGAGGAGGAATATGCCTTGCAGAACAGGATTCCGATTGTCAATGTAAGACCTGTGCTTAAGGCCGGAGGCTCCTTTGCAACGGCGGCTTTCGGAGGCTTTAGAAGTCCTGTGGCAATAGAAAATATCCAGGCGCAGGCAGGCATTGATATCGGAGACACGCTTATCGGGATGCACCTTGCGCCGGTCGTAGTACCGGTAAGAACGGCAAGAAACTCTATCGGAAATGCGCATGTGGTCACGGCAAGGACAAGACCGAAGTATATAGGCGGCGAAAGAGCGCAGTACAATTAGCATTTAAATATTTTTTCCTTGCATATGTACTGTAAATTTATTATAATCAACAGTGTATGTGCATTGTATTGACACAAATGGTCGGCATAATGGTTGCATTATGCCGAATTTGTCTATATAGGGCGCAGATTTTTGTCAGCCGTGAGTTTTTTCAGCAAGAAAGCCGAAAGACTGCCGGCTGCTGAGAGTAAAAGATGATTTTTCGTCAATGCAAAGAAAAACGGAGGAATTTACATAAATGAAACAGCTTATGTTGGGAAACGCTGCCGTTGCCAGAGGACTTTACGAGGCAGGCTGCGGAGTGGTTTCAAGCTACCCCGGCACGCCAAGCACGGAAATTACCGAGGAAGCGGCAAAATACGACGAGATATACTGCGAATGGGCGCCGAATGAAAAGGTTGCTCTTGAAGTGGCTTTCGGAGCTTCGCTTGCAGGAAAGAGAAGCTTTTGCGGAATGAAGCATGTCGGACTTAACGTTGCGGCCGATCCGCTTTTTACCATTTCTTATGCAGGAATAAACGCCGGAATGATAATCGGAGTCGCAGACGACCCCGGAATGCATTCCTCGCAGAATGAGCAGGATTCGCGCCACTATGCAAAGGCTTCAAAGGTTCCGATGCTTGAGCCGTCCGATTCTGCCGAGGCTCTTGAATTTACAAAGCTTGCATTTGAGCTTTCCGAACGGTTTGACACTCCGGTATTCATAAAGACCTGCACAAGAATAGCTCACTCGCAGAGCATTGTGGAGACCTCAGAAAGAAAGACGCCGCCTGAAAGGGTTTATGAGAAGAACATTCAGAAGTATGTAATGATGCCGGCAAATGCAAAGAAAAAGCATCCGCTGGTTGAGGAAAGGCTTAAGGCTCTTGCGGAATATGCGGAGACCTCTCCTTTGAACCGAGTTGAAGGGAGCGGCGGGAAAATCGGAATAATCACGTCTTCGACCTGTTACCAGTACGTAAAGGAAATTTTCGGAGACCGCATAAGCGTGCTTAAGCTCGGAATGGTATGGCCTATGCCGGAAAAGCTGATAAAACAGTTTTCTACTCAAGTAGAAAAAGTAATAGTTGTCGAAGAATTGGATTCCTTTATTGAAGATTACTGTAAGACGATAGGGGTTGAGGTGCACGGTAAGGATATGCTTCCTTTAGTGGACGAATTTTCGCAGAACCTTATTGCTGAAAAGCTCGGCGAGCCGGTTCCGACAGGCTTATCCCTTGATGAAGATGTTCCGGTCAGACCTCCTGTGATGTGTGCAGGATGTCCGCACAGAGGCCTTTTCTATGTGCTTTCTAAAAATAAATGCACCGTGCTCGGCGACATAGGCTGTTACACGCTTGGGGCGGTTGCGCCGCTCAATGCAATGGAGACTACGGCCTGCATGGGCGCTTCCGTAAGTTCCCTGCACGGCTTTAACAAGGCTCTTGGAAAAGAGAGCGAGGGTAAAACGGTTGCGGTTATCGGCGACTCTACCTTTGTTCATTCGGGGATTACCGGACTTGCCAATATTGCATATAACCAGAGCAATTCCACGGTAATTATCCTTGACAATTCGATAACGGGAATGACGGGTCACCAGCAGAACCCTACAACAGGCTATAACATCAAGGGGGATCCTGCCGGAAAAATCGATTTGGAATCTCTTTGCCGTGCAATGGGAATCGAAAACGTAAGAGTGACAGACCCTTATGACCTTGAGGAAACTGAAAAGGTTCTTAAGGAAGAGCTTGCGAAGCCTGCTCCGTCCGTTATCATAAGCCGGCGTCCGTGCGCGCTTCTTAAGTATGTAAAGGCTAAGCCGGCGCTTATTGGAAACAAGGACAAGTGTAAGGGCTGTATGAAGTGCATGAAGCTTGGCTGCCCTGCGATAAGCATAAGGGAAAAGAAAGCGGTTATTGACGCAACTCTTTGCGTGGGCTGCGGAGTGTGCAGGCAGCTTTGTGCGTTCGACGCGCTGGAGGAAAGCAATTGACCGGTTTTAATTACTGCTTGTGCCGTCGGAAAACTGGCGGCGGAATGGAGATTGAAAATGACTAAAAATATAATGATAGTGGGCGTGGGCGGACAGGGCTCGCTGCTTGCAAGCAAAATGCTGGGGAGGCTGCTGCTTTCACTGAATTATGATGTTAAGGTTTCGGAGGTTCACGGAATGAGCCAAAGAGGCGGAAGCGTAGTTACTTACGTAAGGTACGGGGATAAGGTGTACTCTCCTGTAATCGACAAGGGAACGGCGGATTTTATTATTTCCTTTGAAAAGCTTGAAGCCGCAAGGTGGATATCCTATCTTAAAAAGGGAGGCAAGGTGATAGTTTCGACTCAGGAAATTGACCCGATGCCCGTCATAACAGGGGCGGCGGATTATCCAGAAAATATAGTAGAAAAAATGCGGGAGGCAGGGGCTGACGTCGACGCAATCGACGCACTTTCGATGGCTCTTGAGGCCGGCTCCGCCAAGGCTGTAAATCTGGTTCTGATGGGAAGGCTTTCAAGGTATTTTGACGCTTCCTACGAGGATTGGATGGCGGCGCTTGAATCCTGCGTGCCACCTAGATTTATTGAGCTGAATAAAAAGGCTTTTGCGCTTGGGAGAGAGGCTTAAGGCCGGAAGGCTTCGGCATGCCGGCGCTAGGAGAGAACCAAAGGGCGCTTCGCCCTTTAGATAAATTAAAAATTAAAAAGAACGGAGAAAACTTATGGGTAAACGTTATTTTCAGCCTGAAATTGAAACAATGCCTGTAGATAAGATCAAGGCATTGCAGAGTGAAAGGCTTGTTGCACAGGTTAAGAATGTGTGGGACAATGTTCCGTACTACAGAAAAAAGATGGAGGAAAAGGGAGTGACCCCGGATGATATTAAGGGACTTGAGGATTTACATAAGCTTCCTTTCCTTACAAAAGACGATTTAAGAGACGCCTATCCGTACGGGCTTCTTGCGAAGCCGCTTAAGGACTGCGTAAGGATCCAATCCACAAGCGGAACAACAGGAAGGCGTGTGGTCGCATTCTACACGCAGCATGACATCGATTTGTGGGACGAGTGCTGTGCAAGGGCAATCGTTGCAGCAGGAGGTACAGATGAGGACGTTGTTCAGGTCTCCTACGGCTACGGGCTTTTCACGGGCGGTCCCGGACTTAACGGCGGTTCGCACAAGGTAGGCAGCCTTACTATTCCGATGTCTTCGGGAAACACTGAAAGACAGATTCAGTTTATGACGGATCTCGGCGCCACGATTCTCTGCTGTACTCCTTCTTATGCCGCATATCTCGGAGAGGCCGTAAATGAAAAAGGCTTAAAGGACAAGATTAAGCTGAAGGCAGGCATATTCGGCGCAGAGGCATGGACTGAGGAAATGCGTCACGACATAGAAGAAAAGCTGGGAATCAAGGCATATGATATTTACGGACTTACCGAAATAAGCGGACCCGGAGTTTCCTTTGAGTGCGAGGAGCAGAAGGGCATGCACATAAACGAGGATCACTTTATTGCCGAAATCATAAACCCTGAAACAGGCGAGGTGCTTCCGGAAGGAGAAAAGGGAGAGCTTGTGTTTACAAGCATCACAAAAGAAGCGTTTCCTCTTCTCCGTTACCGTACAAAGGATCTGTGCGTGCTTACAAGAAAGCCTTGCTCATGCGGAAGGACTCATATAAGAATGCGTAAGCCGATGGGAAGAAGCGACGATATGCTTATTATCCGCGGAGTAAACGTTTTTCCTTCACAGATCGAGACGGTCCTCCTCGGTGCAGGAATGACCCCTAACTATCAGATTATTGTCGACCGTGTGAATAACAACGATACCTTCGATGTAAACGTCGAGATTTCGCAGGATATGGCGGACGGCCCTAGAGAAGCGGTCGACGCAAAGCAGAAGGAGCTTGTTGCTTCCCTTAAGTCAATGCTCGGAATCAAAGCAAACGTAAATCTTGTCGAGCCAAAGGCAATTGCAAGAAGCGAGGGAAAGGCAGTAAGAGTAATAGATAAGCGTAAGCTTTACGACTGATACGTAAGATAAAGGGGGAAAACGTAAATGGTTTTGAAAATCATAATACTGGTAATTTATTTTGCGGTACTTATCGGAATAGGGCTGTACTGCCGTAAAAATGCGACCGATGTAAACGGATTTGTTCTTGGAGGGCGTTCTGTAGGCCCTTGGCTTACGGCGTTTGCCTACGGAACCTCTTATTTCTCTGCGGTCGTGTTTGTGGGATATGCAGGACAGTTCGGCTGGAAATACGGTATTGCGGCAACTTGGGCAGGAATCGGAAATGCTGTCATCGGTTCGCTTCTGGCGTGGGTTATTCTCGGAAGGCGGACAAGGATAATGACGCAGCATCTGGATTCTGCAACAATGCCGCAGTTCTTTGGAGAGCGTTACGGCAGCAGGCCGATGAAGGTAGTTGCCTCCGCAATCATTTTCGTTTTTCTTATTCCTTATACCGCCTCTCTTTACAACGGTCTTTCAAGGCTTTTCGGAATGGCGTTTGATATTGACTATTCTGTCTGCATCATAATAATGGCAATTCTGACGGCCGTTTATGTAATTGCAGGCGGTTACATGGCGACTGCGATTAATGACTTTATTCAGGGAATGATAATGCTTGTGGGAATCGTAACTGTCATCGTTGCGGTCCTTAACAGCAAGGGCGGTTTTATGGCGGCTCTTGACGGACTGGCAAGGGTAAGTGACGAAACGGTAAGCTCGACGCCGGGCATATTCGCCTCCTTCTTCGGGCCTGACCCTGTAAACCTTATGTTTGTGGTGCTGCTTACGTCTCTTGGCACGTGGGGGCTTCCTCAGATGGTTCAGAAGTTTTATGCGATAAAGAACGAGGAATCAATAAAGAAGGGTACGATCATATCAACGGTTTTCGCACTGGTGGTTGCAGGCGGCTGTTATTTCCTCGGCGGTTTCGGCAGGCTCTTTTCCGATAAGATTGATATTGCGGCAAACGGTTACGATTCAGTCATTCCGACAATGCTGCAGGGCTTAAGTCCGGCGCTTATCGCACTGGTTGTGATACTGGTGCTTTCGGCGTCGATGTCAACGCTTTCTTCTCTTGTAATTGCGTCAAGCTCGACGCTTACCATTGACTTCCTGAAGGAAACCTTCATGAAGAACATGAGCGAGAAAAAGCAGCTTATTTCGATAAGGATCCAGATAGTGATTTTTATTGCGATTTCAGCTGTGATTGCTCTTGTACAGTATAAGAGCTCCGTAACCTTCATCGCACAGCTTATGGGCGTTTCGTGGGGCGCGCTTGCAGGTGCGTTCCTTGCTCCGTTCCTGTATTCGCTTTACTGGAAAGGAACAACAAAGATTGCATGCTTTACGTCCTTTATATTCGGTTCGGTTCTTATGATACTGGATATGCTCTGCCCTGAGATTTTCCCTGAAATCATGCGTTCTCCGATCAACTGCGGCGTTATCGCAATGGTAGCAGGACTTGTTATCGTTCCGATTGTCAGCCTCTTTACTCCGAAGCCTGATAAGGACAAGGTTGAGGAAATATTCTCATGTTACAATGTGACGACTGTTGTTGCAAAGAAGGAGTCGCTGGGAGACGGACAGAACTGATGATAAAACAGCTTCGGTAAAATAAAACGTTTACGGAAAAAAGCAAGTTAAAAGGCACGGCATATCGGAATATGCCGTGCCTTGTTTAATTGAAATATTGCTTAATTTACTCTTTGTGTTCCCCAGAAAAAGAGGGCTACCGTTCCGGGACCGGTGTGGCTTCCGATGGTTGCGCCGATGTCCATTATCTGGACCTTTCCGTTGAGCTTTGTGAATTTGCTCTCAACAAGGTCTGCAACGGCTCTTGCGTCCTCGTAGCAGTCGGAGTGGGAAATAAAGCATTTGCCGGAATAGTCAAGTCCGTTCTCGGCATTTTCTTCCATCTTTTCAACAATTCTTCTTATAACCTTTCTCTTTGACGGAACCTTTTCGCGAGGGATAAGCTTTCCTTCAAAATCAACATTTAGCAGAGGACAAATCTTGAGGACCGTTCCGAAAAATCCGGCAACCTTTGAAACACGTCCACCTCTGATAAAGAAGGTAAGGTCAGTTGAGAAGAACCAATGATGAAGACGCAGCTTGTTTTCGCATATCCAGTTATAAAGTTCATCAACGGTTTTCCCCTCGTCACGCATATCCGCAAGCGTCTCTATGATGAGGCCGAATCCGCTTGAAGCGGCAAGTGAGTCAACCACGTATATCTTTCGGTCGGGATATTTTTCCGACAAATCCTTGGCGGCAAGCTCTGCTGAATTGTAGGTTCCCGAAATTCCCGACGAAAGCGTAAGGTGAAGAATGTCCTTGCCTTCCTTCAAAATGGATTCAAAAAACTCGGTGTATTCTCCAATGCTTACCTGTGAGGTCTTTGTCATTGCGCCCTCAAGCATTTCCTTGTAAAGCTCCTGCGGCTTTTTGGACTGCCATAAATCGTCAAGCAGATCCTTTCCGTCAAGCTCATAGTGAAAACAGATGTATTTTATGTTCCTTCTATCAAAATGTTCCTTTGTAAGGTCAGCTGTGGAACAGCAGGTCAAGCAGTAATCAGCCATTTTTATCCTCCTTGTTGATATGACTTGAAGAGTCATTATTAATGGTTTTTTAAACTATCAGACATAGTATAACAAATTGGGAGTATAATATCAATATTTTTTTATTGAATTATACAGTGAACGCAGACAAAGCTGATAATTTGGGCGGCAATGAAAGAGATAGGACGGCAAATAATATTACAGATTTAAAAAATAACCGCAAATTTCGATAAATTTCCAGAATTATTTACATAAGGATAAAATATATTTGCATTAGGTTCTTGAAATTAAAAGGTGTATTATGTATGATATTAAAGGCTGTACCCGACGGAAAGAGGACGGCTTTAACGGAGGAAATAATATGATAAACATTAAAGAAGAAGCTGCAAAGGCGAAAAAAGCGTCGTCAAAAATGGCCGCTGCGACCTTAGAGGTGAGAAACAATGCGCTTTTAAGCATTGCTCGCAGGCTCGAAGAAAGTAAAGAGGCAATATTTGAAGCCAATGCAGAGGATATGGCTGCCGCAGAGGAAGCGGGAGTTTCGCCGTCAATACTAAAAAGGCTTAAATTCAATGAGGCAAAAATAAATGACTGCGTAAACGGCATTTATCAGCTGGTGTCCTTGCCGGATCCCTTGGGAACAGTACAGCTTTCCAGAGAGCTGGACGAGGGACTGACGCTCTACCGTGTGGCATGTCCGATTGGCGTGATTGGAATTATATTTGAGGCGCGTCCGGACGCGCTTGTACAGATTTCGTCGCTTTGCCTTAAAAGCGGAAATTGTGCAATTTTAAAGGGCGGGAAGGAAACCGCAAAAACAAATAAGGTCTTATTTGATCTGATATATGAAACTGCGCTCAAAGAAGGGCTTCCGGAAGGCTGCATGTGCCGTGCGGAGCTTCACAATGAAATTGATGAGCTTCTGTCGTGTGACAAGGACGTTGACCTCCTTATTCCGAGAGGTTCAAACAGGTTTGTGCGTTACATAATGGAAAATACAAAGATTCCTGTTATGGGGCATTCTGACGGAATCTGCCACATATATGTCGATGAGGATTATGATGAAGGGAAAGCGCTTTCTGTAATTATCGATGCAAAAACGCAGTACACGGCTGCATGCAATGCGGTTGAAACTGTTTTGGTCAGCAGAAAAATCGCAGAAAGATTTCTGCCGACGCTTGCAAAAGCCCTCACGGAAAACAGAGTGAAAATCAGGGGAACAAAGGAAGCCTCTGAATTGATTGATCCTGTTGCTCCTTGCGAGATAATGGGAGAAGACGAGTTCAACACGGAATATCTGGATTTGGTGCTGTCGGTTAAGCTTGTGGAGGACGTTGATGAAGCGGTAAACCACATCAATTCTTTCGGTTCACATCATACCGATGCAATAATAACCGAAAATGACGTCACCGCTGAATATTTTATGCAGATGGTTGATTCCGCAGGAGTGTACAGAAACTGTTCTACAAGGTTTGCGGACGGCTTCCGTTACGGCTTTGGCGCCGAGGTAGGAATCAGCACGGGAAAGATTCACGCAAGAGGCCCCGTCGGGCTCGAGGGGCTGGTAACCTACAAATATAAGCTGTACGGAAACGGACATATTGTAAGAGATTATGCAGAGGGCAGGAGAAGCTTTAATTTTAAAGACAAAGTCGTTTGACGTGAAAAATAAAGCTGAAAACGGCTTGCAGCGCATATGACCGTTTATGCACGCAGAGCTCTCTTTATCGCTTCAAAGCTTTCATTGCTTATGACATGCTCGATCTTGCAAGCGTCGTCGTCTGCGGTCTCTTCGGAAACTCCTATTTTTTTTAGCCATGAGGAAAGAAGCACATGACGTTCGTAAATCATTTCGGCAATTTCCTTCCCTGATTCGGTCAGATAGATATAGCCTGCATCGGTTACGGTGATGTGGTTTGCCTGTTTCAGATTTTTCATGGCAACGCTTACGCTTGATTTTTTATAGCCTGTTTCCGTTGCAACGTCGACTGCCCGTACAACAGGAAGTTTTTTGCTGAGAATCAAAATAGTTTCAAGGTAGTTTTCTGACGATTCATTGTTTTTTAACATTATATTCCCTCCTGTTTAAAATCGGCGTTACACTGCCGCCTACTCTACATGGAAAATCTTATCCGTTTCATATTTAGGCTCGCAGGTAAGCCTTAGTCCCAGTTTTTTAAACGTGCGTTCGTCTACCGTAGAGAGCAGTACGGTTGAATGTACCTCGCAGTCGCGCAGTTCAGGAAGCTTTTCAAGCGCCTCCTGTGCGTCCGGGTCAGCGGATGCGCTGAGCGAAAGAGCAAGAAGCACCTCGTCGGTGTGGAGCCTTGGGTTCTTGCTGCCGAGGTAATTTGTCTTCAAATCCTGAATCGGTCTGATTGCCTCAGGCTGGATAATGTGCTTTTCATGGTCTATCCCTGCAAGCGCCTTTATTGCATTTAAAATAGCGGCGGCGGAAGCTCCGAGAAGCTCCGAGGTCTTCCCTGTGATCACATGTCCGTTCGGAAGCTCGATTGCAACTGCCGGATGCCCTGTCGCCATTTCTTTATTAAGGGCAGGAGTAACAACAGGTCTGTCCTCAAGCTTAAGTCCTGCCTGATTAAGCAGAAGCTGAAGTTTGTAAAAAGCGTCTTTTAAGCCGTGACCGCGCTTGATTTCGCACGCGCACTGATAGTAGCGCCTGATTATTTCCTGAAGCGAAGCCTCCTTGCAGACATCATCGTCTATTATGCAGTTTCCTGCCATATTTACTCCCATATCGGTCGGAGATTTGTAAGGGTTGCTTCCCATGATCTTCCTGAAGGTTGCGTCAAGCACAGGGAAAATCTCAACGTCTCTGTTATAATTGACTGTGGTTGTTCCGTAGGCTTCAAGATGGAAAGGGTCTATCATATTCACATCGTTAAGGTCTGCGGTAGCGGCCTCATAGGCAATGTTTACAGGGTGCTTAAGAGGAATATTCCAGATCGGGAAGGTCTCAAATTTTGCATAACCGACCTTTTTCCCTCTTTTGTGCTCATGGTAGAGCTGTGAAAGGCAGGTCGCCATCTTTCCGCTTCCGGGCCCCGGAGCGGTAACTACGACTAAAGGACGCGTGGTTTCGATGTAGTCGTTTTTGCCGTAGCCGGCGTCGCTGACGATATGTTCAACGTTGTTTGGATAGCCGTCTATGATGTAGTGCAGATAAGACTTTATGTTAAGGTCCTTAAGGCGTTGCCTGAACTGGTCGGCGGCAGCCTGTCCCGTGTATTGGGTGATAACGACGCTGCTGACCAAAAGCCCCATTCCTCTGAACGCATCGATCAGACGCAAAACGTCCGCATCGTAGGTGATCTTCAGATCGCTTCGCATCTTGCTGCTTGCGATTGCTCCTGCGCTTATTACTATTACGATTTCAGCCTGATCCTTAAGCTGCATAAGCATTCTAAGCTTGCTGTCAGGCATGAATCCGGGGAGAACCCTTGAAGCATGGTAATCGTCGAACAGCTTTCCGCCGAATTCGAGATATAGTTTATTGTCAAACTGTGCTATTCTTTCCTTAATGTGCTCCGACTGTATTTTTAAATACTTATCGTTATCGAATCCTATCCTCATAATGAACTGTTGACCTTTCGGTTTTTTCTGAATTGATTAATTTACTAACCACATAATTATACACTAAAACATGTAAAGTCACAAGCACAAAAAGAAAAGTAAAAAAATGAAAAAAGTTATTGACAACTAATTGAGGTAAGAGTATACTAACCAATGGCAAAGGTTATAGGAGCCGAATTTGTAAAATGTTCAGAAAAATCAAAAAGGAGATGAGATAATGCCTTTATCAATGGCGAAAACGGGAGAACCGAACGTTATTTTAAGAGTGGGCGGCAAGGAGGAAACCAGAAAGTTTCTGGAAAACCTTGGATTTGTTACAGGGGGTACGGTAACCGTAATTTCCGAAATTAACGGCAATCTTATCGTGAACGTAAAAGATTCAAGAGTGGCTATAGGCAGAGACATGGCAAATAAAATTATGGTATAAATCCGTGACCTTGCGGCATATATAACAATCGAAGAACGCCAAGGCGTCCTTAATAAAAAATTATTTGGAGGAAGAACAAATGAGCACTTTGCGAAACATCGCCTGCGGACAGACCGTTAAGGTCAGAAAGCTTAACGGCGAAGGCCCTGTCAAGAGAAGGATTATGGACATGGGGATTACAAAGGGAGTTGACGTCTATGTCAGAAAGGTAGCTCCTCTTGGGGATCCGATTGAAGTGACGGTCAGAGGCTATGAGCTTTCCATAAGAAAAGCCGATGCCGAGATGATTGAAGTTGAGTAAAAAGAACCGGCGGTTTTTTTGAAGGAACTAAAAGGTTCTTTTTTAAAGCACTTGAGTTAGTAGTTACTAACGAATGATAGCCGCATAAAACATCATAATAAAGGCACGGCTGCAAAAGAAAGGTGTCTGTAAATGCGGCTGAATAAGGAACAAAGCATAAAATTATTACTAAGAAGGGAGTATGAAAATGTCTGTTAAAATTGCGCTTGCGGGTAATCCGAACTGTGGTAAAACAACATTGTTTAATGCTTTGACAGGCTCCAACCAGTTTGTCGGGAACTGGCCGGGAGTAACGGTGGAGAAAAAGGAAGGAAGGCTTAAGAAATCCTATATGCCTGAAGGTGCAGAGAATGTAACCGTTACGGACCTTCCGGGCATATATTCGCTGTCGCCTTATACTCTTGAGGAGGTAGTTGCCAGAAATTATCTTATTGACGAAAGACCCGACGCGATAATAAACATTGTGGACGGAACCAATATTGAAAGGAATCTTTATCTTTCAACTCAGATTCTTGAACTTGGGATTCCGGTAATAATAGCGGTGAACATGACGGACGTTCTTGAGAAGAACGGTGAAAAGGTGTATGCCGACAAGCTCAGCAAAAGGCTTGGCTGTGATGTGGTTGAAATCTCCGCACTGAAGGGCACCGGAATAAAGGAGGCTGCCGAGAAGGCGGTTAAGCTCGCACTGAAAGGCGCAAATGCGGCTCCGGCGCCGTGCTTCAGCGAAAATGTTGAGGAGGTTGTCAAGACCGTTGAGGAAAGCATTTACGGCGCGGTTCCGGATGAGCAGAAACGTTTTTTTGCAATAAAGCTTCTTGAAAAGGACAGCAAGATCAACGGTAAACTCAAAAAATCCGTAGATGTTTCACCTGAGATAGCGCGTCTTGAAAAAGAAATGGATGATGACACAGAGAGCATATTCACCAACGAAAGATATACATATATTTCGCGTATTATCGGAGAGTGCGTGAGCAAATCAAAGGGTCAGAAGCTGAGCGTATCGGATAAGATCGACAGGATCGTCACAAACAGATGGCTCGCTCTCCCGATTTTTGCCGTCGTCATGTTTATTGTGTATTATGTTTCGGTTACCACGGTCGGCGGCTGGGCTACGGACTGGGCAAATGACGGCGTGTTCGGAGACGGCTGGAATCTTTTCGGCATTAAAAGCCTCAGGGTGCCAAGCGTGCCTGAGCTTATTGAAAAAGGACTGGATGCGCTAAACTGTGCAGAATGGCTCAAGGGACTGATACTTGACGGTATAGTGGCAGGCGTAGGGGCGGTTCTTGGATTTGTTCCGCAGATGCTCGTGCTTTTCATATTCCTCGCTTTTCTCGAAGCCTGCGGATACATGGCGAGGGTAGCTTTCATTATGGACAGGGTTTTCCGAAGATTCGGCCTTTCAGGAAAGTCCTTTATACCGATGCTTATCGGTACAGGCTGCGGAGTTCCGGGCGTTATGGCGTCAAGAACGATTGAAAATGACAGAGACCGTAAAATGACTGTTATGACGACGACCTTCATTCCTTGCGGAGCAAAGCTCCCTATCATTGCCCTTATCGCAGGAGCGTTTTTCAATGAGGCAGGCTGGGTTTCATGGAGCGCTTATTTCGTGGGACTTGCGGCAATAGTATGCTCCGGAGTCATTCTTAAGAAAACGAAAATGTTTTCAGGCGACCCTGCTCCTTTTGTCATGGAGCTTCCTGCATACCACCTTCCGACGGTTGGCGCTGTTCTTAGAAGCATGTGGGAGCGCGGCTGGTCATTTATTAAGAAGGCAGGCACGATCATACTGCTTTCTACGATAGTAGTATGGTTTACCACCTACTTTGGCTGGGTCGACGGAGAATTCCGTATGCTTGAGGATCTTGAGATCGAAAACAGTATTCTTGCCAAAATAGGTAACGGAATTGCATGGATATTTACGCCGCTCGGCTGGGGCGATTGGAAGAGCGCCGTCGCGGCGGTTACAGGACTTGTCGCAAAGGAAAATGTTGTAGGAACCTTCGGCATACTGTTTGGATATGCAGAGGTTGCAGAGGACGGTTCAGAGGTTTGGGGAGCGCTCGCCGCCAACATGACCGTCATAGCTGCCTACAGCTACCTCGTTTTCAACCTTCTCTGCGCGCCTTGCTTCGCGGCTATGGGAGCGATCAAGAGAGAAATGAACAGCGCAAAGTGGTTCTGGTTCGCTATCGGCTATCAGTGCCTGCTTGCTTATGCCACGGCGCTTTGCATATACCAGATTGGAACGCTTATCAGCGGAGGCGCATTCGGCGTCGGCACAGTAGCCGCATTCCTTATTATCATCGTCTTTCTGTATCTGCTTTTCAGACCGTATAAGCGTGAAAATGAGAAGAGCTATGAAAAGCGTAAAAGCTTAGCGGGTATGTAAAAGTATAATTAATTCCTGACGTGCTTGAGCGCAGGCATTTATTCGCCGAGGACCGGCCGGATAATCTTTTTTACTCCAATAAGCCGCTGTTATTAGAATAAAAAAAATAAAACAGGGAAAAATTTACCTAAAACCAAGAGATTAGGGAGGTTTAGACCGTGTTTTATTTAAAAATTGAAAAGGTTTGCGGCAGAGAGGTTTTGGATTCCAGAGGAAATCCAACGGTTGAGGCACAGGTTATGCTTTCAGACGGAAGCTGCGGCAGAGGAATCGCGCCGAGCGGAGCTTCCACAGGAGAATTTGAAGCGCTGGAGCTAAGGGATAAGGACAACAGCAGATATCTCGGCAAGGGAGTTCTTAAGGCAGTGAAGAATATCAACACTGTAATAAACGACGCTCTTGCCGGAATGGACGCATTGGATATCCATGCGATCGACAGAGCAATGATTGTCGCCGACGGAACCAAAGACAAATCAAAGCTTGGAGCAAATGCCATGCTTGCAGTTTCGATCGCTTCGGCAAGAGCTGCGGCAAATGCGCTTGAGATTCCGCTTTACAGATTTTTCGGAGGAATTGCAGGAACAACCCTTCCCGTTCCAATGATGAACATTTTGAACGGGGGAGTCCACGCAAAGAACACAGTTGACTTTCAGGAGTTTATGATTATGCCGGTCGGAGCTTCGTCCTTCAGCGAAGCGCTTCGCATGGGAACTGAGGTATATCATTCTCTTAAGAGGATTTTGGCTGACGACGGAAAATCCACTGCGGTAGGGGACGAGGGAGGTTTCGCTCCAGATCTTAAGGACGCTTTTGAAGTGTTCGACTATCTTACAAAGGCAGTAAAGGCAGCGGGATATGAGTGCGGAAGGGATATCGTCTTTGCAATGGATGCGGCGGCATCGGAGCTGTATGAAGATAATTCGGGAATGTATTACTTTCCGGGCGAAAGTGAAGTTCTTGTAAAAAAAGAGGCAAAAGCCTGTGAGGATTTATCTGAGGCTAGCGGAGAGGAAGCACGCATTGCTTCTCCTGATACTGAAAAAAAAGCGGTGCTTCGTTCCACTGATGAAATGATAAAGCTTTACGAGGATCTTTGCAGGCAGTATCCGCTCTACTCGATTGAGGACGGTCTTAACGAGGAGGACTGGGAAGGCTGGAAGAAGCTTACGGAAAAGCTCGGAGGCAGGGTTCAGCTTGTAGGCGACGATTTGTTTGTAACAAATACTGAAAGGCTTGAAAAAGGAATCCGACAGAAATGCGGTAATTCGATTCTTATTAAGCTTAATCAGATAGGAACGGTTTCCGAGACTATAGAGGCTATTCACATGGCTCACAAGGCAGGCTATACTGCGGTGACCTCTCACCGTTCCGGCGAAACAGAGGACACGACGATTGCAGACCTTGTAGTCGCTCTTTCCTGCGGACAGATAAAAACCGGCGCTCCGTGCAGAACTGATAGAGTAGCAAAATACAATCAGCTTTTAAGGATTGAAGAAGAACTCGGAGAGTCGGCTGATTATCCGGGAGTAAGGACATTCAACGTAAAAAATTGATTTACCAAGGCATTATTCATAACTGTAAACCATAACAAACTGACTGACGGCTTTCCGTGCGGAAAGCTGTTTGTCTTTTACAGGGGAGTATTGCAGGCGCTTTTTTTATTTTTTGTTTTTCTGACAAAGGTTATTATTTTATTCCTGAGGCTCGTTTTCTTGTTGTAAGATTAAGACCCTGCATTTTTCTTCCCATTACACCGTCTTTGGCGGCAAGCAAAGAATCCTTATCCGTGTTTTTTACTGCTTAGTATTTATAACTATAAACGAAACTGCATTTTACGCCAATAATCATTAACTCAAATTTGAAATAATCTTATGCTTGAAAAAACTTTATCAAGGCTTATAATCACTTATAAAAGAACGGAAAAATGCAAATAACCGGCGGTATAGACAGGAGAAGTCAGAAATGAAAAAACAGGAAAAAATCAGTATTAAGTCATTTACTCCCTGCGAGGGTTTTATCAACAGCTGTCAAAAACTTATAAAGGAGACCGTAATTCCTTACCAGTATCAGGTGCTGTGCGATGAGGCGGAAGGCGCGGAAAAGAGCCATGTGGTTCAAAATTTTATAAACGCAGGAAAAGCTCTGAGGGGCGAGGATGTCGGCGACGGATTCTACGGCATGGTATTTCAGGACAGCGACGCTGCAAAGTGGCTTGAAGCAGTGGCATATTCACTCGTGCTGTTCCCGGATGCCGAGCTTGAAAAGACTGCGGATTCTTTGATCGATATAATTGTCGGTGCACAGGATGAGGACGGCTATCTCAACACTTATTTTACTGTTAAGGACAGGGACAAGAGATGGACAAATCTTCTTGAAGGCCATGAGCTTTATTGTGCAGGTCATATGATGGAGGCTGCAACGGCTTACTATGATGCGACAGGTAAGGACAAGCTTCTTAGGGCTATGGAGAAAAATGCAGAGCATATCTACAGGCATTTTATAACAGAAGGCCACGGTGGCTATCCGGGGCATCCTGAGGTCGAGCTTGCGCTGCTTAAAATGTACAGGACAACAAAGAACGTGCATTGCCTTGACCTTGCAAAGCACTTTATTGACGTAAGAGGTGTGGACAAGCACTTCTATGAGAAGGAGCAGAAGCTTCGCAGCTGGACGGTATGGGGCAGCGATCCGTCCGATTATGACTATGAGCAGTACGGCGCTCCGGTAAGAGAACAGAAGGATGCAGTGGGACACAGCGTGCGCGCGGTATATCTTTACACCGCAATGGCAGACCTCGCTTCCGAAACTGATGACGGGGAGCTGCTTGACGCCTGCAAACGTTTGTGGGAAAGTATAACGCAGAAAAGAATGTATGTTACCGGAGGAATTGGTCAGACTGTAATCGGGGAAGCATTTACGGTTGACTATGATTTGCCTAATGATACTGCCTATGCAGAGACCTGTGCATCTGTCGGCCTTATGTTTTTTGCCTCTGCAATGCTTGAAAATGAGATAGACGGGCAGTATGCGGACATAATGGAGAGGGCGTTTTACAACACTGTGCTTGCAGGAATGCAGCAGGACGGAAAAAAGTTTTTTTATGTGAATCCGCTTGAGGTGATTCCCGGCATATCCGGTGTCGCCGCAACCCACAGACACGACCTGCCGCAGCGTCCGGGCTGGTATGCCTGTGCCTGCTGTCCTCCGAATATTGCCAGAGCCGTAAGCTCCTTTGGAAAATATGCCTACGGAGCAAGCGAAAGCACAGGCTACTGTCACATGTATGCAGCAGGAAAAACGGATTTTGGAAACGGACTTGAGGTAATCTGCAAAACGGAATATCCTTACGGATTTAAGGTGAGCTATGAGGTGATCAAGGGCGGAAAGACGCTTGCAATACATATTCCTGAATGGAGCGAAAGCTTTAGCGTCACGAAAAACGGACAGAGGCTTGATTTTGACAAAAATTTGTCCAGCAATGGTTCATGCAGCGCATTTTCAGTCAGTGTATCATCGGGATATGCATATATAAGTGATACCAAGGCTGGAGACGTTATTGAGGTGGAGCTTGACAGTAGGGCATTCTTTGTCTATGCGTCTCCTAAGGTCGCTGAAACCACAGGCTGTGCTGCAATTCAAAGAGGCCCTCTGGTGTACTGCTTTGAGGGAGTTGATAATGACGGAGATGTGCTTTCTCTTTCAGTCGACACTAATAAAACGCCGGTTGCGGATACAGTTTGCGGAATGGAGGTTTCGGGAACTTGCGTAAGGACTGTGAAACTGAAAGCGGCAGCCTACAGGCGTGAAGAGCAGGAGGGACTTTATTCATACAAAAAGGCGGCTGAAAAAAGCTGTGAAGCAGTTGCAATTCCCTATTTTCTTTGGGGCAACAGAGGCTTGAATCAGATGCGTGTCTGGATGACAGAACACTAATCACCTGCGCGTCCGAATGACAGAGCCACTGAATTACCTGTGCGCCCGGATGACAGAGCACTGGATCAACCGAAGTTTTTCATTCAACTGCAAATTTTACAAAAACTTTACTTAATAAGTGTTCAAAAGCTTACTTTTTAAGTGTAAAATTCATAAAAAGGCTAGTTTACCGGAAGAAGCTTTTGGCTTTAGTAAAGACTGAAAGAAATCCGATGCCTGAAGAAAATTTAAGATCTGAAAACAGATTAAAAACGCATAAAAAACACATTGAAGCGGGGAGAAACTATGATATTCTGCGTTGAGGATGACGACAGCATAAGAGAACTGATGATATACACGCTTAATGCCTCCGGCTTTGAGGCTGCGGGCTTTTCAGAGGGAAAATCCTTTTTTGAAGGACTCGCCGGTAAAAAGCCTGAGCTTATCGTACTTGATATAATGCTTCCGGGCGAGGACGGGATATCCATACTTAAAAAACTGCGTATGCGCGGCGACACAAAGGATATACCTGTTATAATGGCGACTGCAAGGGGAACTGAATACGATAAGGTTATCGGACTTGATACGGGCGCCGACGATTATCTTGCAAAGCCGTTTGGAATGATGGAGATGGTTTCAAGAATAAAGGCGGTGCTGCGAAGATGTACTCCTAAGGATAAGAGCAATTTCCTTAAAATTGGAAGCATCGAGATGAATTTAAGCGAACACACGGTTACTGCGGACGGAGAAAGAGTACAGCTTACTCTTAAGGAATTTGAGCTTTTGCATCTGTTCATGGAAAATGCAGGGCAGGTTTTTACGAGGGACAGGCTTCTTTCAATCATATGGGGCATGGACTATGTAGGCGAGACAAGAACCGTTGACGTTCATATAGGAACACTAAGGACAAAACTCGGAAAGAGCGGAGACTGCATTGAAACCGTCAGGGGAGTAGGTTACCGTTTGGAGGTCAAAGAATGACAAAACGAATTTTCCGTGCCATATGTATCGTTGCTCTCGTAGTATATTTTGCGTCTCTGGTTCTTTTTATGGGAGTGCTTTACAGCTACTTTTCGGGAGTTTGGAAAAAACAGCTTAAGGTCCAGACAGGGCTTGCGTCACAGGGAGTAGAGGCAGAGGGCGCGAAATTTTTTGATGGACTTGATACCGGCAATTACAGGATAACGTGGATCGCGTCCGACGGCGAGGTTTTGTTTGATACCGATAAAAACTCCACAGAGATGGAGAACCATATGGAGCGTGAGGAGGTCAAAAAGGCTTTTGAAGACGGCTATGGGGAAAGCTCCCGTTATTCTTCGACTCTTACGGAACGCTCCCTTTATGCAGCTCAGAAGCTTAATGACGGAACTGTGGTGAGAGTTTCCGTTGCACAGCGTTCTGTGCTGACGCTGATGCTTGGTATGACGCAGCCGGTACTGATTGTTTTTATTCTTGCAGTTGCGCTTTCCCTTGCGCTTGCGTCGAGAATTTCCAAGAACATAGTAAAACCCCTGAACGAAATAAATCTTGACGAGCCTCTTTCAAATGAAGGATATGATGAGATCTCCCCTTTGCTTAAAAGAATAGACAGTCAGCAGAAGGAGCTGAAAATACAGTCGGCAGAGCTTGCACGTCGACGTGAGGAATTTGAAGCCGTAACAAAAAGCATGAATGAAGGATTGGTGCTGCTTAACAGAAAGGGCACTGTCATCAGCCTTAACCGTGCGGCAGGAGAATTTCTCAATACGGACGAGGGCTGTATCGGTCAGAATATTCTTGTTGTAAACAGAAGCAGAAGGATACAGGAAATATTAAGCAAGGCTCTTGAAGGAAGCAGGGAAGAGGCCATAGCGGAGTTTCCGGCAGGAATATATCAGTTTGACGCCAGCCCCGTTTACTCCGACGGCGAGGTTTCGGGAGCTGTTCTTCTTATATTCGACGTCACCGAAAAGGAAAAATCAGAAGCAATGAGGCGTGAATTTACCGCCAATGTTTCACACGAGCTTAAAACACCGCTGCACTCTATTTCGGGTTATGCAGAGCTCATCGTAAACGGAATTGCCAAGGACGGCGATATCAAAGCCTTTTCAGCCAAGATATATAACGAGGCTCAGCGAATGATACTTCTTGTTGAGGATATAATCAGGCTGTCAAGACTTGACGAGGGTGCGGAGGACATGAGGCGTGAGGCTGTTGAGCTTCTTGCGGCTGCGGAGGAGGTTAAAAGGAGCCTTCAGCCGGAAGCTGAAAATGCAGGCATAGAGGTGAGCGTAATCGGAGAGTCTGCCGTTATAAACGGCATACGTCAGCTTATTAACGGAATTATTTTCAATCTTTGTGATAACGCGATTAAATATAACCGTCCGAACGGAACTGTAGTTATAGAAGTAAAATCAGGAGATTCCGAAGCGGCGGTTACCGTTAAGGACACCGGCATAGGAATACCGCCTGAACATCAGGGAAGAATATTTGAGCGCTTCTACAGGGTGGATAAAAGCCATTCAAAGGAAGTTGGAGGGACAGGCCTCGGACTTTCAATTGTGAAGCATGCCGCTAAAATACACAATGCCAGAATAGAGCTTAAAAGCGCTTTGGGAGAAGGAACTGAGATCACAGTGTATTTCCCTGTCGGAAACGATGCTCCGATTTGAAGAAAACCTTAAGCCGACGTGCGTATACCCTTAGCCCCATGCGAAGTCCCGTAAGCCCCGGCAGCAGACGTTATTTTACATGAATTTTACATAAATTTGATTATTTATTTTGCGTTGCTTTGTTATTGTTGTATTAGAGAAAATGTAAAACCCAAAGACTGAAAGGCAGACCTTATGGATATATTCGACGTGCTTACGATGGTGGGAGGACTTAGTCTTTTCCTGTTTGGCATGAACGTGATGGGGCAGTCCCTCGAAAAGCGCGCAGGAGAAAAGCTGAGGAGCGTGCTGGGCAAGCTTACCTCAAGCAAGCTCGCAGGACTTTTGACAGGAATGGGCGTAACCGCTGTAATACAGAGCTCATCAGCCGCCACTGTTATGGTGGTCGGTTTCGTAAATTCCGGCCTTATGACCTTAAGACAGGCGATCAACGTGATAATGGGAGCCAACATCGGTACGACGGTTACGGCATGGATATTAAGCTTAAGCGGAATTAGCAGCGACAGCTTTTTCGTTCAGATGCTTAAGCCGTCCTCCTTTACCCCGATTCTTGCATTCGTGGGCATTGTCCTATATCTGTTCTGCAAAGAAAGCAAGAAGAAGGACAGCGGAATGATTCTTCTTGGCTTTGCTACTCTGATGTTCGGAATGGATACGATGGCAGGAGCGGTCTCCGGTCTCGCGGATATGCCGGCCGTTAAGAACGTGTTTCTTCTTTTTGAAAATCCAATGCTTGGAATGGCTGCCGGAATGGCTCTCACGGCGCTTATTCAGTCAAGCTCGGCGTCCGTGGGCATTTTACAGGCTCTCGCCGTTACCGGACAGATATCCTATGGGGCGGCGGTGCCGATTATAATGGGTCAGAACATCGGAACCTGCGTGACGGCCATGCTTTCATCTGTGGGTGCGAATAAAAATGCAAAAAGAGCCGCGCTTGTCCACCTTTCCTTCAATGTGATAGGAACGGCTGTGTGGCTTACTGTATTCTGTACCTATCAGGCGCTTTTTTCTCCTATAATTCTTTCGGAGCCGGCGACGCTTTTCGGCATTGCGGTCGTACATTCCATCTTTAATCTCCTATGCACCGTGCTGCTGCTTCCGATGTCAGGTCTGCTTGAGGGACTGGTAACAAAAATAGTGCCTGAAAATGAGGAACCTGAAAAGTCGGTCGCTCTTGACGAAAGACTTCTTACGACTCCTCCTGTCGCTCTTGAAAGAAGCAGAATAGTCGCCATGGATATGGCTGATTGCGCCTTCGAGACTTTGAACCTTGCCTTTGACAGCTTTGACAGCTTCACGCCGGAGCTTGCCGAAAAAATCAGGAAAAAAGAGAAGAAAACGGATAATTACGAAGACGTGCTTGGAGCATATCTTGTAAATCTAAGCACGCGTCAGATAAGCGAAGCCTCAAGCCGTGAGGCAGCCATGCTTTTAAAGGCAATCGGAGATTTTGAAAGAGTTGCAGACCTTGCTGTAAATCTTATGGATTCAGCCGAGGAAATGAGAGAAAAAGAAATTGATTTTTCAGACTCTGCCAAGCAAGAGCTCAATGTGCTTTTCGATGCCGTTAAGGAAATGAGCAGGCTTTCGGAAGAATCGTTTAAAAAGGTAGACGTGTCGTCGGCATATAAGGCTGTGTCCCTAAGACAGATAATTGACGAGCTGAAAGAGGAAATGCGTTCAAAGCATATCGTAAGGCTGCAAAAGGGCGGATGCAGCATTGAAGTGGGGTTTGTCTGGTCGGATATGCTGACCAATCTTGAAAGAATTTCGAGTCACTGTGCAAATATTGCAGGGTGTATTATCGAATATTCCTCCGACTATCTTATGAACATGCACACCCTTCAGCATAAGGTTATGAAGACTGACAGAAAATTTCAGGAGATGCTGGACGGATATGCCGAAAAATATCTTGAAGCAGTAAAGTGATGTGAAAAATAAAAATGCGGCAAATTCAAAAAAGCGTTGTTTTTAAAATTTGATTTTGATTTTATAATAGTGAGATTTTGAACTTTACACAGCAGTTTTATTATTATCTTCGTAAGAACACGGTATGCATAAAAACTACCGGATTTTAATTTACGGAGGTAAAAAAAATGAAAAAGAAAGTTTTTGCAATTATGTTAGTTTTGGCTCTGACTGTATCCTGTTTCGCAGGCTGCGGAAAGAAGTCGTCATCGAGCGGATCAGGTTCCGATGAAATTCATGTTGTATCAAGAGAAGACGGTTCCGGAACAAGAAGTGCGTTTATCGAGCTTCTTGGAATTCAAAAGGATGATGTTGACCGTACCGTTTCAACTGCGGAAGAAACAAACTCCACAGCCGTAATGCTCACAACCGTACAGGGAAATGAGTCGGCAATCGGTTATGTTTCACTCGGCTCCTATGATTCGTCAAAGGTAAAGGCTGTTAACGTCGACGGTGTCGCTGCAACAACCGAAAATGTAAAGAACGGTACCTACAAGGTTTCTAGGCCTTTTAACATTGCGACAAAGTCAGACATCAGCGAGGCGGCCAAGGACTTCTATAATTTTATTCTGAGCACGGAGGGTCAAGCAGTTGTAGAAGAGGAAGGCTACATTCCAATGGAAAACAGCAAGCCGTATGAAAGCAACGGCTCATCTGGAAAGATTGTAGTAGGAGGTTCATCATCTGTAGGTCCTGTTATGGAAAAAATTCAGGAAGCATATGAGAAGGTCAACACGAATATTACGGTTGAACTGCAGATAACAGATTCCTCGACAGGAATGTCATCAGCAGCAGACGGAACATATGACATAGGCATGGCTTCCAGAGAGCTTAAGGACAGTGAAATAGAAAAGGGTCTTATGGGTACGCAGATTGCTCTTGACGGTATTGCCGTGATAGTAAATAAGGACAATAAGGTTGATAACCTTACTTCAGAGCAGATTATGAATATTTATATCGGTGAGCTTACGAACTGGGGAGACGTAAAATAATGGTTGAGAAACTGATGAAAGCAGTATTCCTGATTTCAGCGTGTGTATCAATAGCAATGGTAGTTTTAATATGTGTTTTTTTGTTCGGTAACGGAATTCCAACCATAAAAGAAATAGGCTTTTTCCGTTTCTTTTTTGGAAAGGTTTGGAGACCGAACAATGGACTGTACGGTATTTACCCGATGATAATCGGAAGCATATATGTCACGGCAGGAGCAATTGCCGTAGGCGTACCGATAGGCGTGCTGACAGCGGTCTTTATGGCAGAATTCTGCGACAACAGGCTTTATAAAATAATTAAGCCTGCTGTCAATCTGCTTGCAGGAATTCCGTCAATTGTGTACGGCTTTTTCGGACTTTGGGTAATTGTACCTGCCGTCAGGACGCTGTACGGCGGAAGCGGAAAAAGCGTACTTACTGCTTCCGTGCTTCTTGGAATCATGATACTGCCTACGATAATCAACATATCCGAGACAGCCCTAAGAGCAGTTCCGGGAAGCTACTATGAAGGTGCGATAGCTTTGGGCGAGACACATGAAAAAAGTATATTCAGAGTTGTGCTCCCTGCTGCTAAGTCCGGAATACTTGCAGGAGTGGTTTTGGGAATCGGGCGTGCGATTGGCGAGACGATGGCTCTGATAATGGTTGCAGGTAACCAGAAGGTAATACCAAAGAGCATGTTTGACGGAGTAAGAACCCTTACGGGAAATATAGTAATGGAGATGGGCTACGCAACGGACCTTCACAGAGCCGCGCTTATTGCCACGGGCGTTGTGCTTTTTGTCTTCATTTTGTTTATTAATCTCATTTTCTCAGTTCTTAAGAATATGAGCGAGAAGCAGAATTAAGGAGGCGCATATGCAGAAAACGATAAGTATTCCCAAGACAGCTGCGGAAGACGAAAAGAAAATCAGACTGTCCGAGCTTGCAGACAGAAGCGTATCCGTTATCCTTCGGGTCCTGGTAAACCTTTCCGCACTGCTGACCGTACTGGTACTGGCGGGAATCATAATCTATATACTTGTCATGGGCATACCGAACATTACCCCGGAGCTTTTCGAATTGAAATATAATTCGGACAACGCATCGGTAATGCCTGCGCTTATCAATACTTTGATAATGGTTCTGGCAACGCTTTTATTTTCGGTTCCGGTGGGCATTTGTTCTGCAATCTATCTGGTTGAATACTCAAAAAGAGGAAGCAGACTGGTAAAGTTAATAAGGGTTACGACCGAGACTCTTTCGGGTATACCGTCTATCGTTTACGGACTTTTCGGCTATCTTTGTTTCGGTGTCTATTTTGGATTCGGCTATTCGCTTCTAAGCGGCGCTCTTACTCTCTCTATAATGGTGCTGCCTTCAGTTATGAGAACCACTGAGGAAGCGCTTTTAGCAGTGCCGGATTCATACAGACAGGGAAGCTTCGGACTCGGTGCGGGGAAGCTCAGAACGATTTTAAAGGTGGTGCTTCCGTCCGCAGTGCCGGGAATACTTGCAGGCGTAATTCTTGCGATAGGGCGTATTTTCGGTGAAACGGCAGCTCTTATCTACACTGCCGGAACAGTGGCAAGGGTACCTCGCAGCATAATGGGCTCAGGAAGAACCCTTGCAGTTCACATGTATCAGCTTTTCAGTGAAGGTCTTGCAATGGAAAAGGGCTATGCTACAGGGGTTGTTCTTTTGGTATTCGTTCTGGTTATAAACGGAATATCCAACCTCATAGGTAAAAAGTTAGGCGGAGAAGGAGAAAGCAAGTAATGAGCAGTAAATTTGAAATACAAAATCTGGATCTGTATTACGGAAGCTTTAAAGCGCTTAAAAATGTAAATCTAAATATTGACGCAAACGAGATAACGGCTTTTATCGGACCGTCAGGCTGCGGAAAATCAACTCTTCTTAAATCCTTAAACAGGATGAACGACCTTGTACCGGGCTGCAGAATTGAAGGAAAAATACTGCTTGACGGGCAGGACTGCTACGATAAGAAAACGGATGTAAACAGACTTAGAAAAAGGGTAGGAATGGTTTTTCAAAAGCCAAATCCCTTCCCTATGAGCATATATGACAATATCGCCTACGGCCCGAGGACGCATGGCGTACATTCAAAGGCAAAGCTTGATGTAATCGTTGAGGAATCTCTTAGGAATGCTGCAATCTGGGATGAGGTTAAGGACAGACTGAAAAAGTCAGCTCTAGGACTGTCCGGAGGACAGCAGCAAAGACTCTGCATTGCAAGGGCGCTTGCAGTAAAGCCGGAGGTTCTGCTGATGGACGAGCCGACAAGCGCGCTTGACCCGATTTCAACCTCAAAGATCGAGGAGCTTACAATGGAGCTTAAGGATAAATTCACGATAATAATGGTGACGCACAACATGCAGCAGGCAACAAGGGTTTCCGATAAAACGGCATTTTTCCTATTGGGGAAGGTAGTAGAGTACGGAGACACGGAAAAAATGTTTTCGATGCCTGAGGATAAGCGTACCGAGGATTATATTACAGGAAGGTTCGGTTGATTATGAGAAATCAGTTTGACAGTATGCTGGAGGAACTTAATGCTGAGCTTATCAGAATGGGAGCGCTTTGTGAAGAAGCCATATTGACTTCGACAAAATTGCTTTTGACTGGTGGAGAAAGCCTGCAAAAGGTCGTTACAGTTGAGGAAGAAATAAATTCCATGGAAAGAAAAATTGAAAATATGTGTATGAAGCTTCTCTTGCGTCAGCAGCCGGTTGCAAGGGACCTTAGGCAGATATCTTCGGCCCTTAAGATGATTTCCGACATGGAGAGAATAGGAGATCAGGCTTTGGACATTGCAGAGTTGTCAAAGTTCATCAACGTAGGGAAAAAAAGATACGAAAAATTGGAGCTTATGGCTAATGCCACCATAAAAATGGTTACTGATGCAACGAACTCTTTTGTAAAAAAAGACTTACAGCTTGCAGGAGAGGTGAAAAAATATGATGACAAGGTTGACGGCTTTTTTGTTGAAATAAAAAATGAGGTAATAGAAAATATTAGAAGCAGCAAGAAGGACGGAGAATATCTTGCAGATGTGCTTATGGCTGCAAAATATTATGAAAGAATCGGAGATCATTCTGTGAATATTGCGGAATGGGTTGAGTACAGTATTACGGGCAAGCACAATCAGTAAAGAAAAAATTTCTTGCTATTTATTACGGGCTTGGGAAGCGGTTTCCCAAGCTTTTTTGCTTGTAGTTTTTAAAAGAATGTTTGATATCCAATTTTCTGTGATTTAATTGCAGAGTACCTGATAATTGCCAGATTGGTCAGAAGCGTTTGCTAAGAAAAAAATTAAGAATAAGATAAATAATAGAAATGCGCCTAAACAAGTTTTAATGAGGCATTTATTATTTAAAAAAAATAAAACAAGAAAAGTCATTTCTAAAATGATTTTTTTGCAAATTTGGGCTTGTTTTTTTGTATGCTTTGTATATTTTTTAACGTGATTTTCAACAGATTGCACATAGACATTTAAAATTAAAACCGCTATCATTTTCCTGTCAGATAAAAAATTTAAAAGCATTTCTTTATTTGTGTGCGGAAAAATTACAGATTTATTTAGATGGAGCCTAAGTTCTGAACCAATCAGGAAGGGCTTGATTTTAGAGGTTCATAAAGAATGGATTCAAAACCTGAACCATCATTAAGGACTTGATTTTAAAAATTCAAATAAATGAATTTAAAATCCAAGCCAATCAGACATTGGTTGATTTACAGGTTTATCAAAAACGGATTTAAACCCCGAATCTTTCAGATGTTGCTTATATTTTTATATTGACACGCCATTTTTACTTACATTATAATCAGGAGGAAAAGAAATATGGAAGCAAACGCCGGAATTTCCGTAAACAGGAAGTTTAAGGACGGTCTTTTCAGGTTCGTGTTCGGACAGAACAAAAGCAATCTTTTAAGCCTATACAACGCTCTCAACGGTACCAGCTATGAAAGGGAGGAGGACCTGACGGTCACGACCCTTGAGGACGTCATTTACGTAAAGCATAAGAACGATATCTCAATGCTGCTTGAAGGAACGCTTAACCTTTACGAGCATCAGAGCACGTTCAGTCCAAACATGCCGCTTAGGGGGCTGTTCTATTTTGCGGACTTGTACAGACAGATGATACCGGACGGAGAGGTTCTTTACGGAAGCAGGCTGTTTAAGATACCGAAGCCGAGGTACGTCGTATTTTACAACGGAATTGATAAAAGGCTTGAAAAAGACGTGGTTAAGCTGAGGCTGTCGGATGCGTTCGAGGAGCAGGAGCCGGCAGGCGAATGCGAGGAATCGGAACTGTCAGGCGAATTAGATAAAGCAAAGCCGTCAGATGAGATTCGTGGTTCTGAATCGTTACCTGTATATAACAGACATGAACAGTCAGAGCCAACGTGCGACTATGAATGGACAGCCAATGTCGTAGACATAAACAAGGGCAGGAATGAAAAGCTTAAGGACGACTGCCGCACTTTGAAGGAATACTGCATGTTCGTGGAAGAGGTCAGGAGCGGAATTTCTGCCGGGCAGGCGCTTTACGATGCAGTGAGCGCAGCCGTTGACAAATGCATAGAGGAAGGCGTTCTGGAAGAATTTCTGAGCCGGCACCGACGGGAGGTAAGGGAAATGTGTTTGACGGAATTTAACGAAGAAAAGTATAAAGAAGTAATTTACAAGGACGGCTATGAAGACGGAGTTGAGGCAGGAATTGAGGCAGGAGAAGCCTCAGGAATGGCGAAAGGATTAGAGCTCGGAGAGGCCTCAGGAATGGCGAAGGGATTAGAACTCGGAGAAGCTTCAGGAATAACCAAGGGTCGTCTCCGTACTATATTTGAAATATACAGGGACGGACTGCTGTCTGCTTACGATGCCGCGAAAAAAGTCAGTCTTACGGAAGATGAATTCCTTGCGAAATTTAGTGAATGGCTTAATAATTTAAACGAGTAGAGGCTCACTGTCGGTAATAAATGGTTTATGTCGATTTACAACCATAAACAGGGGCAGGCGCTTTACGATGCAGTGAGCGCAGCCGTTGACAAATGCATAGAGGAAGGCGTTCTGGAAGAATTTCTGA
>CANRAZ010000013.1 GCA_947628705.1 uncultured Lachnospiraceae bacterium | reverse complement strand
ATTTGTTTGTTTTATCCCCTCAAAGGCCTTACGCCATTTCTACGCCATTCTGTCATTTGGCTTTGAGAGATTACATCTGGTTATAGAAACTAAAAATCATTGAAAACATATTGATTATGGGGCTTTGTTGACATCTATACCCACTACATGAGAACACAGGAAATCGTCAATTTATTACGATTCCTAATTTCATTTTTCTTATTACCTACCCGAAAAACCCTGATTTTCAAGGTTTCCCACCTTTCTCATATATTTCTGCCGCACAAATTTTAACGCTTTTTCTTTTTCTTCAAAAAACCTAGCGTTAAATTTAGCGCTAAACTGACTCTTCCGTCTTTAGTTACATTACGCTCAGCTTCAGTCACGGCTGAGTACTTCGTTCAAGGTTGCAAGGACAGCCGAGATTTCAAGAGGCTTTGAGATGTGCGCATCCATTCCTGCCTGCTGGCTTTTCTCCTCATCCTCTGCAAAGGCGTTTGCAGTCATAGCGAAGATTGGCACGGACGCAGCATCGGCACGTTCCATAGCGCGTATCTTTTTGGTTGCCTCAAAGCCGTCCATCCTCGGCATCTGAATATCCATAAGGATAAGATCATAATAATTAACTTCGCTTTCAGCAAAAAGTTCAACCGCCCTCTGTCCGTCCTCGGCTTCGTCGATTACAGCACCGGTAACCGTTCCGAGCAGCTCAACTGCAATTTCACGGTTCAGCTCGTTGTCTTCGGCAAGAAGTATATGTTTTCCTTTGAAGTCGTAAGTCTTGTTTTCGACGGTCTTTTTGTCTGCGGATCTACCGGATTTCCAATCTATCATGCGGGAATTATCCGTAACGCTGAAAGGTAAATCCACTTCAAACTCCGACCCTTTGCCGTATTTACTGCGTACAGTCACACAACCGCCCATAAGCTCTGAGAACTTACGGACAATCGACAGCCCAAGACCTGTTCCGCCATATTTATGGGTTATTTCGGCATTTTCCTGTTCAAATGCTTCAAATATCTTTTCAAGATTTTCCTCCTTTATGCCGGTGCCTGTATCTTTGACTGAAAAACGCAGCAGGACGGAATCTTTCTCGTGTTTCAACTCACTGATGCCAAGAATTATACTGCCCCCTTTAGGAGTAAATTTAAAAGCATTCGAAAGAAGGTTTGTAAGTATCTGGTTAAGACGCAGGGAATCTCCTCCGATAAATTCATCGATCTCGCCATATAGAGAGATTTTAAAGTCTATCTCCTTTTCTTCCGCCTGTACGCTGTAAATATTTTCAATATTTTCAAGGAACAGACGCAAGTCAAAAAGCTCGTTTTTAAGCTGTATCTTTCCGCTTTCTATCTTCGACATATCCAGCACATCATTGATAAGCAGCATCAGATGCTTTGATGAAAGCGCTACTTTTCTAAGACAGTCATCAACCTTTTCGGGATTTTCCGTATTCTGGCGCGCTATTTCCGTCATGCCGATAATGCCATTCATAGGAGTACGTATCTCATGGCTCATGCGGCTAAGGAACTCGCTTTTTGCAAGGCTTGCCTGCTCGGCCGCCTTCTGAGCCTTTTCGGCGGATTCACGGGCTGCCTCAAGCTGTTTAGAATGTGCTCTCAGATTCGTAAGATAGATTATAAAAATAACCACTATCAGCAGCATCACGGAAGCCATCATGGTAATAGCGTTCCTGTTGAGATTGCTGCTTAGTTCCTCTGTCATTTCATCCACGACCGCATAAGGCACCTCCATGAGCATATACCATTCCGTGCCCTCTATAGGCGAATAGTACATACACATATGAATGCCGTCAGCTTTGAAAACCACCATGCCTGCCGCACCGCTTTTGAAATCCTTTTCTATCTGTTCTACTGAAAAGCCCTTGTCAAAGTCGGCGTATTCCTTGAATTTGGAAATTATATTGCTGCCCTTCGGCAAATCTGCAAAGAAGGTGTTATATATTATAAAGCTGCCGTCTCCGGTAACTATACTCGCATTAGTCTGACCGTCCTCGCTGCGAAGGAACAGATGCTGCCCGATAGAATCCGCAGTAAATCCTGCAATAATCGCAATCATATCCGTTCCGTTAAAGCTTATCGGCGATATCTGCGTCCCAAGGACTATCATATTGTTATCCAGAAAGGTTTCATTGTAAGAAATAAGCTTATCCTCACCGTTGAGCAGGTTTGCAAGAAAACTAAGCTTCGAAGCTGCCGGACGCTTTCCGTCCCGACTGTAGTAAAAACCGTCCTCGTCAACAAATGCCATAAACTCAAAGTCATTGTTCTGCTCGGCATCGTTAATGAATCTTTCCATCGCTTCAAGACTTTCCATATCTTCATCATTGACGCTCTCAGCCACAGCCTTCAATCCGCTGTATCTCATGGAAAGCCCCGATTTGAAGTTTGCCTGCGTAAGGTTGGTCATCTCACGCAGATATATGGTGTTCATATCTTTCGTAAAATCCGATGTAATCACCGCAGCAGCGTTAATAAGCCACCACACTAACAGACATACAAGGACGATCGACAGAACCAGCACGACATAAAACCGTGTGTGTGAAATCCTTTTGTCATGACTTTCACTCATTTTCACTCACCGCTGTGATCCTTCCTTCAATCTGCGATGCAATTTCCTCATCGTTATGACTGATTATATATTCCTCCAGTGTACTGTGAAACGTATATCCCGTCTCACGGACAAGCTTCACGTTTTCAGCCTTCGGGGTATCGCTGCTGTAAACATTGAGCATCGTGAAGCCGTCGCCGTTATTGTCTGCATACCCATTGCTTCCTGCCATGTAGTCCGTCACGGCAATTGTATATAAAGCATTTTCATCGAGCGGAGAACCGTCCGGAAGCGTCACATCGGCAAGCTGTGCCGGTAAATCTCCGCTTGGCGGAATAAAAGAATATTTCAGGCCGGAAACATTGAGGAATCTTCCTCCCGGTATTTCAGTATCGCGTACCATGGCAGATAAGCTGTTTGCAAGCATGCTCCTTATGACGTCTGCGTTTACCTCAAGGACTATTATATTATCCTGATACGGACACACGTAATCAAGATCGTAGCTGTAAATATCGCCTTCGTAGAGACTGCCTCTGATCGAGCCTCCGTTTACCACGGCAATATCCGCTCCCGTCATCTCCCTGACCGCATCGGAAATAAGATTCCCAATCTCAGTCTCTCCCAGACGCACATTGTAATTTTCAACAATCATATCTTGGTCGATCGTACCGATCAGCGTGGCGCTTTGACTGCTGCCGCCCTGCATATATTCATCTACCTCGGCAAGAGCCGACACAATATCCGTCCGTCCGCAAAGCACGGCGTTGCAGCGGTTGCCGAAATATCGCATAAAATCGCTTGGTATTGAAATATTGTAGTTGTAGCCGTTATCAATACACTCTTTAATGCCGTTAGGGACAGTGTCCGAGACAGGCGTATAGTTTGCAAGATAGGAATAGGAAGCCCCGTTATCCATCATAAAGGCGTCCTGCCCTTTTGGAGTGGATATAAGAGTGAGAATTCTCCGGCAGGCGTCCAATCGTTCTTCATTGCCTTCTTCGGCAAGCGATTTGTTAATTCCGAGATAAGCCGTCGGTGCGGACACCGTCCATGCAGGATTTCCCTCATCGCTGAGCATCGGCAGCATATCAAACTCATAATTGCTGCTCTTACGTACAGCATCAAGCATTGTAACGTTATCGAACGCCATCAGCATTTTTCCGTTGCTCATTTTCTCAAGGATAGGCGCCGTATTAGAAACGGCGGAAAAAGGAAGAGGGTTCATATATCCTTTTTCTATCATTTCCAACGGAAGATCCAGACAGGTATCAAGCGACCCTTTAAATGAGGCGTTCCCGTTTTTCATATCGTCCAGCCACCT
This sequence comes from uncultured Lachnospiraceae bacterium, assembly GCA_947628705.1. Classification (GTDB taxonomy): domain Bacteria; phylum Bacillota; class Clostridia; order Lachnospirales; family Lachnospiraceae; genus UBA3775. The sequence continues at coordinate 40,212 of CANRAZ010000013.1, read as the reverse complement.
GATGCCATCAGAAAGGCCGAAAAAATCCGGAATCTTTGCTGCAATGGCGAAAACAGCCGTTGTAGCAGGCGTACCGTTCACGGCAAAATCAGAACCGTTTTCGTCCGTGCCTATACCTTTCTCTTTTGCCTGTTCAAGCAACGCAAGCAGCTCGTCCTGCGTTGTCGGAACCGACAAGCCGTTTTCATTCATCAGCGTAACGTTATAGATATACCCGTAATACTGCGCAGGCAGCGGGATAAAAAGATTTTTTCCGTCTTTGGCTGTCTTGTGCATAATTCCGGACTGATATGACGAGATATATTCATCTGCGCTCAAATCCGCAAGATAATTCAAAACATCACCCGTTGCGATGGTAGAGGCAACAATATCGGTGCCGTGGCCGTTACGCAAACGGCGTTCCACTTCACCGTCGATAGTCCCTGCTGCGTTTTTCTCAATCTGAAGGTCTATATCAGTATAAGTGGTTTCCACAAGCTTTTCCAGATTAGGCAGACTGTCAGTATACATCATGGTGACGACCGTTTTATCTCCGTCCGTTCTATCCCCGTTGGGCGCATCTTTTTTCTGCGACGTGCAGCCGCTGAGACAAAGCAAAGCTACAGCCAAAAAAAGTATTTTTTTCATGTTCATCATATCACCATTCTCTTCGGTATCGTATTACGGCTTCTCAGCCATGTTCCGCTTTGTTACGGAATAATAAGCTTTTACGCTCAGTGCTTTTTGCACAGTCCAAGCAGCCGTTTTACATTCTGCCCGGCATCTCCCTTAAAAACCGCGCTTCCGGCAACTATTACGTCAGCGCCTGCCTCAAGTATCTTTTCTATATTTTCTGCGGTAACTCCTCCGTCTACTTCAATTTCGGGCGGATTTTCCGACTTCTGTGCCATTTTCCTGACTTTTCCAAGTCTTTCATAGGTTTTTTCAATAAATTTCTGTCCTCCAAACCCCGGTTCGACAGACATTACAAGAACAAGATCAACCTTATCAATATACTTTTCAAGAACGTTTACCGGAGTTCCGGGTTTTATCGTTATCCCTCTTTTAATTCCGCTTTCCCTTATAGCTTCAAGCGTGGCGTCAAGATCGGCGCATGCTTCATAATGAACGGTAATAAGGTCTGCGCCGCAATCGGCAAAGTCTTTTATGTATCTTATAGGTTCCTCAACCATAAGGTGTACGTCGAAAAACATTGACGTTTCCTTCCTTATGGATTTTATGAGAGGCATCCCAAAAGATATGCTTGGGACAAACCGGCCGTCCATTACATCAATATGAAGATAATCCGCTCCTGCTTTTTCCACAGCGTAAATCTGTTCGCCCAGTCTGTTAAAATCAGCCGCCAGAATCGACGGAGACAATTTACCCATATGCTATTCCTTTTCTGCAAGTTTTTCAGTATTTTTTTCTGGAAGCCGCTTCCGCATACAGCCTGCAGTAGCTTTCATATCTCTCCGGCGCGATATCTCCTGCTTTTAAAGCGTCCCTGACCGCGCAGTCCGGTTCTTTTATATGAGCGCAGCCTGCAAATCTGCATTTTTCTCTGTAATCCGAGAATTCAGGGTAGTATTCCTGAAGCCTGCCTTCCTCTATGTCGTCGATATACAGGCTTGAAAAGCCCGGAGTATCGATTATGTAAGTATTTTCAGCCACATAAAGCAGACTTGTGTGCCGTGTCGTGTGCTTGCCCCGCTTAATCTTTTCGCTTACCGCGCCTGTTTCCATTTTTTCATCAGGCTGCATCAGATTGACCAGAGTCGATTTGCCCACGCCGCTAGGGCCGGCAAGGACGGTCGTTTTTTTGTCAAGCAGCAGGCGCACCTCATCGGTTCCTATTCCATGTGCGGCACAAATTTCAAGTACTGTATATCCGCTTTTTTCATAAATCTGACGGAGATGGGCCGCCTCGTCCTCCTCCGTCAGATCTTTTTTATTGAATATAATAATCACAGGTATTTCCTGTTTTTCCATCCTTATAAGGAACCTGTCAAGCAGGTTAAGATGGGGCTCCGGCTGGGAAAATGCAAACACGACCATTGCCTGATCCACGTTCGCCACAGCAGGTCTTACCAATTCATTCAGCCTTGGACGGATTTCAACTATATTGCCTGTTTTTTTATTTTCATCCGTAAGCGCTACTTCCGCCACGTCTCCGGGCAGGGGCTTAATGTTTCTGCTTCGGAAAAGTCCTTTTGCCTTACATTCGACCACTCCGAACCCTTCAACGTAAACGTAGTAAAATCCCGCTATGCCTTTTATTATTTTCCCTTCCACTGAATACGACATTATTCCGCATTCCCTGCGTCACTGTCGCCGCCATCGGTTTCAGGAGCGACAGAGACCTCCGGCGTAGGAGTTTCTACGCTTGGTTCAGGCTCCGGACTAGGAGTAGGCGAAGGCGTAGAAGACGGCGTAGGCGAAGGCGTAGACTCTTTACCCTTAGAAACCGTTATGGTAATCGTTGAACCTCTGTTCGCAGTCGATGTGCTTGATACGCTCTGCTTGATTACAAGTCCCTCGCCGACGGTATCTGAATAATCGCTTTCAACCGTAACCTTAAATCCGCGACCGGTAAGCGCCTTCTCCGCATCTGCCTGAGTAATATTTTTCACGTCAGGCACTTTAACGATTTCAGAAGAAAGGTAAACCGTAAGCTCAGCTCCCTTGCTTATCTGCTCTCCGATCTCCGGTACCGTTCTTACGACAACGCCTGCCTGCTCAGTACTGTAATCCTTGTCAAGGTCATACTCAAACTTAAGCTTGAAGGAATCCCCGTACTGCGTCTCAACCATAGACTGCGTAAACGCCGATGAAACAAGATCAGGAACGGTAAGCTGTTCAGGGCCCTTGCTGTAGGTCAGCGTGATCTCCGCATCAAGCGCTACAGGAGTTCCCTTTGCTATGCTCTGCTCAATAATAGTGCCGTAAGGCTCGTCAGAAAATTCTTCGCTTTCCTTCTGAGTGATACTGAATTCATTATCAGGAATCATTTCATTGAGCTTATTCTTTGCATTTGTAATATTTTCACCGACAAGATCTATCATCGGGAACGTATCTACCGGAGCGGGCCCTCTGCTTACTTCGACGATAAGACTGTCCTTATCGTAGTATATATCAACTATGCGGCCCTCAGGCACATTATCGTCATAGGTAGGCTTCTGTGTGAAATCTCCTATGCTGTAATCGTTCATAAGTCTGGTCTGAAGCTCTTCAAGCGTATAATTTCCTGCCATAAGCTTGTTTATATCCTGATTTGAAAGCTTTTTGTTCTGGACGGTTCCCGTCGGTTCTCCGCCCCCTCCAAAAAGGTCAAACCTGCTTATTGCCCAGAATACGATCACGCCTAAGAAAAGCGCAACTAAAACTATGCTTGCAATAACGACGATTTTTTCCGTCTTCGAATTAACGCTGTCAAGATCGTCGTCCTCGTCATCTTCAAAACGCTCATATTCCTCGTCCTCATAATCAGGCTCGCTGTAGGACTGATTTTTAATTGAAGTAAGCTCTTCCCTGGTCATGTTGATCGTAGGGGAGTCATTTACAACGGCGCTGCTCATCTTAACGAAATCGCCCGTTGGATTTAAAATTGCCGCCTTTAAATCTCTGATAAGCTCAGACGCCGAGAAGTACCTTCTTTCAGGCTTCTTCTGCATACATTTTGCAACAATCTTCTCAATAGAAGGAGTTACGTCCGGATTCAGCTCGCTGAGAGGCGTTGCTTCGCCCTGAATGTGAAGAAGCGCCACAGACACGTTATTGTCGCCGGAAAACGGAACCTTGCCTGCAAGCATTTCATAAATCGTAACGCCGAGCGAGTAGATATCGCTTCTTTCATCGCTGAAGCCGCCCCTTGCCTGCTCCGGGGAAAGATAGTGTACGGAACCGACAGGCGCCTGATTGATAGTGTTTGTGCTGGTTCCGAAGGTCGCTCTTGCAATACCGAAATCAGTTACCTTAACCTTGCCTTCTCTTGAAATAATTATATTTTGAGGCTTAATGTCACGGTGTACCACATGATTGGCGTGAGCTGCGTCAAGCCCCTGCGCTATCTGAATGGCAATCCCGACAGCTTCCTTTACTTCCAGCCTGCCCTTCTTCTCAATAAAGCGCTTCAGGGTTATTCCTTCGATAAGCTCCATTACTATGTAATAAAGCTCTCCGTCGTTGCCTACATCGTAAACGCTTACAATGTTAGGATGGGTAAGTCCTGCGCAGGACTGTGCCTCCTGACGGAACTTAGCCACAATTTTGTGGTCACCCGTAAAGCTCTGCTTTAAAATCTTAATCGCTACAAAGCGGTTAAGCCTGTGGTCTTTTGCCTTGTACACATCCGCAGTTCCACCCGAACCGATATGAGCGATTATCTCATAACGCTCATTTATAAACAATCCTGATTTAACCGTAGCCATATTGTATAAGTCCTTTCCGGCATTTAGCCTGTAAATGTTTTCATACCTTTATTAAAATAAGAGTGATATTGTCCTTGCCTCCGTTTTCATTCGCAAGAACTATCATTTTTTCAGCGATATCGCTTACTTCCTCGTACTCGTTTACGATTTTAAACATTTCGGATTCGTCAAGCATATCCGAAAGTCCGTCGGAACAGAGAAGACAGTAATTTCCCGGCTTTATCCTTATCCGGTAAAAGTCAGGCGTGACAACATTTCTCGTGCTTATCGCACGAAGCACCACGTTTTTCTGAGGATGGAACCTTGCTTCCTCTTTTTTTATCTCTCCGTTACGGACCATTTCCGCCACAAGCGAATGATCCCTTGTTATCTGCTTCACATTTTCGTCATCTATTAAATATAACCTACTATCGCCTATATTTGCAACTAAAAGATTAAAATCTTCATCAATAGATGCAAGTACAAAGGTCGTACCCATGCCTTCCAGTTCTTTTGTGTTGATAGCCTTCGCAATAAGCTCTTCGTTGCTGAGCTTTATCGCTTCTTCAATAGCCTGAATCGGAGTTCTCTCCGAACTGGTCCTCATATGCGTTATAAAGCTGTCGACGACGGTCCTTGAAGCAATGTCGCCTGCATTATGACCTCCCATACCGTCCGCAACAATAAAGCAGTTCGGCAGAAGCCCTATGGGTTCCTCGCTGCAGAAAAAAGCGTCTTGGTTCATTGTTCTGCGTATGCCCGTATCAGTTACCGCATATGCCTTCATCTGCCATTTCTCCTTTCGTGTTTTGTCCGTAGCTGCGTCTAAGCTGTCCGCAGGCAGCGTCTATATCTGACCCCATTTCTCTTCTTATAGTAGCATTAATTCCTTTTTTTTCAAGTATTTGTTGAAATTGTAACACATTTTTAATGTCTGAACGCCTGAAATTACGTTCCTTTACAGGGTTTACAGGTATTAAATTAACATGCGAGCGGCTTTTTTTCAAAAGCTCCGCCAAGCTCTGGGCGTCGCTTTCACTGTCATTTACGCCTTTTATAAGACTGTATTCAAAGCTTACCCTTCTTCCGGTAAGTTCAAAATACCTCGCGCAGGCGTCCAGTATTTCTTTTATTTTATACCTGTTGGCAATCGGCATTATTTCCCTGCGTTTTTCGTCGCTGTAGGCATGCAGGGAAACCGCAAGCGTCACGCCAAGGTCAAGCTCCGCAAGCTTTATTATGCCCGGCACGATACCGCACGTTGAAACAGTTATATTTCTGCGGCTTATATTGAGTCCGTCGGCGCTGCTTACCATTTCTATGAATTTCACAACGCTGTCAAAATTGTCAAACGGTTCGCCGGTTCCCATAATTACGACGTTGCTCACCCGCTCGCCCGTCTCTCTTGTGATGGCGTATACCTCTTCAAGCATTTCCGCAGGGGTAAGGTTTCTTACAAGCCCTCCTATTCCCGAAGCACAGAAGTCGCAGCCCATGCGGCAGCCGACCTGCGAACTTATACATACGGAATTTCCGTGCCTGTACCTCATCCACACGCTTTCAACCGCATTTCCGTCGCCCAGACCGAAAAGATACTTCTTTGTGTCCTTCTTCTCCGATTCCAAACAGGCAAGCGTTTCAAAATCTGCAATTTCAGCATTTCCTTCAAGAAAGCTCCTCATATCCTTAGGCAGATTGCTTATTTCCTGAACGCTTTGTTTAAGCTTTACATGCATTCCGTGATAAAGCTGATCGGCACGGTAAGCCGGATAACCTAGTCCGCTCACATAAGCTCTCAGCTCCTGCCTGTTCATCGATTTTATGTCAGTCTTTGTTTCTTCCGCCGTAATATCTGCCATTTTCCCCTTACCTGTAGCTAAATTGTCTTTCTGAACAGAGCAATAAAAAATCCGTCGTGCTTCCCGTCGGGAAGTATGAGCATCCTGCTTTCCGAAAGAAGATATTTTTCGTAATCCTCCGGCACGTTTTTCAGGGGCTCCGGCTTTAATCCGCATTTTTCAATGAAATCTGCATTTTCTGTATTTTCCTCATGCGAAACCGTACACGTGCTGTACGCAAGGCAGCCGCCCGGCTTAACGTAAGCCGCGGCATTTTTCAGGATTTTCTTTTGCAGCGACGCAAGGGCTTTAATATCCTCAGGCGACGTTTTGTATTTTATATCCGGCTTTTTCCCGATAACGCCAAGCCCCGAGCACGGAAGATCGGCAACTACAAGTCCGAATGCTTCTGCGTCCTCCGGCCTGTTAATTAAAGCGTCCGATGCTTCGCAGCGTATATTTTTAACATTAAGCCGCAGCGCCGTTTCCTTTATCAGCCTAACCTTACCGTCAGTCAGATCCCTTGCCGTCACATCACAGCCTGTGTCAAGGAAACGGTCTGCGCAATGTATGGCCTTTCCTCCCGGAGCGGCGCATAGATCCAGTATTTTACAGTCGGCAATTTCAGGCAAAAGCTCGGTTGCAAGCATCGAACTGACGTCCTGAACAATAAACCAGCCTTTTTTATAGGCTGTAAGCGAGCTAAGAGAACACTGCGTGCATATTTCATATGCATTTCTTATTCCCTTTATTTCCCTGATTTCAATGCCGTCCTCCTCAAAGGCTCTTTTAAATTCAATGTCAGAAACCTTTGACAGCCTGTACACCGTTATGCTTTTTTTGGCAAACGACGCCTTAAGCATTCTCTCCGTTTCCGATTCTCCGTATTCGCCGATAAAATATTTTACCAGCCGTTCAGGACACGAATACGCCGCTGAAAATCTTTCCGCCGTGCTTTTTTCCGCCAGCTCCCCGTTTAGAAATCCGTCGACGTCCTCTACATTCCGCAGCAGACCCCTAAGGACCCCGTTAATAAAGCCCTTGAGTCCTGCCATTTTGTGCTTTTCTGCAAGCTTTACGGTCTCGTTGCACGCGGCAGACGCAGGAACCGACATGTAGTAGATTTGATATGCGCCCATAGCAAGCATTATCTTCACCTGCTGCTTGATTTTTTCCTCTGTTCTGCCTGACTGTTTACAAATCAAGTACATAAGGGTCAGGTATCTTTCACAGACTCCGTTTACAAGATTTGTTATAAAAGCCTTGTTTACGTTATAGCCCTTCTCGTCGCATTCCTTAAGAGCTTTGCCGAGTGCAATATGGCTGAGCTCTTTGTCTGTAAAGATGCTTATTAAAATTCTATAGCTTATTTCTCTTTCTGTCATGCGGACTACTCAAACCTCTTGCCCCTTACGTCATTTCCACGGAGGAATTCCTCCGCCGTCATGGCGCGCTTTCCTTCCGCCTGAAGCGTTCTAACCCTTAGGCTGCCCTTTCCTGCTGCGATATTGAAGCCTTTCTTATCAACCGAAAAGATTTCGCCCGGCGCCTTATTTCCGCTGCTTTCATCAACATCGCATTCCCAGAGCTTTACGGTTTTTCCGTCTAAGAACGCATAAGCGCTGGGCCACGGATTAAGACCCCTCACCAGTCTCTCTATGCTCTCGGCAGGCATGGAAAAATCTATTTTTCCCATTTTTTTATTAAGCATGTGGGCATAATGGCTTTTTGCCTCGCCCTGCGGAACCCTTGCCGCCTTTCCCTCTTTAATTTCTCTGAGAGCCTTCAAAAGCTCGTCGCCTCCAAGCCTTGCAAGTTTGTCATGAAGGCTCCCTCCTGTTTCCTTATCTGCAATTTCAATCTCGCTTTTGCGTATTATGTCTCCGGTATCAAGCCCTTCGTCCATTTGCATTATGGTGACGCCCGTTGTTTTTTCGCCGTCTATTACAGCCCACTGTATCGGAGCGGCTCCTCTGTACTTAGGGAGCAGCGACGCATGCACATTGATACAGCCGTAAGGAGTAATGTCAAGAATCTCCTTTGAGAGTATCTGTCCAAATGCGGCGACAACCATAATATCCGCATTGAACCGCTTAAGGTATTCCACACATTCTGTTTTTTTTATTTTTTCCGGCTGATAAACAGGAATCCCCTTCTCAGATGCGTATTTTTTCACATCCGACATTGCAAGTTCTTTTCCTCTGCCCTTAGGCCTGTCCGGCTGAGTTACGGCAAGAACGACCTCGTCTTCTCCGTTTTCGACCAGTCTTTTTAAAATAACCGCCGCAATTTCCGGCGTTCCCATATAGATTATTCTCATTCTTCCTCCAGCTCGGAATTGTCAACAAGTCCGCCTTCTGCAAGTCTTACATAAAGCTGTCCGTCAAGATGGTCTATTTCATGCTGAAGCGCCCTTGCCAAAAGCCCCTCTCCTTCGATCTCCGCAAACTGCATGTTCCTGTCCTGATATCTTACCTTGACCTTCTCGGCTCTGGTTACTGTGCCGCTTTTCCCCGGAACCGACAGACAGCCTTCCCAGCCTGTCTGAGTTTCTTCAGAATACTCTTCTATAACGGGATTGATAAGACATAAAGGAGAATTTTTTTCCTCAGTAACGTCTATCACGCAGATTCTCTTAAGCACTCCCACCTGAGGCGCCGCAAGTCCCACGCCTTCTGCATTGTACATGGTTTCAAACATATCATCAATAAGGCCGCTGGTTCTGTCTGTCATTTCCTTAACTTCCTTGCATTTCTTCTCAAGCAGCGGATCTCCCTGTATTCTTATGTTTCTTAATGCCATATCTTCCTCCTTGCCTTTTTGGCTTTACATATCGGATTTTAATCCGTTCCGTTTCTGTTTGCCGCACCGGTTCGATCAATATCCGCTCATCGGGTTAAAATCAAACTGTATGACGGCTTCGCTGACGTTCTGGCTGTTTATAAAGTACTCCAATCCGTCCTTAAGTCCTACAAGCTTCATGTAATCCTTATCCTTAACGTAGATAACGTTTCTGTAAACGTCGTTAAGCTTTTTTATTCCGGCAGGAGCAGGCCCGATAACCTCGAACCGCTGCCCTGTTTTTTTCCCATAGCTGTCTATTGCGTATTTGAGTTTTTCACATGCCCTGCTTCCTTCCTCTTCCGTTTTAGACTGTATAAATATCACGCACATGTTTCCCGACGGAGGGTAATTCATAAGCCGTCTGAAAACGATCTCATTCCGATAGAATTTTTCATAGCTTCCTGCCGCTGCCGCCTCTATGCAATAGTTGTCAGGATTATATGTCTGAATAATCACCTCTCCGGGCGTTTTTCCCCTTCCTGCGCGCCCTGCCGCCTGCGCCAAAAGGCCGTAGGTTCTTTCCGACGCCCTGTAATCGTTCATATACAGCGATAAATCCGCGGCGACAATGCCGACCAAAGTCACCTTTGGGAAGTCATGCCCCTTTACAATCATCTGAGTACCGATAAGGACGTCTGCTTCCTCGCGCCTGAAAGCTCCGAGTATTTTTTCATAATCTCCCTTTCCGGAGGTCGTGTCAGCGTCCATTCTAAGAACTCTTGCTGAAGGAAACGACTCTTTTATTATTGTCTCTATCTTCTGCGTGCCTGTCCCAAAGCCTGCAATATATTTTGAGCCGCATTTCGGACAAACAACCGGCTTCGGAATATTATAGCCGCAATAATGGCAGTAGAGCCTGCCGTCATTGTGAAGCGTAAGGGAAATATCGCAATGAGGGCATTTCGGCACAAAGCCGCAGCTTCTGCACGACATAAAGCCTGCATATCCCCTTCTGTTCACAAACAGCATTATCTGCTCTTTTTTCCTTAGCCTGTCGTCAATTTTTTCCCACAGAAGCCTAGAAATCGGCTTGCGGTTTCCATCGGCCAATTCTTCCCGCATATCCGTTACGTAAACCTTGGGGGCTGCCGCTCCGCCCGCGCGGTTTTTAACCGTAAGAAGCTCGTACTCTCCCTTTTCAGCTTTTTCATAGGATTCTACCGACGGGGTTGCCGAACCCATTATTACCGACGCCCCGCACATTTCAGCTCTCCAAATCGCGACCTCTCTGGCATGGTACTTCGGTGAGGTTTCCGATTTATAGCTCGCCTCATGCTCTTCATCTATTATGATAAGGCCGAGATTTTTAAACGGGGTAAAAAGAGCGGAGCGCGGGCCGATCATTATGTTTATAACGCCTTCTCTTGCGTTCTCGCTCTGGAGATAGCGTTCGCCCTTGCTGAGCTTTGAATGGCTGAAAGCGACATTTTTTCCGAAGCAAAGGGCAAAGCGCCTCACAGTCTGGTACGTTAACGATATTTCGGGTATAAGCACGATTACCTGCTTTCCCTTTGATATCACATGCCTTATTACATCGATGTAAATCTCTGTTTTTCCACTGCCTGTAACTCCGTGCAGCAAATATTTTTTTGCTTCGCCGCTGTCAATATCGCTGCATATCCTGTCCCTTGCAGCCTGCTGTTCATCATTTAAAACGCATTTTTCGCCGGTACCCTCCGGAAATTCCTGCAAAAGCCTTGTGATTTCCGGAAAAGCGTCGGTATGCGGCTTTGCACGGTTTTTATTTACCGTCTGTTTTACCGGAATAACGGTTCTTAGAGAATCCTTAAGAAGCCCTCCGTACCGGCTTTTCATTTTGTATGCAAGCGCCATGAATTCGTCTTCTATCGCAAGGCCCTTTTTTATAACGCTGTCTATTTCCTTGATCTGAAATCCCTTACCGCCTGCCGCTGCGCTTACCCCGACCACATAGCCCTTCTTTAGCCTGTTGCTTTTTCCAAAAGGAATCATTACCGGCGTTCCCGGCATTATTTCCTGCTCTAAAGACGAAGGGACGGCATATGTAAAGGTTTTATCCAGATTAGGCGACGATATGTCTACAATTACCTCTGCGTACTTCAAAACGTCCTCCGTTGCTCAGCTGTTCGTGTATTTCGGGCAGTCAAGGCCTGTCGCTGCGCTTAAAATTAAACTAATTCTTTGCCGCCGCAATTTCTTCCTCAGCCTTTGCATTTTCTCTAAGTGCGTCCGCTATGCTGTCAAGCTCCATGCCTCTGCTGCCCTTGCATAAAACAGCGTCGCCTTCCCTCACGGCGCCTAAAATAAAATCCAGCGCGCTGCTCTTGTCGTCATAAACATAAACTTCCTTTTGCCCTGCCGATTCGGCCTCTTCCGCAATGTACCTTGCTTCCTTCCCCACCGTACAGAGAATGTCCGTTTTTGAAGCCGCAACATATTTTCCCACCAAGCGGTGACAGTATTCCGAATAATCTCCAAGCTCAAGCATATCTGCAAGGACTGCGATTTTTCTGCCCTTATTTTCGAGCCCGTCAAGAATTTCAATACCGCTTTTCATCGAGTCCGGGCTTGCATTATAAGAATCGTCAATCAGGTAAACTCCGTTTTTAAGTATTTCCCTGTTTCCTCTCATCGCCGGCGGTTCGTATTCGGCAAGCCCTTTGACCGCCTTATCAATATCTGCGCCTGAAAGATATGCAAGCGACATCGCCGCTACCGCATTTAACACATTATGTCTTCCGGGAGCATAGATAACGACCCTTTTCCTCTGTTCCTTATATACCCATTCAAACTCTGTCTCTTCTTCATTCCGGCACACATTTTCAGCTCTGAAATCACACCACTTGCTTAATCCGTAGCTGTACCTTTTTATGCGTCCCATCGCCTCCTGAGTTTTTTCATACATGAGGACCTCGTTTAAATCCTTCTGACACGGAGAACCCGGAGCCAGCTCCGCAAGCAATTCATCCTCTCCGTTAAGAAGCAGTACTCCATTCTCATCCATTTCGTTTATTATTGCAAGCTTCTCTCTTCTTGTGTTCTCTATGGCTCCGAAATTTCCGATATGGCTCATGCCGATATTGGTAAGCACCGCTGCCGTCGGCTTTGCGATGGACGCAAGCCTTTCCATCTCTCCCTTTTCACTCACACCCATTTCAAGAACGAGACACTCGACGTCCTCATCGAGCCTCAAGCACATAAGAGGCACCCCAAGCTGCCCGTTGCGGTTTCCCTCTGTCTTTACTGTATTAAGGCTTCCTGCGACAGCGCTGTATATCATTTCCTTCGTTGAGGTTTTGCCTACGCTTCCGCTTATTCCGATGCAAGGCACATCGAAGCAGCTCCTGTACCTTCTTCCAAGCTGCTGAACGGCCTCTCTGGTGCTTTCAACCGCAATATAGGTCATTCCGGCGGTATTCTCCTCCACCCTGTTTCTCTCGGTGGTTGTTGCAATCATACCGTGCGCCGCAGCGTCCGCAATATAATCGTGCGCATCAACCTTTTTCCCGACAATAGGTAGAAAAAGAGTCTGAGCGTCTCCCTCATTTGATTTATAGCTGTAATCACTGATGGTTATGCAGGGGTCGCCGTCAATAACCGTCCCTCCCATCATTTCTGCAATCTCGCCAACTGTCAACAGTCCCATTTTAACCTCAACTACGCTCCTTTATGCAATCCCAGCTCATCGGCTGCTTTTAGTATCATTTCTCTGTCGTCCATGTGATATTTAACGCCCTTTATCTCTTGGTAATCTTCATGGCCTTTGCCTGCAATAAGTATCAAATCTCCGTCCTTTGCATTTGAAATAACGTGCTTTATTGCCTCATAACGGTCTTCCACAACCTCATATGCCGCATCCTTGACCTCACTGATGCCGGTGATTATGTCTGCTATTATGTCCTCAGGCTTCTCATAACGCGGATTATCAGAGGTTATAACCGTGAGGTCGCTTAATTCTCCGCTCACTCTTCCCATTGAAAATCTTCTCTCCCTAGAGCGGTTGCCTCCGCAGCCGAACACGCACACAAGCCTCTTTGGATCGTACTCTCTAAGAGTCTTTAAAACGCTCCTAAGAGCCATTTCGTTATGGGCATAGTCAACCATAACCGTAAAACGCTCGGAGATTGGAACGGTTTCAACCCTGCCCTTTACCTTAATCTGCTTCAGGCTCTTTAATGTGATTTCAGGCTTAACTCCCAAGATATCGCAAATAGCGATAGCCGTAAGCGAATTATAAACCGTAAAACGTCCCGGAATGTCCACATAGACCTGAAGTTCTTTTTCGTGCAGAGTGCTGACGACGGTATAGGAAACCCCTGCCGTCGCAGCTGACGCCGCGCCACTCTGATTCATTGTTCCCGTAAGGACAATATCCTTTGCCCTATAATCGCAGTCCTCGCCCGTACCAAGCGTAAAAAGCTCGCATGTGCGGCCTGTCATCATTTCCTCAAAGTGAGCGTCATCCTTATTCGCAATTCCCTTTCTGCACTGCGAAAACAGCATTCTTTTGCATGCAAGATAATCATCAAAGTCAGGATGCTCGCTGCCCCCTATATGGTCAGGCTCAAGATTAGTGAAAACTCCAATGTCGAAGAGTATGCCCCCTACCCTTTTCATCTTAAGTCCCTGAGAGCTCACCTCCATAACCACAGCCTTTATTCCGTCGTCCAGCATCTCTCTGAAATGCTGCTGGATAACGTAGCTTTCCGGCGTGGAATGGCTTGAAGGGATATGGGTCTCACCCTCAATCGTTTCAATTGTCCCGATAAGCCCCGTCTTAATTCCGGATTTGTTGAGAACATCGTAAACCATGTAGGTGGTGGTGGTCTTTCCCTTTGTACCCGTGATTCCGATAGTTGTAAGCTTTTCAGCAGGATAACCGAACCATGCCGCGCTCATAAGCGCCAGCGCCAGTCTGTCATCCTTTACCTTTACAACACTGACGTCTCCGCAGACTTCCACATCTTTTGTAACTATAAAGGCTTTAGCGCCTTTCCTTGCAGCGTCTTCAATATAGGTGTGTCCGTCCGTCACCGTTCCGCTTATGCACACAAAGGCACACCCCTCCTCCACCTTTCTGGAGTCGTACGCCAGTGAGGTGATTTCGGTATCTGTGCTGCCCTTCAGCAAAACGTAATCAAGTCTCTCAAGCAGTTTTTCAAGTTTCATAAGCTGCTCCTTCCATGGAAATTTGCTCTTCTCCAAACACGCCAAATTCCCACGGCACGAATGTCGTGGGAATTATCATCAGTTTTATAACTGTTTAAAAGCATTCTGTCGGAACCTGACTTCTTACATATAACGGTAAAGATCCTCGTACTGGCCGGCCGAATTGCGCCATGAGAAATCCTTTGCCATTCCTCTGTCTACTATCTTGTTCCATTCACGTCTTCTGTTGTAGTAAACATCCTTTGCATATCTAATTGCATTAAGCATCTCGTGTGCATTGTAGTTTCTGAAACTGAAGCCTGTTCCTGTGTTTTCATACTGATTGTACGGTTCAACCGTGTCCTTAAGGCCGCCCGTTTCACGGACAATAGGAACCGTGCCATACCTTAAACTCATCAGCTGGCTAAGACCGCACGGCTCAAACAGTGATGGCATAAGATATGCATCACAGCCGGCATATATTCTGTGAGAACGCTCATTATTGTAATAAATATTTGCCGAGACCCGACTCTTGTATTTCCATTCATAGTGTCTGAACAGGTTCTCATACTTCGGCGTCCCTGTTCCAAGAACAATAAACTGCATATCCGGCGCACATATTTCTTCAATCACATAGTCAACAAGGTCAAGTCCCTTTTGATCCGTAAGTCTTGATACGATACCGACCGTGAAAATCTTCTCGTTTACTTCAAGACCGAGTTCCTTCTGAAGCTCTTTCTTGTTCTTTACCTTTTCCTTGCGGAAATTAACGGCATTATAATTGTTGTAAATATATTTATCCGTTTCAGGATTCCACTCGTCATAGTCAAGACCGTTTACGATCCCCCGCAGGCAGTTGCTTCTTGCGTTCATCAAGCCGTCAAGTCCCTCGCCGTAGAAAGGCGTTTTTATTTCATCGGCATAGGTGTTGCTTACGGTCGTGACCATGTCAGCGTAAACAATGCCGCCCTTGAGGTAATTGGCGTCTCCGTAAGCTTCAAGCTTGTCTGGGGTGAAATAATAAGCAGGAAGTCCTGTTATATCCATAATTGTTTTTTTGTCCCACACACCTTGGAACTTTAAGTTGTGTATGGTCATTATAGTTTTAATTCCGTGGTAGAAGCCGTTATTCTGGAATGCATCGTGCAGCATTACAGGAATAAGACCCGTCTGCCAGTCGTGGCAGTGAATGATGTCAGGTCTGAAATCAATAGCAGGAAGCGCCGAAAGAGCGGCCTTTGAGAAAAATGCAAACTTCTCAATATCCTGATAGATCTCACCGTAAGGCAAATCACCTGCGAAATAAAACTCGTTATCTATAAAATAGAAAGTTACTCCATCATATTCCATCTCGAGAATTCCGACATACTGGGTACGCCATGCAAGGTTCATGTAAAAATGAGTCTTGTACTTCATCTGTTCCTTGAACTTTGCCGGAATTGCCTGATAATTGGGAATCATGACTCTTACATCAAATTCCTCTTTATTAACGTACTTCGGCAGTGAACCCACAACGTCTGCGAGTCCGCC
Organism: uncultured Lachnospiraceae bacterium; assembly: GCA_947628705.1. Taxonomy (GTDB): domain Bacteria; phylum Bacillota; class Clostridia; order Lachnospirales; family Lachnospiraceae; genus UBA3775. Next base: position 24,485 of record CANRAZ010000013.1, on the reverse strand, counting down.
CGTCTTAATAAATGGTACGCATTCAGATGCGACAAATAATATTTTTTTCATATAACCTCCGATATAGTGATTTTTTTGCCATTACCCACTTACCGAAAATTATAACACAGGTTTGGACTAAATTAAAGTAAAAACTGGTATATTCTGCTTAATTTTATCCTTTTAATTTCTGAACTTATACTCAAGACGGATTTTATCGGCTATCAAAGCGACAAATTCCGAATTGGTAGGCTTTCCTTTTCCTCCGTTAATGGTATAGCCGAAAAGCTCGTTTATTGTTTCCATTTTCCCTCTGCTCCACGCAACCTCAATTGCGTGCCTTATCGCCCTTTCAACCCTGCTCGGCGTTGTTTTATGAAGCTTTGCAATCGACGGATAAAGCTGTTTCGTTATCGAACCAAGCATTTCCGTGTCATCTACGGACATCATAATGGCGTCTCTTAAATACTGGTAGCCCTTTATGTGCGCGGGGACTCCAATCTCGTGTATAATGTTTGTCACGTCCGTCTCAAGATTGTACTCCTTGACGGCAGCCTGTCCTCCCTCAGACCTTATGGAATCGCCTCTGTGGATATACAAGGTCCCTCTGACCTGCCTTATCCTGCTGAGTATCGTTTCACTGTCGAAGGGCTTTAGTATGTAGTACTCTGCGCCCAGCTCAAAGGCGCTCTCCATGACCTTGTCCTGTCTTATGGCGCTCACGACTATTATGCTCGGCTTTTTTGTTATTGACGCGTCTTTTTTAAGCTTTTCCATTAGTCCCAGACCGTCAAGCTTTGGCATTATCAGGTCAAGCAGAACCACATCGGGCTTTTTCTCCGCAATAAGCTTGAGGCCTTCTTCACCGTCTTCCGCGCTTCCGATAAACTCTAGTTCATTATCTGCCAGTATTATTTCTTTGAGCGAGTTTATAATTCTGACATTGTCATCAATAAGTACAACGGTTGCTTTGCTCATGGTCCATTTCCTCCTTTTTCCATTTTTTTCCAATAAGCAAAACAAAATATAGTTTAATAACGCTCTGTTTTCAACTATACCGCTTGTCCATTATCGTGAATTTTACTTTCTAAAGTTAAATTTCCCTAGAATTCGTCAACCCTTTCAGGAGTATAGCTCAAAGGGAACCAGTTTACGATAAGTTCGTCCCCCGAATCAACGGCAAAACTGCCGCCCTTTGTAAAAGCAAGTCTTATAAGCTGAGCCGGAGTCAGAAAAATGTCGGCCTCTTCGCAGTCAGCTTCTCCTGTTTTCACGCCGTTTTCATCAATCTCTATAAAAAAAGTACAGCACGAAAAAACGTTAAATGTCAGCCTGCCCTTTTTCAGTCTGCGCAGTTTCGCCTCCATCTTCATAAAAAAGTCAAAAGTCCGCACGTAGTCAAAAATCTTCATATTTCCCAAGGTTTCTATGCTGTACCTTTCACAATTTTCGGCAAGAAGCCTGCACTTTTCTCTTTCCCATTCTCTTGCCTCAATCCTTACTTTTTCCGAGCCTGTTCTTTTTATCAAAGAACCGCAAATCATCAGCAGCTCATCCCAGCTTACAAGCTCCAGCTCGGAAATTAACAGCTGCCTGTCTGACGGCAGAGAAGTCTGTAACAAAACGTTATTTTCCGGCATATTAAAATTTTTTATAACCGCATAGCCTCTGAACTGCCCTTTTCTTACAATAGCGTAAGGTCTGTACCCCCAAGTCCTCATTCCCTGAACCATGTCTTCTTCATTTCTTACCCTTATAAATCTTTTTGAATACAGCGACATTATATTCAGCAGAGCTTCCCTGTCGCTTTCATAAACGGGCACAAACTCATATTCCTTTTCCGAGTCAAAGCCTACCGTGTGCCTCACGTTTGATTCAATGAAATCAAACCAGTTCCTTATTCCCGTGATTTCATAACCGAAGAAGCCGTACCTGTTTCTTTTTCCGCTCAGATAGGCAAACGGAATTCCGTTCTTCACCATGTCTGCTTCCGCTTCCGCCATTAATTCCTTCATGTAGCCAAGCCCTCTTTTATCGGACGCAACGCTCACGCTCCCTATCCAAGCGCACTTTACAGTCAGTTCCCCGCATTTAATATCCTGCGGATAAACCGCCGCGCAGGCAGCAAGCTTTCCTCCGTCCCTTATGCAGAAATGCTTAGCGCGCATAAAATTCTTTTTGCTGTATACCTTCTCCATAAATTCCGGAAATTCCTCACTGAAAACTCCGTTTATGAATCCTACAACCTCTTCAAAATCATTCTTTCCTGCGATAAAAAGTTCTTTCATTACGCCTCCGTGCAATAAAAATCTATATTGCTGTTTATATTAATTATTCCTCCCATGCAGCATTTTAAATATTCAACCGTCTGTACGGCAAATAAACAATGCGCTGTTATGTCGGATTATAGCACAGACTGTCAGAAAATAAAACAGCTGTCTCAGACGGATATTATCCGCTCCGGGACAGCTGTAAAGCATTATTAATGTACTGTTATTTCATTGTCAGGAATAAATATGGGCTATTCCTCGTTTTTAAGGGCTTCCTCCGCTTCCTTTTGGATCGTCTCGTCATAGGAAAGAATAGGCGCTTCGTCAATGCCCTTTATTTTACGGTTTACATAATTTTTAGTTATTTTAGCCACAAGCGGAGCAAGCACGACAACGCCAATAAGGTTAGGAATCATCATTAGTCCGTTGAAGGTGTCGGAAATGTCCCATGCAAGCGAGGAAGTCATTACTGCGCCTGATATTATCATCAGAACGAAGATAATCCTGTATACCTTAATCCCCCTGTCTCCAAAGAGATATTCAACAGCCTTTGTACCGTACTGTGACCAGCCCAGCACCGTTGTGAATGCAAAAAGAAGCATTGCAAGGGCAATGAACATTTCACCGCCGATTCCGAATACGTTTCCGAAAGCCTGCGAAACAAGAGTAGCGTCGTTAACACCGTCCACGGGAAGCCCTGTCTCAAGGTCAATGTAACCCGAAGAAAGAACCACTATCGCGGTAATCGTACAAACGACTATTGTATCAAAGAAAACTTCGAAAATTCCCCAAAGTCCCTGCTTTACAGGCTCCTTAACGTTGGATGCGGAGTGAACCATAACAGAAGAACCCAAACCTGCTTCATTTGAGAACACCCCTCGCTTGCAGCCCTGCGTGATTACCTGACTTACAGCCACGCCTGCCGCGCCGCCTGCCACTGCCTTGATTCCGAATGCGAACTTAAATATTGCCGCAAACATCGAGCCGACCGTTCCGATATGTACAAAGAAAACTATTAATGAACCGACTACGTAAATGACTGCCATTACAGGGACTATGCGCTCTGCGAAGGCGGCTATTCTCTGGAGTCCGCCGATTATGATAAGTCCTGCAAGTATCATTATCGCAATTCCAATCAATATGTTAATAACTGAAATGCCGCCGACTTCACCGAGGCTTACATTTTTGAAGAAAGCCGACTCCATGTTGAGGGTAATCTTATTTACCTGAGCCATGTTTCCGATTCCGAACGAAGCAAGGATTACGAAAATCGAGAAAAGAACCGCAAGCACGCGTCCGACGGTTTTACAGTTTTTCTTACTTCCAAGTCCGTCCGACAGGTAGTACATCGCGCCTCCGGCCCATTCGCCGTTCTTGCCTCGGCGACGGTAATAAATACCAAGCACATTTTCAGAAAAGTTTGTCATCATTCCAAGAAACGCAGCTATCCACATCCAGAAAACCGCTCCCGGACCGCCCAAAACTATTGCGGTCGCAACACCGGCAATGTTGCCTGTTCCAAGCGTCGCCGCAAGAGCGGTACACAATGCCTGAAACTGGGATATGGTCTTTTTATCGGTCTTTTTCGTCGCTGAACTGTCTTTCTTGAAAACGCTTCCGATAGTCTCCTTCCACCAATGACCGAAATGCGTTATCTGGAAAAACTTCGTGCAGCAGGTCATGATAATGCCGACGCCAATCAACAGCACCAATCCGATTCTGACCCATACAAAGTCGTTAATGGCGCTGTTGATTTTTGACAGCTGGTCAAAAAATTCATTCATAATTTCCTCCGTTCCAGAGCGTTCATCAGGCGGACGGCGAGACGTTTGCGCATGCGGCTTAATGCGCCGCCAAAGCCGTCCGTAAAGGCCGGCGCAGCCGACCCCATAAAGACCGGCACGCCGTTTTACATTTCGCAGTACCTCCGGACATAAAAAAAGGATCACGCAGAACACGCAATCCACTCCGAGTACAAGCAAGAAAAAATACTTTGTCCTTTTGCCTGAGAGATTAGCGCCATGCGCTTTGCACCTTCGGCACTCAACCTAATGAGCTTCTCCAAAGTTCTGTCAGCTTACAGTCCTCATCCTTACGGAAACCTGAGAGTGTTACTCCTTCGGCTGCAAACGCATTTCCTGTAAACGTCACACAGAATATATTTTTCCGTCATTGTACTGTAGTTTACGCCATTTTACAAGAGCTTTTATTCCTGAAACCGATTTTAATAAGGCGCCCCTGTCGTTTGCGTCAAGATTTCACAATCAATTGGCTCAATAATCCAAAGCATCTAATGTCCGATCATATTTTCTATAAAGATCCCATAGCCCTCGGCAGGATCGTCTACAAGAACGTGAGTCACTGCTCCGATAAGCTTTCCGTCCTGTACTATCGGACTTCCGCTCATTCCCTGCACGATCCCCCCTGTGGAGCTTAAAAGCCTCTCATCGGTAATCCTGATTCTCATTGCCTTTTCAGTATTGACGTTACTGTGGTCCACGCTTTCAATTACGGCTGAATATTCAGCAAGCTCCCCTAGGCACTCGCTTATTATTTTAACGTCTCCCTCATGCACCGAAGATGCGTAACCGATTTCATACAGCCTGTCGGACTCTATTTCAAGCATATCAAGGCACCGTTCCGTATTTTCGACTTTGCCGTATATCCCGATTCTGTCATTGTCCGACAGAGAGCCGATGTAATTGCTGTCGGTTCTTGACATCACGCCGACTATCTCTCCGGGATTTCCTCTTACGCCCTTATTTATCGACATCACATGAGCTCTGTACACATCGCCTGAAAGTATATCCAGCAGCGTCCCTGTGTCCACGTCGGTAATACCGTGACCCAATGCCCCAAAATCTCCTGTTGACGGGTCAATGTAGGTTAAAGTCCCTATTCCTGCCGTATCGTCTCTTATCCATGCTCCGATTTTATAGGTTCCGTCGTCCGCCTTTTCCGGCTTAACAGAAACAGATATCAGTTCGCCGTTTCTGTTCACCTTCAGCTTAACGGAATCGCCCTCGCATTTCTGAACGTACTCCACCAGCTTTTCTTTATCGTTTACGGTAGTTCCGTTTATTTTCACGATATAGTCGCCGCTTTTCAAAATGTTTCTTGCCGGTTCCGCCTTTGTGCCTTTTTCAGTTGTAAATTCTCCGCTTCCAAGCACAAGAACTCCGTCAGTTGTGAGGGATATACCCACTATCTGACCGCCCGCATAGCACTCAGACGGGTTTACTACGTTTACTTCAATAGTGTCAACCGGGATTATGTTGAACAGGTACACCTGAGCGCTGCATGTACCGGTAGTTTCCGATGAAAGGTTAAAGGTGCTGTCTAAATCAATCGTTATGCTGTCCGCAGGAACTTTTTTGCTCTTATCTCCTGCCGATACATAAATTTCCCCGCTGTCAATCTTAAGACTGTAGGGCAGCTTCAAATTAAACTCCTGGGCTTCTCCGGTCACCAGCCAGAGATTTGACGGTTTATATTGATAAATACCGCTGAATGCCATTACGGCCATTATACAGGTCAACAGGACAATAAGACAAATAAGTATTTTTCGGTATAATTTCATCTTTACCTCCAGAGGAAACAATGCAGTCTTTAAATAAAATTGTCCCCTCTGTTATTCAATTTATACAATGAAATGTAAAAATGACGTCAAATTAAACGCCGCAAATAAAAAACAATTATGAGAAGCTTCTATTTTTTTTCCATTCGTCAGCCAGAGCCTTCATCTCTCCTGCATTGGCAAGCACGCTCTCTGTAATCACCGTGCCGCCAAGCATTCTTGCAAGCTCGGCCTGCATTTCCTCACGGCCAAGTTCGCTTATTTCAGTGACGGTTTTTCCGTCCGTCTGCTTTTTCTCAATAAGAAAATGGGTATCGGCCATAGCCGCTATCTGAGGAAGGTGGGTAATGCATATAACCTGGTGTTTCATCGCCAGATATGACATTTTTTCCGACACCTTCTGAGCCGTTCTTCCACTGATTCCCGTGTCAATTTCATCAAATATCAGCGAATCGATCTGATTTACATTGACCATGCAGTGCTTAATGGCAAGCATTATGCGGCTAAGCTCTCCTCCGCTTGCGCACTTTGAAAGACTTTTTAACGGCTCGCCAAGGTTTGTACTGATAAAAAACTCTATCTCTTCAGCACCGTTTTCGCTGTAACCGTCAATCGGAATAAGCCTCACCTCAAATACTGCGTTTTGAAAATTAAGCTCTTCAAGCTCCTCAGAAACCATCCCGGAGAGCTTTTCCGCAACCGCTTTTCGGTCCGCCGTAAGCCTCTCGGAAAGCCCTGCAAGTATTTTAAGCCTTTCTGAAACTTTATCTTCAAGACCTGCAATCCAGCTGCCGTAATCCTCGCTTTCGGCAAGCTTTTGCTCACAGGCAGCCGCATAATCCTCTATTTCTTTAACCGTGTCGCCGTATTTGGACTTTATTCGGTTAATAACATCAAGTCTGGCGCCTGTTTCTGCAAACTCCTCCTCTGAACCTCTGACCTCATCAATATAATCCCTGACCTCGGAGGCCAATTCAGTAAATCTGTCCGAAATCATATTAAGACCGTCAAAAATATCGGAAAGGCGGCCGTCCATGTGCGAAACCCTCGACAATGACTTAAGAGCAGCGTCAACGCTTTCCGAAGCCGAGCCGTTTTTTTCAGTCAGCTCATCCGCAACAGTACTTAAGGCTTCAACGATTTTATCCGTATTGCTTAAAATCCTGTATCTTTCCGAAAGCTCCTCGTCCTCGCCCTCTTTTACGGCTGCCGCTCTTATCTCCTGAAGTTCGTATCTTACAAGGTCAAGCTCCCGTTCGCTGAGCCTGCCGTTTTTCCTTGCGGCTTCCAAAGCGTTAAGAGCGTCCCTGTACTCCCGATAAGCCTTTCCAACCTCATCAGCCTTTTCGGTAAGATGTCCGAAAGAATCCGCTATTTTTCTCTGCACAGGCTTATGAAGAAGGGACTGGTGCTCATGCTGTCCGTGGATATCCACTAAAAGCTCTGCAATTTCCTTAAGCGTCGACGCAGTAACAGTCTCTCCGTTAATCCTGCACACATTCCGTCCGCTTAAACTGATGCGTCTTGAAATAATTATCTGTTCATCATAAATAAGGTCATTTTCGTCGAACAGCTTTTTAATTTCGGGACTGTCAGTTTCAAATACAAGCTCGACCAGAGCGTAATCCGCCTTGCTTCCGAGCATTTCCTTTGAGACCTTTCCGCCCAAAGCAGCATTGAGCGAGCCGATAAGTATTGATTTTCCTGCGCCTGTTTCTCCTGTAAGAACATTAAAGCCCTTTCCGAAATCAAGCGTTGCTTCGTCAATAATGGCAAAATTCTTTACATGTATGCTTACAAGCATATTTTTATACCTCCGCTTACCGCTGCCTGCATCTGCAATTTTATTACACAGGTTAATGTCAGATACAGGCAATATAAGCTGCCGCACTCAGCTCATGCGCCTTAAATTATCAGTAAATTTCCGAACCGCTCCCTGACGTCACTGACAGCCGGCGTCCTTCCGATTCCGCATGAAATGCGTAAAAAAGCGTTTTGCTTTCCGGACTGCCTTAGTCTATTCGGCATGCTCGTCAATAATCAAGCACGTTGTGATATACATTCTGTACGTCGTCGTCGTCATCTAAAAGATCCATTGTCCTCTGGAAATTGCGTATGTCCTGCTCGTCGGTAAGTTCAACATAGGTCTGGGGAATTCTGGAAACCTCCGCCTCTGCCATTTCAATTCCTGCATCCTCAATTGCCTGACGTACCGCTGAAAAATCGTCAGGCGCTGTATAGATCTCAAAGCTGTCCTCTTCCTCTGAAAAATCCTCTGCGCCTGCATCAAGGGCGATCATCATAAGGTCGTCCGCTTCCATCTCGCAGTCCTCCTTCGCGATAACGATAAGACCCTTTTCATCAAACATGAAGGAGACGCAGCCCTGCGTGCCAATGCTTCCCTGACCTTTTGTAAATGCGTTCCTTATGTTGGAAGCAGTTCTGTTTTTGTTGTCCGTGAGAGCCTCTACAATAATGGCAGTTCCTTTCGGACCGTAGCCCTCGTATGAAACGAATTCATAGTTTACGGAATTTGCGTCACCGGCCGCCTTTTTAATGCTTCTGTCAATAGTATCGTTAGGCATATTGTTCGCTTTAGCCTTTGCTATTACGTCCTTAAGCTTTGAATTGTTATTAGGGTCTGCTCCGCCCTCTTTTACTGCAACTGCGATTTCCCTTCCCAAACGGGTAAAAATCTTTCCCTTAGCAGCGTCGTTCTTTTCCTTTTTGTGCTTGATGTTAGCAAATTTCGAATGTCCTGACATAAAAAATCCTCCGATTACATTTTTCTTAGGTACCGCGCGTCTGTCAGCTACGCGCGCGGCAAACTTATTTTATCTATGATAGCCTCGGCATCCTCCGGCTTTTTCACAGCGCACATAATTGCATCATCGCCGGCTATGCAGCCGACTACCTCAGGCAGCCCCATTGAATCTATTGCGGCGCCGACCGCAGGAGCCATTCCGGGATTGGTTTTTATTACAAGAATATTTCCGGCCGTATCCGCAGAACGAACCGCTTCTTTTATTATACGAAGATGCCTTTTTCTGTCGCTGTCCGTGTTCTGGGCCGATGAAAGCGAAGCATACTTGAATCTGCCTCCCGCACCAACTATCTTCGTAAGCTGCAGCTCCCTGATATCTCTAGAAACCGTAGCCTGAGTAACATCAAAACCCATGGCCTTTAATCTCCTGCACAGTTCGTCCTGAGTATCGATCTCATATGCCTCAATTATATTAAGTATCTGTTTTTGTCTGGCATTTTTCATCGTGCCGCCCTCTCTGCCGCCAAGAAGAATCCTGTAAAATTCCGCTCAGTCCAATACCTGTCAATTTCCTGTCCGATTCGTTTTTGTCCGACCGTGCAGACAAAGACAAGTCTGGCTAGTTAAATTTACTGTTTAGCATGTCTATAAATGAATTTTCAGGCAACATACACATTTTACACCTCATCGGAGATTTTTCAATAACAATTTCTTCTCCGTAGGCAAGCTCCGTGTATTCATCTCCGTCTATTGTAACGAAAGCATTTTCCATGCATTTGTGCCTGTTCCCCTGAAGCCTTATCACAATCGTATCATCCGATGAAACCACAAAGCTTCTTGCATTAAAGGCATGGGGGCAAATCGGCGTTATTATTATCGCCTCGACACCGGGCGCAACAATCGGTCCTCCCGTGCTAAGGTTATATCCCGTCGAGCCGGTCGGAGTGGAAACAATCAGTCCGTCTCCCTCATAGGAGCTGAAAAGCTGCCCGTTAATATATACCGTAATTCCCACAAGATGAGAATAACCCCCGCGGCTGATAACCACATCGTTAAGAGCCGTCTCCTGTCTTTTATCCTTTGCATTAACTTTTAGCTGCATACGGTAATTGATGCTGTACCTGTCCTCAAACAGCATATCGACCGTGTTAAACGCCTCTGCCGATTCAGTCATCGTAAGGAATCCGAGGCTTCCCATGTTAATGCCGATTAACGGAAGGTCAAGCGCGGCGAGATCCCTTGCCGCCTGTAAAAACGTTCCGTCGCCGCCAATAACGATGATTCCCTCGGTCCCTTCAGGTATGTCGGCCGCACAGGTAAACCTGCAATTCACGGCTTCACACGGAGCCATGTAACAGCTCCCGCCCTTTTCCATTATGTAGGCTTCAAGCTGTTTGGCAAGCTCGGCGGCGCCTTCCTTGTTTCTGTTTGCAACAATACATAAGTGTTTCATAGTAGTCCTCACTCCGGAGTGTTTCAAGCTGAACAGGTACAAATATAGGATCCGCACCGATTCAAAAATGCGTTATCTTAGAAGAAGTCTGAATACGGCTCAATTATCAAGCTCGGAATGCGCATCCGAAACGACCTTTTCAGCCAAAGAGAGAAAATTCTCAATGCCCGTTTCCGAATCAGGGTCTTCGTTTCTTTTCATATGCAGAAGGTACTCTATATTGCCTTCCGGTCCTTTTATCGGCGAAAAGGTCAAATGCAGCGGTATGAATCCGCACATGCAGATAAACACCAATATTCCTTTTACCACCTCAAGATGAGTGTCTCTGTCCCTTACTACTCCCTTTTTCCCGACCTTTTCCCTTCCGGCTTCAAACTGCGGTTTAATCAGACACACGGCCTCTGCCTCAGGCTTCATCAGTTTCCTTACCGGAGCAAGAACCTTTGTGAGAGAAATAAACGCGACGTCAACCGAAACAAAATCAATCTGTTCGGGAATATCATCAGGAGTAACGTTTCTGATGTTCGTCTTCTCCATTGAAACGACTCTTTCATCGTTCCTTAATTTCCATGCAAGCTGGTTAGTGCCGACGTCAACCGCATATACCCTCTTTGCTCCGTTATGAAGCATACAGTCGGTAAAGCCCCCCGTACTGGAGCCGACGTCCATGCACACCTTTCCGTTAAGGTCAAGCCCGTATTCATTAACAGCCTTTTCCAGCTTGAGTCCGCCTCTGCTGACATACCTCAGCTTCTGTCCTTTAACCTCAATTCCGACAGCCTCGCTAAACATGGTTCCGGCTTTATCCTCGCGCGCTCCGTCAACAAAAACGTCTCCTGCCATAATAACAGCCTTTGCCTTTTCCCTTGATTCGGCAAGACCTCTTTTCACCAAAAGCACATCCAGTCTTTCCTTCATATCAGTTCTCCGGCTCTCTGTATTTTTTCAGCAGAGAGTTATATATTCCCTCTGCGTCAATGCCGTATTTATGCGCAAGCTCTGCTCTTGTTCCGTGCTCCACGTAGACATCGGGCAGAGAAACGGAAAGGAACTTGCCCTTGTAGCCGTTCCCTGCAAGGAAGGCTGCGACATGCTCTCCAAAACCGCCCGATGAGGTTCCTTCCTCAACTACCGCTATCATGCCGTGCCCCATCAGCGAATCCAGCATTTCCGTGTCCATAGGGCTTGAAAAACGTGCGTTTACAAAGGTAACGCTGATATCATCATTTTCTAAAAGCTGTGCTGCTTCGGCCGTCTCCTTAAATATTGCGCCAAGACTGATTATTGCAAGACTTTTCCCCTTTGAAATAAGCTCGGATTTCCCGTAACGGATGGGTTCCTCGTCAATACCGCTAAAATAAGCCTCTCCTCTGGGATAGCGCACTGCGATAGGTCCTTCAAAGTCTTTTGCAAAGTAAAGAGCCTGAACAAGCTCTGCGCCGTCCTTAGGGGATATGACCGTAAGTCCGGGTATGGTAGACAGAAAGGCGATGTCATATATTCCTTGGTGGGTCTTACCGTCATTTCCTACGATGCCCGCCCTGTCTATTGCAAATATAACATTTTTTCGCGTAAGGCAAACATCATGCAGGATCTGGTCGTAGGCACGCTGTAAAAAAGTTGAATAAATGCAGACAACCGGGTGCATTCCTGCCGCCGCCATGCCGCCTGCAAATGTGACCGCATGTTCCTCTGCAATACCCACGTCAAAAAATCTCTTTGGGAACCTGCTCTGAAAATCCAGAAGTCCCGTTCCTCCTGCCATCGCAGCCGTTATTGCGGTTATCCTCACATCTTCTTCTGCAATGTCGCACAGGACTCTTCCGAAAACGGAGGTGTAGCTTTCTTTGGCAGGCGCCGCTCTTAATTCTCCGGTAGCAGCGTCAAAAGGCTCTATGCCGTGAAACTTGCTCGGATTGCTTTCGGCATATTTATAGCCCTTTCCTTTAGTGGTCAGAACATGCACCAAAACGGCGCCCTTGTAGGTTTTTGCCGCTTCAACGGCTCTGATAAGGTCGTTTATGTTATGACCGTCTACCGGACCGAAATAGCCAAGTCCCATGTCCTTGAAGTATTCGCCCGGCGTAATAAGATCCCTGATCGAATTCTTGGTTTTCTTAAGTCTGTCCGCAACCTTAGTACCAAAATCCGTCTTTGTAAGCACGTTTTCCACATCTCCCTTAAAATCCAGATATTTGGTATTAGTCCTTATTTTTTCAAGATAACGCGCCATGCCGCCTACGTTTCTCGAAATGGACATTTCATTGTCGTTAAGAATTATAATCGTATTTGTCTTATAGCCGGTCAGGTTGTTTATCGCCTCATAAGCCATGCCGCCGGAAAGCGAGCCGTCTCCTATTACCGCTACGACCTTGTATTTTTCGCCGTTGATATCCCTTGCCCGTGAATAGCCTGCCGCCACGGATATGCTCGTAGTGCTGTGACCCGTGTCATAGGCGTCGCATTCGCTTTCCTCTTCCTTCGGGAAACCGCTGATTCCTCCAAACTGTCTGAGGTTTTTCAGCTGTTCCTTCCTTCCGCTGAGAATCTTATGTACGTAGGACTGGTGTCCCACATCCCATATGATTTTATCCTCCGGAAGATTAAGGCATGCGTGAAGCGCTATCGTAAGCTCAACCGTTCCGAGATTGCTCGCAAGGTGTCCGCCGGTATCAGAAACCGTTTTTATAAGATATTGCCTTATCTCCTTTGCAAGCTCGGGATATTTGTCGGCAGGTATTTTTTTTATATCGTTAGGCTTTTTTATCCTGTTAAGATAATGACCCATTTTAATCTCCATTCCGAGAACGTGATACAACGCACAGAAAACACAAACAGCGTTTTTCCCACGGCAGACGCAAGCTTATTTGCGACGTTCTCGACACAAACAGCTGTGTGAATACCGGCATAACGGCATTTTTCGCACGAACCTCCGCAGCAGGCTGAATTTCTGCGTCCAACGAGCCGTTTCCGTAATTACGCAAAACAGTTAATGCTGTCTTTCGACAAGATAGTTAAAGAGTCCGCTTAAGAAATCACCGCACAGTCCAAGCTCATCCAGTATCATTTTTGCTTCAGCCGCCAGTCTGTCCGCTTCCTTTGCGGCGGTCTCAATCCCGTGCAGAGTAACATAAGTGGTTTTATTATTCTCTGCGTCGCTGTGGACAGGCTTTCCCAAAATCTCGTCAGTTGAGGTTTCATCAAGTATATCGTCCTTTATCTGAAAAGCCATTCCGATTCTTTTTGACGCCGTTTCAATTTTGGCGACCTTCTCGTCAGTGGCTCCGGCAAGCACGGCTCCTACCGTCAGCGCCGCCTCAAGAAGAGCTCCGGTCTTTAATTCGTAAATAAACTCAAGCTCGGAATCGTCAAGCCTCTGCCCTGTTTTTGAAACATCGACGGTCTGACCTCCTACCATGCCGTAAACCCCTGCCTTTACGCTGATAATTTCAGCCGCCCTGACCGCCGCCAGCCTTTTCTCGGCCGTATCTGCGCTTACGCAGGCCGATATTATCGTCTCATAGGCATAATTAAGAAGGGCGTCGCCGGCAAGCACTGCAATATCCTGCCCGTAAGCCGCATGCGTAGTAAGCTTGCCCCTTCTGTACATATCGTTATCCATTTCAGGCAAATCGTCATGCACAAGCGAGTAGGAATGAATCATTTCTATTGCCGCCATGAAGGGTTCGGTTAAAAGCTTTTCCGTCAATTTATCGCCGCCAAATGCCCGAAAGCTCTCACGCATAAGAAGCGGCCTCAGCCTTTTTCCTCCGTTTCTCACGCTGTAATTCATCGCCTCAAAAATAAGCCTTGCTTTACCCTCTTCCTTCGGAAGAAAGGCTTCGATTACCTCATTTACTTCTTTCTGAGCCGCAGAGAGCCTGTCTTTAAAATCGGTCATAGCTGCTCCTGCCCTTCTTCAAGAATAATGAGTTCCTTTTCAATCCCGTCTATCATATCGTTGCATTCTTTAAGTTCAGTGACTCCCTTTTTATAAAGTTCAAAGGATTCTTCAAGAGAAATATCGGGATTCTCCATCTCCTTGATTATTTCATTCAACCTTTTCATACGTTCCTCAAGGGAAAGCTTGTTTTCTTCCATATCATATCTCCTAAAAGGTATAAGCATTTTTTCTGCTTAACAAAAGCTCCTGCTTTTACAGGCAGGTCTTTTTTCATTCCTCACCCGGAATGTTTTTCGGAATAATTTCTTCTACTTCACAGACAAGAGCGCCGTCAACGACGCTGACCTCGATACAGTCTCCGTAATTCACCTGCGCAATGCTTGTAACGCCCTTATTTTCATGGGACACATAGGCATAGCCCTTAGAGATTTTTTCGATAGGCGAAAGCCTTTTCAGCTGCTCGGTAAATACTGCGGAGCGGTGCCTTGTCCTGTTAAATGCCGTCCAGATCAAATTGCTGAGCTTGTCCGGCATTAAGTCGGCTGCATTTCTCGCAGTCAGAATTTTCAGGCGCATCGCCTCTCCTATCCGGTTCGCCGTCCTGTCAAGCTCTATTTTTTTCTGTTCAAGCCTGTTTACAGGTCCCAGATATTCAATATCTTTTCCCAGCACCTCCATTTTCTGCCTTGCAGCATTAATCAGGGTATTCATTGTTTTATATAAATCGTATCTTGCGTCTACAAGCTCTGACTGCAAATCAGAAAGACTGAAAACCGCAAGCTCGGCTGCGGCGCTCGGCGTCGGCGCCCTTAAATCGGAAACGTAGTCTATAATTGTGGTGTCCGTTTCATGGCCTACGGCTGATATGACAGGGGTTTTCAAATCATAAACGGCCATGGCTGTTATTTCTTCGTTAAACGCCCACAGATCCTCAATCGAGCCTCCGCCCCTGCCGACTATTATACAGTCGACGCCGTATGCATCCAGCTTTTTAAGAGCCCTTACGACTGACTCCGCAGCTCCGGCTCCCTGTACCTTTGCCGGTGCGAGGACAAGCTGTATGCCCGGATTTCTTCTCCTTGAGACATTTATTATATCCCTTACGGCAGCTCCGGTTTCTGCTGTGACAATGCCTAATTTCTTTACGTAGCGGGGAATTGCTTTTTTGTGAGATGCGGCAAAATAGCCTTCGGAATAAAGCCTCTTCTTCAAAGCCTCAAACTTAACATAGAGCTCGCCCTGTCCGCTCAGCTCGATTGTCCTTGCATGCAGGCTGTAGACGCCTCCACGCTCATACACGCTGACAGAACCTGTAACAGTAACATTTTGTCCGTCCTCCAGCGTAAAATTCAACCCGTTAAGCCTGTCTGACGAAAACATAACGCATGAAAGCTGCGACCTTTCATCCTTAAGGGAAAAATAAATATGTCCTGAATTATGGTACTTGCAGTTAGACACCTCTCCTTTTACGGATATACGGGAAAGAATTCCGTCACGGACAAATAAATTTTTAATATATGTGTTCAGTTGTGTGACCGAAACCGTATTATTCATTGCTCTGTCTGTTTCTCTCTAATCTTCCCAATATCCCGTTAATAAAGACCGAAGAGCTGTCGTCCCCTCCGTACCTTTTGGCAAGAATCACAGCCTCATTGATAGCTACAGGAGAAGGAGTTTCATCAAAAAAAATCTCAAAGACAGCCATGCGCATAATCGCAAGGTCAATACGTCCCATTCTGTCAATTTTCCAGCCGTCGCTGACGGACGAGATCATGGCATCTATAATACCCAGCTTTTCCCTGACAGCATAAAACTTTGCTTTGATTTCCTCAGCCGCGCCGGTATCGTTAATTCCGTCCTCAGATTCGCTGTTCTTTAAAGCCTCCTCTTCGGCGTTGCATTTAAAATACAGTTCGGCCTGTTCCTCCATTTCCTCTTTTTCGTGAAATTCGGATATGTAGAGCAAAAAAACCGCGTGCTTTCTTTTTACGCTTTGTTTCATAAATATAAAACCTCAAACTCCTGTACTTCGGCTTTTTCTTAACGACAAACAAGGAGTGTGCCCACTCCCTGTTATTATCAAGCTTTGTCTAATTCTATTCCGGCAATTCGGATATCAACGCAGGAAACGGTCATTCCCGTCATGCTTTCTATTGAAGCCTTGACCTTTTCCTGTACCTCGGCAGACGTCTTCGGAATGCTGTAACCGTAACGCATCGTAAGATTCAGGTTAACCGTTACGATGTCATCCTGAACATCGATTACAACTCCCTTTGAAAGGTTCTTTACTCCGAGCTTTCCGACTATCTCATTTGTAATGTTTCCGCTCATTGCCGCAACTCCTTCAACCTCGGTCGCCGCAACTCCTGCAATGGAAGCAATCACATCGTCAGCAATTTTAACATTACCGCATGGATCCTCAACATTAATGGTCGCAGTATAATTAGTTATATTTTTTTCTCCCATTATACTTTCCTCCGTTTTACGGGCCCACAGAGGGCTTTTTATGCATATATTTTTTACATTATATCAAAGTTAATACATTTTTCCAAGTGTTTTTTACGGCCCGTAAAACCCGAATGTTTTTTCTGACTTTTATATCTTGCTCCCGACTTTTTTCTGACTTTCGCTCTTATCACTCCTCTGTCACAACATCTGTGATCACTATTCCCGTAGCGTCAATTTCGGTATTCCTCATCACAACGTCCTCAATCTTTGCCACGTCCTGGTCTGTAATTTCTTTTGCATTCACTATTACATCAACCTCGTCGCTGTCAATGTAGCAGACGGTTTCAAATCCCTTTGCTTCAAGCAGGGTTTCAAGCTCATCCTCAAGAGCCGCCGCCTCTGTCATGGCAATCAGACTGTTGATTGCAGAAGTTTTTGCATCGTCGCCTATAGAAGAATCGTTTATGACGCCCTCAAGAGTTTCTTTATTCTGAGCACGTACCTGTTCACGTCCGAGCTTTGCATTTCCGAAATAATTGCTTCCTAACGCGGTGCTTGCAAGTATTGCGCTCCCGACATTGCTGCCGCCCTCAGTACCCGAAACAGCTTCGTCCTTTATATCGTTGTTGCTCGCCTCCTGATCCTGACTGTCCGAATCTCCGGGAGGCACTATGTCTTCGTCCGATACGTCAAGCGTGTTGCCGCCTGATGAGACGCTGTCTTCCTTTGAAGCGTCTTCCTTACCGTTCCCATCCTTATCGTTCGCTGCATTATCTCCCTTGTTTTCGCCGCTTTGTACTGTACTGCCGCCGGTTTTCTGACTATTGGACTGTCCCGAGATATTCAAATAGCCTGCAATTATGATCATTACTGCAAGAGCTGCAATAATCACCTGATTTCTTTTGACTACCTTTTTAAAAAAATTCTTTTTACTGTCCGTCATTGCTACTCTCCTTTTTAATTTTATAAATCTGAACCTTATGTGCAGGTATATCAAAAACAGATTTACAGATCTCTGTAATCTCGCTTTTGATTTCGGTATTCCCTGCACCCTCGCACAAAATGCAGGCTCCGTTCATCTCAGGCGAAAGCATGACTCTGACCTCTCCTATGCCTTCAACCTCTGAAAGCAGATTTTTGAGCTTGGTTTCGTAGTAAGAGACCAGCTCTGTCTCATCTGAGGGCTCTGCGGAGCTTACACTGCTTTTACCGACGCTGCTTTTATAGCCGAGCGACGTTTTGCTCCCTGTGCCGGAGCTCTGCTTTTCTGCCGAGCATGACATAAGCAGCAGCATTATTCCCGCAGCAAGCATAATTATTATTCCCGGGTTTAGGTTTTCCTTAAGTTTATTTGTCCATTCACTCATCCTCTGCCTCCGTATAGCCATATATATGCGAACTTTCAACGTGATAGAAGTCATTAATGTACTTTTTTATGCCTGCCAGATTATTGGAGGTGGCGGCAAAAAAAGTCACGCTTAAGCTGCCGTCCTCATAGCTGCATACCACTCTGGTAGCGTCATATCCCGACGCCTTCAGCGAATAAAGTATGCTGGTCTCATAGGAGCTGAGCACTGAACGGTTAATCATTTCATCCCTTTTCCGCTCCGTTTCCTCAAGGGACACGCCGCCGTCCGTACCCGTTTCAACACTGAAATCCGTTATATTCAAATCAGCCGCAAATCCCATCAGGGTTGAAACGGTATAAAAAACTATCATCAGCCCTACCACAAACCTCAGATATTTATCATATTTTTCGCCCGTCGTAAGATTCAAAAGAGCCGAAACGATTATCACTATCACGACTAAATTCTGTGCAAAAAGAGTTATTTTTTCCATACTCATGCTATCCCTGTCTAAAACGGAGTCAGCCTGCATATATGCAATCTGTTTTCCGTCATCATAATCCGGTTCCTACCGCTAATATCACTATCACCAGTATAAACAAAAATGCCGAAACAAGAGCCGTTTCAAACAGCAGTGAAACAGCCTTTGCAGTGTCCGTGATGACGTCGGTAAGCCTTGCGTCTACAACCGGCTCAATGACGGCTCCCGAAAATCTGACCGCAATCTGCATTACGGCAATTTTAGACAGCGGCGCGGCGCACAGAAAAATAATTGCAATCACTCCGGCTGCGCCTATTACATTTTTCAGAACCACGCCGGCTCCAAGAACGGTTTCAGTCATTCCGCTCACAATATTTCCTACAATCGGAATCATTCCTGAAGCCTTCGCGAGCAGGCTTCTCTTTAACTGGTCAACTCCGGGAGCCACCATGCTCTGAATCGCACTCAGCCCGACTACGAAAGTCAGAATCGTCTTATTAATCCACTTGACCGACATATTAACCAGCTCCGCCATTTTTGAAAACATTGCTCTTCTTGTAACATGGTTTGCAACGGCAAGCATCAGATATATGTTTATTAACGGAAAAATATAATTGAGTATTATCCCGTCGGCAATGGCAATGACAACAAGACTTATTTCATACATTGCCGCAGCGCTTCCGCTTCCTGCGCAAAACGCCATTCCCATCATATAGGCAGGAGTGAGCAGATTCATAAACTCAACTATTGTCGCAAGCAGCTCCTTTGCCGTAGCGGCAATCCCGATATATGCCGAAGAAAGGACGCTTACCGTCAGCATATAAGTCAGGTAAAAGCCCATTTCAGCCACGTGATTATTTTTTATTGCTGACGTAAAAGCCGTAAAAATCGCCGCGAGGCTCATAATGAGAAAAACCGATGAAAAAACTCCGTAATCCTCTTCGGCTCCGGCAAGACAAGAGCTTAATATGCTGCTCAAAATCCCTCTCACCGAAAACTCCTCGCTGCCCGACAGCAGAGCATTTATGTAGTCCGTAAATTTTCTGCCGATAACAGGGTTTTTGCCCGTCCATTCATCAATTTCGGAATAATCCATTTCACTGTTGATGTCGTTTATCGTGTCATACGGCATATCATTTACGGCGTCCGTGTCGGCACAGGCTACGGAAACAGCAGATTGTAAAGATGCCGTTAATATTATAAACACAAGTATTATCTTTACTTTTCCGCACCGTTTTAAAGCCTGCATTCCGCACCTCTATTTTATTACGCTTTCCGAATTTTTCCGCCTTACGCCAATTTTCCGCATAATGCCTGCCGCCGTCACGCCATGCTTTTATTCGGCACGCTTTGCAAAACAATTTCACATTCCGTAAATTATCTCGATTAAAGACGTCAGCACCGGCATGCTGAGTGCAAGTATGGACAGCTTTGCCACCATCTCTATCTGTTCTCCGATGGAAGCATGTCCTGCATCCTTGCAGAGGCTTGATGCAAACTCCCCCAAATAGGTTATGCCGATACATTTCAAAAGTATATTTACATAGCCTGCATCAAGACCCACTTCATTCAGCACAAGATTTATACTGTCCACCACTTCTCCGAGCCGGATAATCCCGTAGCCCAGTATATAGAGTCCTGCCGCAAGCGCTACTATAAACGCAAATTCCCTGTTATCCTTTGAAAGCTGTATGCAGATTATTGCCGCTATAAGTCCCGTCACTGCCGCCCTAATCATAATCCGAACAGGGTTTCAATCGTATTGAACAATTCTGCAATAAGCGGTACCACCCAGTAAAGTACCAGTACAAGACCTGCCAGACTTGCAAGGAAAGCCTGATCCTCTCTGCCGGAATGCTTCAGAACCTGTCCCAGAACCGATACCAAAATCCCGACCGCAGCAATTTTATATATAATGGAAATTGTCATATTCCCTCCGACTTGGGCGCGCCTATAACAGAATTACGGTAACGAAAATTCCTGCAAGCACTCCCATCATTCTATAAAACCCGGTTTTTTGCCTTATTTCCTCTTCAAGCGCTTCTAAATTGTTTTTAAGCTCCGCTAAGTAAACATTTAACACTTCCTCCTGCATGTCCGAATCTGCCGTGCCGATACTGCTCCCCAGCCGCTCAAAAGCCTTTATATCCTCCTCCGTAAGCTCTGTGCCCTTTAATGCTTTTTCCGCCTCGTCACGCCAGACCTCCGCCGCGGAAATACCGCAATATTCAGACAGCCTCCTGCCTATTGAAGCAAACAAATTCCCGATAATTCCTTTTCTGCCCCCTCCCGCTTCGGCAAGCACCTCCGGAAGAGGCATTCTTTCATGCCTGATTCTGGCCTTTATAACAATCACGCAGTCCGTCAGCTGAACCAGCAGGGACCTGCGTCTTTTCAGGACATATCCCATAAAAAAGCCGATATATGAACAGGAAATGATTACAAGTATTCCTCCGATAAGCTTTATAAAACCACCTCCCGATTTTTCTGTGCGCTTGCAAGCATTTCAATTTTATTCCTGTGCGTTTGCAAGCATTTCAGTTGTATCCTAAAAATTTATATTTTTTCTGCCAGTTCAAAATATAATTTACTTATCGCCGTAAATTCCCTCAATGCTTCCCGGCGAAGGCTTTAAGGCAAGGCATACGACTCTTTTAAAATATCCCTGCTCTATAAGCTCTGCCAGCGCGGTATTCCTTTTAACATCCTCAAGTCCTGTGCCGTGAGCTGTGGCAATCACTTTGCAGCCTGAAACCGCCGCAAGCTTTAGAGACCTGACGTCTTCCCTTGTCCCGATTTCATCAACAGCGATAACATCGGGAGCCATTGAACGAATGAGCATTTCTATCCCAAGATTTTTCGGACACCCGTCAAGCACGTCCACTCTGGTTCCGAGCTTATTCTGTATTATCCCCTGATACATGGCCGCAATCTCGGAACGCTCATCTGAAACTCCCACTGTATAACCTTTTTCGGAAAGCAGCCTTACCGTGTCCCTTAACAAAGTTGTTTTTCCTGCCCCCGGAGGACTCACTATCAGCGTGTTTACAAAGCTTTCCTTGCTGAAAAGATATGGGCTCACCTTGGCTGCACATCCAAAAACCTCATGTGCGACTCTTAGATTGATTGAAGAAATGTTTCTGATTGTCTTAACTCTTCCGTCTGCAATGACCGTGCGTCCGCATAATCCCGCCCTGTGGCCGCCAAGCACGGTGATGAAGCCGTGTCCGACCTCTTCCTCAAGAGCATAAAGCGAATAATTGCTTATGTACTCGACCGTCTCTTTCATCATGCCCTCGGTAAACACAAGCTTCGAAACGCCTGTCTGGTCTGTTAGACCGTTGGTGGCAAGCATATATTCCTTAGCCTTGTACTTCAAGTATATCGGCATGCCTGTCCGAAGCCTGATTTCATTTAAGGCGCCCGCTTCTTTTACTCCCTGTGACAATGCGTTTCTAATCGCCTGCGGCAAAACTCTCATTACAGTTTCCAATTCATTCATTGATACGTTACCTCCGTTGAACATTTAGTAATATATATGAGGCTTGTCTTGAAATATTCGTTGCAAAATTAAAGTTAATGATTTATCATTTTAATTGTAATTCGGAGAACGGTAATTATAATCCGAAAAAAACAATTATAATTTATAAACCGCAGAAAACCCAGGAGTAATAATATATGGACAAGAAACGTTACGGACTTATCGGTTTCAAGCTGGGACACAGCTATTCAAAAATAATCCATGAGAAAATTGCCGATTACAGTTATGACCTTATACCTCTTGATGAGGATGGATTCCACAAATTCATGGAAGAAAAAGACTTTGCGGCAATTAATGTCACAATACCATACAAAAAAGCGGTAATCCCTTATCTTGATGAAATTGACAATGCCGCGGAAAAAATCGGAGCGGTAAATACAATCGTAAACAGAAACGGAAGGCTTTACGGCTATAACACTGATTACAGCGGTTTTCTGTACACGCTGCAAAAAAACAATATAGAAATAACGGGCAAAAAGGTTCTTATGCTTGGAAACGGCGGCGCCGCCATGGCAGTCGGAGCCGCGCTTAATTCGCTCTCCCCTGCCGAATTTTACACAGTAAAATACAAGGTAGAGCCCGGAACCATAACCTATGCCGAAGCAGCCGAAAAACACAGCGACGCCGATGTAATCGTAAACACCTCTCCGGTCGGAATGTTCCCGAATGCCGATGCTTCACCGATCGACCTCGCGCCTTATAAAAAGCTTGATGCAGTGGTAGACATCATTTACAATCCTGAAACCACAAAGCTTCTTGCAGATGCAAGCCAAAAGGGCGCAAAGGCAGTAAACGGTCTCGAAATGCTTGTGGCACAGGCGGTGTACGCATGTGAGCATTTTATCGGAACGAAATTTGATGAAGACATTATTAACAAAGTATACATGGAAATAAAAAAAGAGTTGAATTAAGCCGGAAAAACAGTTAACAGCGTAAACACCTGCCAAGTACCGGCAGCAGTAAAAATCCGCTGTTTTATCAGCGTTTACTCTGGCACAAGCTTGTCGGAAGCCGATATATAAAATAGACTTGACATTATTTTATAATTAATATACGATAAGCTTCAAAGCATAAAACAGTTTATGATCCGGCGGGGAAGACACCCATAACAAAAAACGAAGCCCGGCAGGGGGAGACACCCATAATAAAAAACAAGAAGCATATGGGAAACCGTAGAAAGCTTCAGCCGCTGCGGACGGATAAAAAATAAATCTTTAAGTTACGGAGGGGAGACACCCATGAAAAAAAACATTATCGTAACTGATGAACAAGGACAGCAAATAGGTCTTACTTACCCTAAAAGGGCAAAAGGTCTTGTAAAAAACGGTCGGGCGGAGTATACGAGCGACTGTTCAATTAAAATGCTGGATACTCGTGACCCGGCCTCAGATAATACGGAGGTCAGAAAAATGAGTAACGTTATAAACTTTAATGCAAGAGATTTTCACTTCAATGCTGCGTGTGAAAGCAATGTCGGCTCACGCATGATAACAACAGATAAAGACGGCAACAGCGTAGAAAGCTTTACCATTGGAGATTGGCACTGGTCATGGACTGAAATCATGTCCACCAGAAAGCTTGGCAGGGACTTTAACGGCGTTTTTCGTTTCGAATTGCACGGAGGCTACAATTCCACAGATGACGCTACAAGCCGTTTTTCAGTTATTCTGCATAGGGAAGAAGCATATACGGATGCAGAATATCAGGAGCGGTTCGTTTACCAAATAGAAAGAAGCTCCTATAAGCCGCTCATAAGCAAAAAGATGCCTAACGGTCATCTTATCAGAGTATATGAGATCCCTTTTAACACCGGAGACTGTGAATATGCAACGTTTGCATTTACTGCAATGCATGCAGAGCAGACAATGTTTCCTGCTTCGGATAACGAAAGTTATTCAGCTTTGGATGACATGACTTACGAGCAGATGACGGCGCACCGTGATGCAGATGAAGCTGCTAACCACAGCAGTTTGGACAGAAAGAGCTTCGACGGGTACAGCACCAATATGCAGGGAGCAGTTATCAGTGAAGAGGCTTTTGCAAACATGTTATCCTCCATTGGAGACGGCTGTGACATATCGTTTCAGGGCTGCAAGATTCTGAAAAGCGAAAATCACGCTTATCTGAATATTGGCAGAATGACTGACGGAAGCGACTTTGACCTTTCAGGTTCAGAGCTTACATTCAGGGCTTTGTCGATGATAATTGCTAAGCTTGGCGACGGATGTTGTGCAAGCTTATGCAGCTCTACCATAACCGACAATGGGGAAAGCGGAT
This sequence comes from uncultured Lachnospiraceae bacterium, assembly GCA_947628705.1. Lineage (GTDB taxonomy): Bacteria > Bacillota > Clostridia > Lachnospirales > Lachnospiraceae > UBA3775. Next base: position 445 of record CANRAZ010000013.1, on the reverse strand, counting down.
TCAAAGAATATGAAATATCGCCTGTGGACGGAACCGTCATTGACCTGAACGGTTTGAAAGCATCTCAAAAGGCTCTTAACTGTATCACGAACCTGATCAGCATGAAATCCGGTGACGGTTCTGTAGTTAATATGCAGGGCGTTGTAGTGTTGCCGGATGGCAATAAGTAAAAGTTTTATAACCTACTGATCATGAAAACGCTGCCCAATCTCTTCTTAAGATTGAGCAGCGTTTTAAATACTGTGTTGATATGAGATTTTTGTCTTCCCCATAAACAGCCAATGCAGAGATAACGCCTTATTTTTCACATGTCATCGGATAGGAGATCCGGTACTGCTTCAGGCGGCGCGCCAGCTCCTGCATAATAAAATTTTCCTGTACAGACTTATTGATCACCATATTCTGCTCCTTATTTATTTTTATGCGCAATATATTGCATTTTAAT
>CANRAZ010000012.1 GCA_947628705.1 uncultured Lachnospiraceae bacterium | reverse complement strand
GGGATAGACGAAACCTCATGTCTTGTGTTATACTAGCCATACGAAGATACCTTCTTTCTGAGTTGGATTTTGTTGGGCGATGAAAGTATAACACAGAAGAGGTATCTTCGTCTTTTAATTATTCAGTTGTAACAGATGTATTGTAATCCTACACCTCATAAGGAATTATTAGAAATTAATTATTGACATTTTCTCCGGGATATTGTATATTATCAGAGTATGCCGCATAATGAGGTTTCAAAGCTTTGTAATTTTTGCAAACACCGTAATTAGCGAGTAATGATAACAGGAGGTGCCCAGTATGTACGCAATTATTGCAACCGGTGGTAAGCAATATAAGGTAGCTGAAGGCGATATCATTAATGTTGAGAAGCTTGGCGCAGCTGAAGGTGAAACAGTTACCTTCGAGCAGGTGCTCGCAGTAAACAACGGAGAATTGGTTGTTGGAACGCCTGTAGTTGAAGGTGCGAAGGTTTCTGCGAAGGTTTTAGGCGAGGTCAAAGCTAAAAAGGTTATTGTTTACAGATACAAGAGAAAGACCGGTTATCATAAGAAAAACGGTCATCGTCAGCAGTACACAAAGGTAAAGATAGAAGCTATTACCTGTTAGGCTGTCGGGAGTTGATTATGATTACCGTTACCGTAACTAAAAACAACGATATCATTACCGGTTTTGAGATCTCAGGTCATTCCGGTTATGCGGAAGAGGGAAGCGACATTGTTTGCGCTGCTGTTTCGGCGCTTTCGATCAACACCGTTAATTCCGTCGAATGCCTTACTGACGACCTGATAATATGTTCTGAGCCGGACGCCTGCGAAGGAAGCTTGATTTTCAGCGTGAGCGAGCCTTCCGAAAAGACAGTCTTGCTGTTTGATTCGCTTGAGTGCGGACTGAAATCGATTGTTGAAAGCTACGGGAAAAAGTTCCTGAAAATAGTTTACAACGAAAAATAAGGAGGTACAAAGTCATGGTTAAAATGAACCTTCAGTTATTCGCCCATAAAAAGGGTGTTGGTTCCACAAAGAACGGACGTGATTCCGAATCCAAGAGATTAGGCGCCAAGAGGGCTGACGGTCAGTTCGTTTTGGCAGGTAACATTTTATACAAACAGCGTGGTACAAAAATTCATCCGGGTATCAACGTTGGCATTGGCGGTGACGACACGCTTTATGCTCTTAAGGACGGAGTTTTAAGATTCCAGACAAAGGCAAAAGGCAGAAAGTATGCCAATGTAATTCCTGTAGAGGAATAAGGTTGCCGTTTACAGCCCTGATTAATTCAGGGCTTTTTTTATAGCGGCATTAAATTTTCGTAAAATGCGAATGGAGAGTTTTATGTTTGCAGATACTGCTAAGATTACGATCCGTTCCGGAAAGGGCGGAGACGGACATGTAAGCTTCAGGCGTGAGCTTTTTGTTGCCGCCGGAGGTCCGAACGGAGGAGACGGCGGAAAGGGCGGCGACCTTATTTTTGAGGTAGACGACGGTCTTAACACTCTTAATCCGTACAGATATCAGAGAAAATTTTCCGCACAGGATGGGGAAAACGGAGGCAAAAACAACTGCAGCGGCAAGGACGGAGAGGATCTTGTTCTTAAGGTCCCTGCCGGAACGGTTGTCAAAGAAGCCGAAAGCGGCAAGGTAATTGCCGATATGTCCGGCGAAAACAGGCGTGAGACTGTCCTTAGAGGCGGAAGAGGCGGAAAGGGAAATCAGCATTATGCTACACCCACGATGCAGGTTCCCCAGTATGCTCAGCCGGGACAAAAAGCGATGGAACTTACCGTTACGCTTGAGCTTAAGGTTATCGCCGATGTCGGTCTCGTCGGTTTTCCTAACGTTGGAAAATCCACCTTGCTTTCAAGGCTCACGAATGCAAAGCCAAAGATTGCCAATTATCACTTTACGACCTTAAATCCGATTTTAGGCGTAGTTGAACTGGACGGCGACGGTTTTGTAATGGCGGACATTCCGGGACTTATCGAGGGAGCGTCGGAGGGAATTGGTCTTGGGCATGAGTTCCTGCGCCATATTGAGAGAACCAGAGTCATCTGCCATGTCGTTGACTGTGCAGGAACGGAAGGAAGAGACCCTGCCGACGATATTGTAAAAATCAACAAAGAGCTTTACAATTATAACCCCCAGCTGCTTAAAAAGCCACAGATTATTGCCGCAAATAAAATGGATCTGTTTACGGACGAAGAGCAGGAGACGGCTCTGGAGCTTTTTAAGGAATCCTTGGCGGCTGCTTATGAAAAAGAGCCCGAAATGCTTCCTGACGCCGAGATAGTATCCGTTTCCGCTGTGTCAGGCAGGGGGCTCAAGGAACTTTTATACAAGATCAACGAGCTTCTGAAAAAACAGCCTAAAGAAACTCTTGTGTTTGAAAAAGAATACTTTCCGGAAGAATACATTGACGAAAGTCTTCCTTTCACCGCCGAATATGACGAAGAACTTGAGGCTTATGTCGTTGAAGGTCCGAGAATCGAGAAAATGCTCGGTTACACTAACCTTGACTCGGAAAAAGGATTTGAATTTTTTCAGAGGTTCCTTAAAACAAGCGGCGTCCTTGACAGGCTTGAAGAGCTTGGCATTAAGGACGGCGACACCGTAAGAATGTACGGACACGCCTTTGATTATTATAAGTAAAAACAATGCTTGATGAATAAGCATTTAACGGAGGAAGTAATGAACAGTAAGCAGCGGGCATATTTAAAAGGTCTTGCAATGAAACTTGAGCCGATATTCCAAGTCGGAAAGGGAAGAATCTCTCCACAGCTTGTTGAAGCAGTCTCTGAGGCGCTTGAAGCCAACGAGTTAATTAAAGTATCCGTACTGAATAACTGTCTGGAAGCTCCGCAGGATATTGCCGCTGTTCTTTCAGAAAGAACCGGTTCTCAGATTGTTCAGGTTATCGGGAAGAAAATTGTTCTTTACAGACCTTCCAAAACCAAAAAGAAAATTGACCTTGACGGAAGGAAGCTGAGATGAGACGCATTGCTCTTTTAGGCGGTTCTTTTAATCCGTTTCACAACGGACATGCGGCAATGGCGGAAGCGGCTTTGGATCAGCTTAAGCCTGACGAGCTTTGGCTTATACCTGCGAAGCAGCCTCCTCATAAGCCTTCCTACGGAAAGATCACCGATGAATCAAGACTTGAGATGCTTAACGCATACGCTCAAAAAAGAGACAGGGTTAAGGTTTCAACGGAAGAACTGACTGCAGAGGGTTTTACCTACACCGCAGACACGCTTGAACGGCTTAATAAACGCTTTCCTGATTACACTTTTACGTTTCTTATCGGCGGCGACTCGCTCGCCGGCTTTGACAGGTGGTATATGCCGGAGAAAATCGTCAAATTTGCCGAAATAGCGGTATGCACCCGAGAGGGTTATGATTTAACTGCCGCGAAAAAACTGATAGAAGGGTTGAAAGAGAGCATAGGGGGACGCTACAGGCTGTTAAGCTTCAGTAATGTGGATGTTTCTTCAACAGAGGTGCGGAAGCTCATCAAAAGCGGTAAGGATTTCAGGCATCTTGTTCCTGCCGAAATAGCGGACTGCATTGAAAAAAATAAGCTTTATTCGGCTGAAAACACCGGTTATTCTTTAAAAGAGCTTGAAGAAAAAATGCAGGCGGCGCTTCCCGATAAAAGATTCAAGCATGTTCTTGGAGTCAGGGACACTGCCGTTAAAATGGCTGAAAGATTCGGCTGCGACGCCGAAAAGGCTGCTAAGGCTGCGCTTCTCCATGACTGTGCGAAGCCGCTTGACGCCGAAATCCTTATTAACCTGTGCCTGCAAAATAACATACCGGTTTCAGAGGAAGAAAAAAGGGATAAATTAACCGCCGGTTCATTACTGCATTCAAAGGCAGGAAGCGTGCTTGCCAGAAATATATACTACATCGAAGACGAAGATATACTTTCGGCCATATATTACCATACGGTCGGAAGACCTGAAATGACGCTTCTTGAGAAGATAATATTTACCGCTGACTTTATTGAACCGTCAAGGACCCAGCCGTCAGATCCTCCGCTTGAAGCAATCAGACAGGCGGCATTTGAAAATATTGATCTGGCTGTTTTTTATACGGCTGACAGCACTGTTAAATATCTGACTGAAAAAGGATGCTTCATTGACCCTGCGACGGTAAAAACAAGGGATTTTTACAAAAATACGGTTTACGGGACAAAATGACGACGGCGCCTAACCGTCCGGTATCTTACCGGTTTAACCGTTTGCAATTATTTTCTGTCCCACGGATAAGGACGCAGGATCAGAGCATATTTATGAAATTTAAATACAAAAAGTACGAAAGTGAGGATTTATTATGATAAACAACTGTCTCAAAGAAATTTATGAGGCTTTAAGCAGCAAGCTCGCCAATAATGTTAAAATAATTGACGTGTCTGATCTTACAAGCCTTACTGATTACATCATTATTGCAGATGCAAACAACGTTAATCAGCTTGATACCCTTGTTGATACTGTAGAAAGGACGCTCGCAAACAACGGCGTTTTTGCCAAATCCACAGAGGGAAACAGCAATTGCGGCTGGGTTCTTATGGATTACAGGGACGCTCTCATCAATCTTTTTACATCTGAACAGAGAGAATTCTACAATATTGAAAGAATATGGCAGGACGGCAGGGAAATTGTATTTCAATAGTTTCAGAATTAATAACTAATTCATATTTTTTTCACAGAAATCTGCTATTAATTTTCTGAAGTGATACTGATGAAGCGCTTTGTATCATTTGATTCCCGGAGGATCATTTATAATTCGGAGGTAGAGACTTGATTAAGGTCAGCAATCTAACAAAGTATTACGGTCAGCATAAGGCTGTCGATGACATAAGCTTTGAACTTTCAGACGGAAAAATTTACGGCTTTTTAGGTCCGAACGGTGCAGGGAAATCCACAACCATGAACATTATGACAGGTTATATCGGTGCGACCAGCGGAACAGTGGAAATCAACGGCTATAATATTATGGAGGAGCCGGAAAAGGCCAAGGCAAACATCGGCTATCTTCCTGAAATTCCTCCGCTTTATCAGGATATGACTGTTAACGAGTATCTTAAATTCGTTGCTGAACTGAAAAAAGTCAATAAAAAGGAAATTAAAGAGCATATTGCGCAGATAGAAGAGCAGACTAAGATCTCTGACGTAAGCGAAAGGCTGATAAAGCATCTTTCAAAGGGCTACAGGCAAAGAGTTGGGCTTGCGGGCGCGCTTGTTTCATATCCCGACGTTATCATTCTTGACGAACCGACCGTAGGTCTGGACCCGAAGCAGATCAATGAAATGAGAGAGCTTATTTCATCTCTACGTGAAAAGCATACGGTAATTCTCAGCTCGCACATACTTCAGGAGGTAAGCGCTGTTTGCGACGTGATTCTTATTATTTCTCACGGAAAGCTTGTTGCAAACGACACGCCTGAAAGGCTTTCGGAAAACATGGGAAATTCGTCTGTTTTGCATTACCGCATTAAGGCTGACAGCGATTCCGTTTCCGAGGTACTTAAAAATTTTGAGGAAATATCGAAGTTTGACTGTAAGCCGGATAATGAGGCCGTTACCGTTTGCGAGATTGAAACGACGGCTGACCCTGAGGAGCTTCAAAATCAGCTTTTCTTTGCCTTTGCCGATCAAAGAATGCCGATTCTTGAAAGCAGCATAGAGACCAGAACCCTTGAGGATATATTCCTTCAGCTTACAGGCAGCACTGATAATTAGGAGAGGAGACTGAAAATGATTGCCATATATAAAAGAGAATTAAGAAGCCTGTTTAATTCAATGACAGCATATATTTTTATTGCAATGTACATGCTTATTTTCGGCATCTACTTCCGAATCTACAATTTAAGTCAGGGAGCAACATCGATTGCCTATCCGACGCTTTACTATTCTTACATCTGTTTCTTTTTGTTTGCCATTCTTACGATGAAATCCCTTCCGGAAGAAAGAAAGGAAAAGATAGACCAGCTTCTTTACACGTCGCCTGTTTCTGTCACGAGGATAGTTTTAGGCAAATATCTTTCCATGTGTACGGTTTTTTTTGTTGTGATCCTTCTGCTTGCGACCTGTCCGCTTGTGCTTAAATCTCTCGGCATCGCCATGCTGTCGGTCGACTACACGTCTCTGCTTGCATATTTTCTGCTTGGCTGCGTATACATTGCAATCTGCATGTTTATTTCATCACTTACGGAAAGTCAGATTATATCTGCGATAATTTCGCTGGTGACGGTTTTCGTTCTTGAGTATTTTTCGGGGCTTTCAGGAGTCCTTTCAGACAAGCCGTATGTTTCTCTTGTCGGCTTTATTCTCATTGCGGCAGTTATTGGGCTGATATGCTGGCTGCTCACAAGAAATCCCGTATTCGGTTTTACGGTCGGAATAGTCCTTTCTTTAGCCGTTCTTGTGCTTTATATTTTCAAAAGCAGTCTTTTTAACGGCGCGCTCCAGAAAATATTCGGAATGCTGCCTCCTTCAAATTACCTAATAAACTTTATCTACTACTATATGTTTGATATCAGAACAATAGTGTATTACCTTTCTCTGATCGGCCTGTTTGTTTTCTTTACGGTTCAGACCATACAGAAGAGAAGATACAGTTAACGGGGGTGCGATATGAACAGTAAAGAAAAGATCAACCGTTCAATACAGTTTAAAAACGGCTCCTACAGCTCTGTGCTTACTCTTATCGTAATTGCAATAGTTGTCGTGATAAATCTTGCGGTGCGTTCGCTGCCTGCAACGGTTACGACCTTCAATACCTCAGGCGTTGATTACTATTCAATAGGCGATTCAACAGAAAATATGCTGAAAAGCCTTGACAAAGACGTGAACGTTTACTTGCTTTCTGACTCCAAGGGAAGCTATAACGAGTATATCGACACAATCTGCAGCATTTTCAGCGATGCTTCGGAAAGGGTTGAATATAAACACGTCGACGTAGTTATTGAACCTGATTTTGCGGCTAAATACAACGCAAGAGAAGCGGCGGCCTACAGTGTCGTTGTCGAAAATCCTGTTACGGGAAAATACCGTCTTATCGATTTTAATGAAATCTACTATTATAACACGCTTTACGATGAAAGCGGAGAGCCTTACAACGCCTATTATTATGACGGCGAGGGACAGCTTGCTTCCGCAATAAATTATGTAACAAGCGATAAAACAGTCAATCTCTATGAAATCGGCGGACACGGAGAGCCTTCGTTCCTTACAAATTACGTTAATGTAAAGGATGCCTTTGAAAAGAACAACTATACCTTAAGCGAAAGTCCTCTTTCCTTAAAGGATACTCAGGCAGTTCCTGAAGACTGCGATGTTCTTTTCATGCTTACTCCGTCGTCTGATTACAGTAAAGCAGAGGCCGACGCCGTTAAAAGCTATATTTCAAACGGCGGAAATGTAATTGTAATTTACAACAATATTTATAATGCGGAGCTTACCAATTTCAAGGATATCCTCAGCTACGCAGGCATCTCGGTCACGGACGGATTAATGATTGAGGAGGATAAGAATTATTACTATGCTGCAATGGGAAGCTATGCGCCTTACGCATTGATTCCAAAAAGAAATGTTGAAAGCAGTCTGCTTTCAGGCATTGAAGATTCCTACCTGCTTGCGTTTTACGCTTCTTCGGTTACACAGACAGAAACGTCTTCATGCGTCCCTCAGTTTACAGAGCTTCTTACAAGCTCGTCTAACCACAAGATCGTATATTTTGAAGACCAGTACACGGTCGATTATACCGAACCTGCTTCAATTGCGTCCTACGTAAAAGCCGATTTTAACGATACCGGGAAATCCGCAAACCTGCTTGTTGTCGGCTGCGCTATGTTTTTAGAGGACGCGGCAAACGATACGGCTTTGGTAAACAACAATATTAAATTAATTACCAACTCGATTAAAGAAATGTCCGGGGCGGAGAACGGCATCTATGTGGAGCCTAAGGGCTTAGATGAAAGATTTAACATCACAACTCAAAGTCAGGTGAATCTGTTCTCTATCGTATATCTCGGCCTTATTCCGCTTGCATTTATCTTGGCAGGAATTACGGTCACTGTAATAAGGAGAGCGCGGTAATGAGTAAAAAGGTTAAAAATCTTATTGCGGTTTTAGGAATTCTGGCTGTCTGCATTATCGTTTATTTCGTTATACTTGCGGCTGCCAAAAAAAAGCCGGAGGACGGAAACGGCAGCTCCGGCGAAGCTCCGTTTTGGAGCTTTGGTGATGAGAGCATTACAGAACTGACCATTGAAACTGCGGCCGGTTCTTTTGCCTTTTCCTATAATGTTTCTAACGGAGTCTGGACTTATCCGGCAGACGCAGATTTTCCTGTGTACCAGGACGTTTTCTCAATACTTGCCTCAAAGCTTAAGGATATGACCTGTATTCGCACCGTAAAAAACGTTACCGATATGAAGGCTTACGGGCTTGACAGCCCTGCTTTAAAAATCAGCTTTAAAACCTCCGGCGGGAATGGAAAAACTCTGCTTGTTTCAGGTACCGCAGGAGCTGACAATACCTGTTATTTTACGGAAGAGGGGAGCGATTCTGTCTGTCTGACCGCAACGACGCTTAGTTCATATTCAGAGTATGACCTTTACAGCTGTATGCAGAAGGTTGAAATACCCGATTTTACGTCATATGAATTAAACTCCGTTGAGTTCAGAAACAAAACTGACGAAACCTACCGTTACCTGATACTGTCGGTTGACAATGAGGCGGCCCAGACAGATGCGGCGGATATCGTGTTTAAGTACAGTGAGAACGAAGCTTACAAGGATGATGAACTGCTTCCTGCCGCTGTTTCAGATACCAGAATAATGCTGAATTACATTAATGAATTTGTATTCAACAAAGCCGTTGCTCACAAGCCATCTGATTCTGAGCTTGAGAGCTACGGTCTGTTGCTTCCGCAGGCAGAGGTAAAAATTAAATTCACCGAAAAAAAAGCGGCTGCAAACACTGCTTCACCTGCGGCGGATGATTTTCTTTCCGAAAATAATTATGAATATACGATATCAGTGGGAAACCCTGTTTCGCCTGAGGCTTCACAGTACTATGTAAGGGTTTGCTGTAAGCTGAACGGAAATGATGAGAACGAATATAACAGTGCAGCCGTCTACACGACAAATGCGATTTATGCCGAATATTATATCAATATGTGCGCTGACGAAATAAACGGCGTTAATTCGGAAAAGAAACAGCTTTTAGCTAATAATGAGCTTCCTGTAATAACAGCGGATAATCTTGATGAAATTATTATTGAAACGGCCGATAAGGGAAAAATCATCATTGTCAATAAAGGGAACGGCGAGCTTGAATTTTCCAACGGACAAGAAGCAGACGCAGTTTTTCCTGTGGCTTCCACGGCAGGCAGACAACTGTTTGAATACTTAAACGCTTCCGGAAGCTTTAAATACGGCTCCAGAATTTCCGACAGCAAAACCAAGGAAAAGCTTGCTCAGTACGGGCTGGATAATCCTGTAAAAATATTTACATTTGCTTTCACCGGCACGGTTTACAATGAGGACGGAAGCAGCGAGGAGCACAGAGCTGAGTGGGTTTTATCGATCGGCGAGGCCGACGGAAGCTTCTATGTGACGGCTGATAACACCGACAGCATTTACAACATGCCGGAAAGCATGATTAATTACCTTATGGCGCTTAATGATGAAATTCTTACGGGTGATAAGATTTACGGACAGACTGACATTGATAAATTGGATTGAAGGACCGTGCTTTAACTGGGAGAATTCAGCGTAACTGCGTAAATTGTAAGAGGTCGGCGCTTTCATATTATTAACCGTACTGTTAACTGGAGGAATAAATGGAAGAAAAGAAAGATAATAACAAAACGGAAGCCGGGGAGAACAGGCTGCTTAAAAATAAACTGTATCTTTACCTTACCGAATTTTTCGCCGGCATGTCCGTTATGGCGGTAGAGCTTGGAGCAAGCAGGCTTCTTGCGCCTTATTTCAGCTCCTCGCAAATCGTCTGGACAATAATTATCGGAACGATAATGATTGCAATGGCTCTCGGAAACATCTACGGCGGACGTTACGCAGATAAGAACCCAAGTCCCGACAGGCTTTACGGACGCATTATCATTGCGGCCGTATGGATTGCAGCGATTCCCGTCCTTGGAAAGTACATTATAATCGGCATTTCCGCACTGCTGATATTTACGGTTAACAGCGGATTTCTTATTGTCGCCGCCTTCGCAGCCTGCATGGTTATTTTTGTTTTTCCTCTGTTTTTGCTCGGCACGGTTACTCCGTCCCTTGTTAAATACACTGTGGACAGTCTTGACGACAGCGGAAAAACAGTCGGCACGCTTAATGCCGCCAATACCGTAGGCAGCATCATCGGAACCTTTGTTCCGACCTTTATCAGCATACCTGCCGTCGGAACCTCCGTAACCTTTTTAATATTTGCCGGAATACTCCTTCTGCTTGCCGTTTTATATTTTGTCGGCTGCAAAAAAATTCCTGTCAAAGTACCCGTAAGCATAGCGCTTTTTATACTTTGCTGCATCTTCGGCCACAGTACCGCCTTTGCCTTCTGGCAGGACGATCTCACCTATGAGGGCGAATCAATCTACAATTATCTGCAGGTAAGCGAGGACGAAAGGGAAGTGGTGCTTTCCACCAATGTGCTTTTCGGCGTTCAATCCGTCTATGTAAAAGAAAAGGAGCTTACCGGAATGTACTACGACTATGCAATGGCGGCTCCTTATATGTGCGGAGCTTCCGAGCTGCTGCACGACACGGGAAGTGACGGCGAAAAGCTTGAAATTTTGATCCTTGGAATGGGAACGGGGACATATGCGACGCAATGTATGCGGTATTTTGATAACATAAGCATAGAGGGCGTTGAGATCGACAGTAAAATAACCGGACTTTCAAAAAAATATTTTGAATTGCCTGATAACGTCAAGGTTACAACCTACGACGGAAGGGCTTTTTTAAATGCTGTTGAAAAAAAATACGATGTGATAATGGTCGATGCCTACCAGGACATAACGATACCTTTTCAGATGTCTTCCGTGGAATTTTTTACGCTTGTGAAAGAGCATCTTAATGAAAACGGCATAATGGTCGTAAACATGAATATGCACACTAACGAGGAAGGCAACATAAATCAATATCTTTCAGACACCATCGCCTCCGTATTTCCGGAGGTATATACTGTAAATGTTAAGGGAGCGACAAACCGTGAGCTTTTCGCATCGTCAAACCCGTACATGATTAATCGCTTTAATGCAGGCGTCAAATCGGAAACGGACGGCGCGCTTTATTCAATGATGCAGGAAGTAGGAGACAGCCTTAAACGTTACGAAAGCGGCTCTTATATAATGAATGATGACAGAGCCCCTGTAGAGCTTCTCGGAATGCGCGTTATTGACAGCCTGATAAAGGATGAGGTGAATTTTTACAGGCAGATTTATGAAAAAGAAGGAATAAAGGGTCTTATTAACAGTCTGTAATTTTTTGCAGGCTGTTTTTGCAAAATCAGCATTGCTAATTAAACAGAGGCTTTTTTCTTTTCTTTTTATTTCTATCGTCTTTGACAAATAATCCCATCTGAGTTATAATAACTCAAATGAAACAATAGCATGGCTGCCGTATTGTTTTAGCAGAATGATTTGCCTTAAAGGAGGAGTCAACATGATACGCAGGTTTTTGAGGACGCTGCCTGCCATAATCATTGTTTTCGCAATGCTGTCGGCCTTGACAGCGCCGCAGGTAAATGCTGAGGATATTCCCTCTGCGTCAGGCAAGCTGGAGCTGACGCAGGAAGAGAAGGATTATATTTCATCTCATAATACAGTAACAATCGGCTATGTTCAGGACAGGATTCCTGTGTCTTTTTCAGATGATAACGGTGAATTCGCCGGAATATCGCGTTATATTTTTGACCATATAAGCGAGCTTTGCGGAATTAAGTTTAAATATGTTGCGCTTCCTGCCGGAGATATAACCTACAGTTATCTTGTCAACGGCGGTTTTGATCTTGTTTCCAGCGTTGAATTTAATGAGGAAAACAAACATGCAAAGGGCATATTAATAAGCGATCCCTATCTTTCAAGCAAAAAAGTAGTAGTTGCAAATGAAGGCACTGATTTTAAATACGATGCCGAGCTTTCCATTGCCATTTCCACAGGCTCTCAGACATTGAAGAAGGTGCTTAACGCAGCCTACCCTAATTTTAAGCTTGTAGACTATTCTTCGGTACCTGAATGCTTTGATGCTGTAAATTCAGGTAAAGCAGACCTTTTGATGCTGAACCAGCACGTTGTTGAGTATTGGATTGCAAAACCTATTTATGAAAAGCTTAAAGTAATTCCGGTTCTGGGACTTGACGATAAGCTCTGTTTTTCCGCCGTATTTGATTATACAGGAGAAGGCAGCCCTACTCAGGAGGAGGGAGCGGTCTTAATCGGTATTCTCAATAAGGCAATAGCCCTTATGTCCGAGGATGAGGTTGGCGCTTATACCATCCAGGCAATTTCCGAAAACCAGTATGACTATACGTTTTCCGATTTTCTCTATCACTACCGTTTTGCTGCAATCAGCATTGCAGTATTTTCTGTCGTTATAATCGTTTTAACCGCTATTCTTTCGCATCAGCACGTTCGGCTGCTTGAAAATAAAGCCAACGAGAACGCCAAGAACAGGTTTCTGTCCACAATGAGCCATGAGATAAGGACTCCGCTCAACGGAATAATCGGCTTAAATAACCTTATGTCTCAAAAAATAGAAGACCCGGACAGGCTCAAGGAATATCTGAAGCAGTCTGACGTTACTGCAAACTATCTTTTATCGCTTGTAAACGATATGCTTGATATGTCGAGCCTTCAGGCTGAAAATCTGGAGCTTTCTGTTAAGCCGATCGAGCTTGATGTTGTTATCAACACGGTCAATTCAATTGCCAAAGGTCCTATTACCGATAAACAAATAAAGTTCAGCATGAAGTCCGATTTGATGTGGAAGCAGATAGTTGGAGATGAGGTTCGAATTCAGCAGGTTTTGCTTAATCTGTTGGATAACGCAAAGAAATTCACCCCTGCTGGAGGCACGATTAGCGTAGAGACGAAGCAAAAACTGTTGGGAAACGGTAAAGTCCTGACCACCGTTAAAGTTGCTGATACGGGTAAGGGCATGAGCGAGGATATGCAGAAACACGTTTTCGATACCTTTGCTCAGGAGCTTGACTCGGTTTCAAAGGGTAATCAGGGTACGGGGCTTGGACTGCCGATAAGCCGTAAGCTTGCGCTGCTTATGGGAGGAGATCTTACATTTGAGAGCCGCAAGGGAAAGGGAACCACATTTACGTTTACCTTTACGGGGCGGCCGACAAGTATTTCTGAAAAGCAGGAATGGGAGGAGCTTGACTCCAGTAAATCCGAGCAGGGCGACAAAAAACCTCGTATTCTTGTTGCAGAAGACAATGAATTAAACGGCGAGATAATTCTTGAAATACTTAATAACGGCGGTTTCGAAGCGGACCTCGCTGAGAACGGGAGAGTAGTTTACAAAATGTTTGCTGAATCCAAGCCGGGCACCTACGGACTGATCCTTATGGATCTTCTGATGCCTGAAATGGACGGATTTGCAGCAGCAATGGCAATACGTTCGCTCGACAGACCCGATGCTAAAGATGTGAAAATTTTCGCATGTACCGCCAATTCTCTGCCTCAGGACAGAAAAAAAGCCCTTGACAGCGGAATGAACGATTTTATCACCAAGCCGCTTGATATCGAAGAGCTTTTAAGAAAAATTAAAGATAACGACTGACGGTCTGATTAAAGACGTAATCAAGCCGTCAGTTGGATTTTTTGAAAAGCAACGCAAATCAAGCAAAAAGCCTTATTACGCCGATAACCTTTCCTAGTATTGCGACGTCGTCTAAAATGAAGGGCTCCATGGCGTCATTTTCCGGCTGGAGACGTACGTGATCCTTTTCTTTATAGTATGTTTTAACAGTAGCTGAGTCGTCAATAAGCGCAACTACATAGTCGCCGTTGTCGGCTGTGCTCTGTTTTTTTACGATTATTTCATCGCCGTCAAAAATTCCTGCGTTAATCATGCTGTCTCCCTTAACCTTGAGCATAAATGTTTCGGCATTCGGCATCATTTCAACAGGAATCGGGAAGTAATCAATAATGTTTTCAACCGCAAGTATAGGCTGTCCGGCTGTTACCGTCCCGACGATCGGAACGTTGACAACCTCACGCCTTGAAAGCCTGAATTCATCGTCCGAAATTTCAATCGTCCTTGATTTATAGCCGTCACGCCTTATAAAGCCAAGCTCCTCAAGCTTTTCCAGATGAGAATGCACGGATGAGGTGGAGCGGAGATTTACGGCATTGCAGATGTCTCTTATTGTGGGAGGAACGCCTTTAGAGCGGATCTGTTCCTTGATAAAATTTAAAATTTCCAGCTGCTTTGAAGTTAACCTGCTAGTATCCATTGGCTGCCTCCCAAAATATGTTTTCTAAAGTATAGCATAAATTTTAAAGAAATGCAAAACATTTGTTCTGCTGTTTTCTATTTTGTACATTTATAAAAATCGGCGCCGTATATATATTTTATCTGCCGATATATATGTACACAATTTTTTCACTGGAATTTAGCATACATGTATGGTAAAATTATTTTAAAATAGGGTTTGCGTCTATTTTCATATATATTTCAATAACTATTCGGGAGGTTTTTATGAATGCGCAGATTAATCAGCTTCTGGACGAAGTTAAAAAAGTACTTAGGGGAAAGGATGACGTTGTCCTTTCCGTTTTAACGGCGATGCTTGCAGGAGGACATATTCTGCTTGAAGATATCCCCGGAGTCGGAAAGACGACTCTGGCCGTTTCAATTTCCAAATGTCTTTCAATGGAATATCACAGGGTTCAGTTTACTCCCGACGTTCTTCCAAGCGACCTTATCGGATTTTCAATGTATAACAATAAAACAGGCGCTTTTGAGTACAGAGAGGGTTCTGTTTACTGTAACTTTCTTTTAGCCGATGAAATTAACAGGACATCTCCTAAAACGCAGTCAGCCCTTCTTGAGGTAATGGAAGAGGGCAAGGCTACGGTTGACGGCGTTACGAGAATGCTTCCTCAGCCCTTCATTGTACTTGCAACCCAGAATCCTTTTGGTTCAGCCGGCACGCAGAAGCTTCCCGAATCACAGCTTGACCGTTTCATGGTCTGTCTGACGCTTGGTTATCCTGACCATGACGCTGCGACTGAAATTTTAACAAAGAACGTGAAGGAAAAGCCGACGGTTGATCCTGTGATGAGCATTGATGAATTTGTAAAGCTTCAGGAAGCCGTTGAAATGATTTTTGTAGACGAATCCATATCTGATTTTATCGTTTCCTATGTTGAGCGCACAAGAGAGCACGAGCTTGTCAGCCTCGGAGTCAGTCCAAGAGGCAGCATAGCGCTTCTAAAAATGGCTAAAGCAACTGCGTTTATAAACGGCAGACGCTATGTCGTTCCCGATGATGTGATCTACAACATAAACGCCGTATGCTCGCACCGTATTGTCCTTTCGCCTAAGGCCAGAGCCGCAAAAAAGAACGAGGCCGCCGTTCTGAAAGAGATACTGTCAGTTACGCCTTTGCCTAAAATGTAAAGAACAACTAAAATACCTATTCACAGCTTTCATATTCCAAATCATTAGAATTCAGGCGGATTATGAGGGCAGGTTTTGCCGGAGTATATATGAAAGTAAATATAAAGAAGCTTATTTCATTCATATTTCTTTTTGTACTGCTGATTTTTATGTTTCTGTTTAACCGCAGAAGAGCAGTCCTTTTTTTCATAATCGCAATGCTGCTTTACCTTGCATCTGCGGTCCTGCTTTTTATGCCGTGGTTTTCTCTTCCGGAAATTTCCCTATTTATGCGTACTCCGGAGCAGCAGGCAGGAGAGGACAACGTTTTTGTGTGCAGGCTTAAGTGCAGGAATTTTTATCCGTTTTCAAGAATTAAAATCGTCTATGGAATCAAGCATAGGATCGAGACGGAATATTCTTACATCGAAACCTACTACAACATCTATCAGGGCATAAAGGACAACTCGCTGGACTTTAATTTTTCCTTCTGCGGAGTTTATGAAATAGCATGTACGGAAGCCAGAGTGTATGACCTTTTAGGACTTTTTTCCAAAAGGATAAGCAACATCGCTCCTGCGAACGCCGTTGTTCTCCCGAAGGATAACGGACTCAGGTTCAACGCAGAAAAGCTGGTGCTTGACGACGAGGAGGACGTGTACACAGACCCTTACGCAGGAAGCGACGTTTCCGAAATCAAGGAATTGCGCGACTACCGTGCCGGCGACAGGCTTTCACAGATTCACTGGAAGTTAAGTACAAAATCCGAAGACCTTATCGTAAAGGAATATGCGAAAAATGCCGGAGTCTGTGTTGTTCTTGCCTGCGACGGCTCCTACAAAACCCCTTCGGAGCTTACTGCTTACTTTGAACATCTTTTATCGTTTGGAAAAAGCATGCTTGAAGACGATATGTTTTTTGAATTGGTCTATTTCAATGCCTCGGAGGAAGACGCCGTAAGCAGAAAAATCGATAACCTCTACAACCTTACGCTGACGATGCAGGAGATGTTTTTTAATCTTAAAGCCGTAGAAAAAGAGGTTCTTGAAGCTTACTACAACAGAAGCGGTTCGGCATATAAACTGCTATATCTTACAATGAACAGAGAAGAGGACAGCAGCTATAAATACATTTTTGCGAACAATGGCGCCGCCGTCGTCTCGGAGATATAAGCATAAAAAGGAGAGACGCTTATGAGCTTTAAAAGAAAAAA
This sequence comes from uncultured Lachnospiraceae bacterium, assembly GCA_947628705.1. GTDB lineage: Bacteria > Bacillota > Clostridia > Lachnospirales > Lachnospiraceae > UBA3775. The sequence continues at coordinate 28,324 of CANRAZ010000012.1, read as the reverse complement.
AATAAAACCGTCAAAACGTCTCTTGATGTCCGGGATCACTGTCTGCGAGCTCCGTGAAAAGAAGAGAAGCATAAAAGAAAATTTCTTTAACTGTCTGTGGAATGCTCTGATAATCTTTCTATTTCTGTACGGTATCTTCGGTTTTTTCATCACTTCCTTTTCTCTGCCGTGCAATATGCTTGCCCTTACTGCTTTTATGGCGTTTATTTCGGTTTTCTTCTCAATGTTTTATTTAAGAAGACTGTTCTTTAATTTGGGCTATTTGAGCGTGCTTATATTCATTATCTATTATTCATTTACACATTACCGTGAGGTAAACAGCGGATACAGCGCTATCCTTAACCTTATAATAGTCGCAATCGACGATGAACTCAACCTTGCAAATCTGAGAGAATTTACGGAATATTTTTTAAACCGCACCGTTGCAATAACGTCATGTTTAATTGTAATCATTACCGTGGTTGCATGCCTGTTTAACATGTGGGTTTCGAGGAGAAACAGTATCTTTTATCCTCTTTTTATAATTATTCTGCCTGTTTTAGAAGTTTCAATATACCTGACGGACGAATTTTCTTACCTTTACCTTCTGGTTATTCTTGCGGCGCTTACGTTGTTTATTTTTACAAAGCAAAATGACGAAAACCCTCTTGACAATAAGCCTAAGCTTGAGACATATAAGGAAAAAAGAAATAGAATTGCCATAAAAAGCAGGATCGTAGAAAACAAAGGAAATATTCTTGGCGTCCTTTCCTTTGTCCTTATTACTTTATTTATTTCGATCCTGTCCTTTCTGTTCCTTCCCTCAACATATGCGGAAAAGAATTCTTCTTTAAAGGATAAAACCGATAAGGTCGTATCGGAAGTTGCAATGCACGGCTTTTCCGCGCTTTTCAACTCAAATATGAGCGGTACGGCAGGAATGAACAACGGTACGTTCGGCGATATAAAATCAGTGTCTCTGGACTATGAAACGGATCTGGAAATCACATTCGTTCCGAACACCTTTGCGCCTGTCTATATTCCCACCTATTATGCGAATAAATATGACAGCAAGGCAAGGCGGTGGGTCTTAAGCGAAGATGCGGAAAACGATACTCTTAATACGGCAATAGGTTCGACATCCGAACATGCTCTAACCAAAGAATTTTTAGAGAAGCTCAGGACCGACGAGTCCTACGCGTTGACAGAAGAGGCAAAAACAGCAAGCGCCTATATGATGATAAAAAATGTTGCCGCAGGCGAACATTTCCCTGCCTATCTTTATTACGACGGCAATGATTCTGAAGCTTCCCGTAATGAAATAAACGAAAATACCAGCCTGCTGATGCCTTATACGGCTTCAATGTACGATTACGACGAACTGCCTGATATCTATGAATTTGAGTGGGCGTATCCAAACAGAAAGCTGGACACAAAGGTATACATGAATTATCTTGACGTGCCTCTGAGAATATCGTCTGAGCTTGATGAGATATGCTTCCGTGAAGGGTTCCACGGTACTGAAACGGAAATAATCAATCAGATTATAGATTTTTTGGCTGAAAACTATGAATACACGCTCCAGCCCGGCGCAACTCCGGAAGACGAAGACTTTGTTCTTTACTTTTTAAACGAGGAGAAAAAAGGCTTTTGCGTACATTTTGCCTCAGCCGCCTGTCTGCTTTTAAGAAGCATGGGAATTCCTGCTAAGTATGTGGAAGGCTATTCGTTTGACTATACGGTCTATGATGACGCAGTATTGTTTGATTCTGACAGCTACAGTGAGGAGGAAGTTTACGGACATGATCGCTCCGGTATTCAGAGGAGGATGGACTTAATCACCTTGGGAAACACGAAATGGTACGACGGCTACAACGAGCTTGGATTTGAAAAACCGGTAAGCTTTGACCTTACCGATGCCAACGCTCATGCATGGGTCGAGGTTTATTTTAAAGGCTTCGGATGGGTTCCGATCGAGTTTACTGTAGGAAGCATGAGCGAAGACGGAAATCTTGCAAGCGTTCTGTCAATGCTTGACAGTCTTTCTTCATCGTCCGATAACGAAGACGGAAACGGATTGATCGGCAATTCAACGATAACCCAGATGGCTGAAGCAGCAGGAGCCTTCATTAATTACGGGCTAAAAAATATTGTACTTATAGTTTTTATCTTGGCAGTTTTCATGCTCCTTGCACGAAAGCTTCAGTTATCCTACAGGATTTACTATGCCAAAGAGGACAGAAGGGCGATTAATCAGTATAGATTTATTGCCGACGCCGTCAGAAACGACCTTATAAAACGGAACAAAGCAGACCGTGACTATTATGAAAGCATAATACTGTCAAATTCTGCACTGTCCGGGCTCTTGCAGGATAAATACAACGTAAACTCAGCGCTTGCAGCCAACTACCGTGACGTCTATGAGGAATTTAATTATTCAGGCGAAAGAAAAGTAAACGAAATTAAGGCCCTAACCGAATTGTTCAGCGAAATAAGCGCACAGGTTGCCGGCAGCTTCGGTTTCTTCAAAAAAAGCCTATACAGATTTTATCTTTTCAGATTATTCAAAAGGTAATTGCTGTAATACGGTAAAACAGTTCAGGAGAACGCGTTAAGATGATCAAAAAAGGCAGGAAAAAACTTATTGAGCGTCTGTCAGACACCGGAGTATCGTTTTCCGTGCCTGAATCGGAAGCTACGAGTCTTTCACTACGGAATAAAATTAAAAAATGCCTGTGGAATGCTCTGCTTGTTTTTCTTTTCTCTTACGGGATTATTGGCGTATTGATATCCGCATTTTCTTTTCCGTGCGATATGCTTAAAATTGCCTTTTTTACCGCGCTTTTCTCTGTTTACTGTTCATTTCTGTTTTTCAATAGGCTTTTCTTTGCCGCAGGAAACATTCTCGCTGTACTTTATGCTCTGACCTACGTTATAAGGAACTATGAAACCGTCTACAGCGGCTTTAACGCAATTACAAATCTTATACTGCAAGGCATAGATGCGGCAATCGATCTTTCTTACGTCAGAAAATATGATGAAATTTTAAAAGACAGGACTGTTACGATAACCTGTACTGCGCTTCTCATTTCTTTTATTACGGTATATCTTTACAACATTTGGATATCGAAAAGAAAAAAGCATTTCCTGCCTTTACTGCTCTGTGTTATCGTCTTTGAAGCGTCGATTTACCTTGAAGACAGATATTCTGTATTTTACCTTTTTATTTCTCTGTTAGGAATCGCACTGTCAATTGCAACAAGGCTTAATGATGAAACGCCTGCGAAGCTGGAAAAGGCAAGCTCCGGCTTTCAAGTAAGAAGGGGACGCATGCAGTTAAGAAAAAGGACGGTAGAGTATAAAGGCAATATTGTTTACGGAACGGTTTTTGTTACAGCCGTGCTTATTATTTTCTACATTATGTCCGCATTTGTCCCAAAATCATACCTGAATACCAATTCGCCTTTAAAATCAAAAACCGACAAAATTGTTTCTCAAATTGCGGTTTCCGGCTTTTCGTCTCTTTTTTCAACTCCTAACGAAAGGGGAAGCGGACTTAACAACGGTGATTTCAACAAATCAATAAATATAAAGTACGATTATAAAACTGATCTGGAGCTGACAGCCGTTCCTTATTCAAACAAGACGGTTTATATTCCAAGCTATTCAGCCAGTCGCTTTGACAGCGATAAAAGGAAGTGGAGCCGAACCTATAACCCGATTTTGTACAGCGCTGAATTTTCAGTCACAGAAATCCTTCACGACTGTATTTATACGGCGGATGACGATAAAAGTGACGGTGAAAACAGTAATAAAACAAAAAAAGACGTCGGTAATTGCGGAGAGGGAAGGGCAATTTTAAAAAATATAGGGCTCGATAACTCGTTTTCTGTCAGTCTGTACTATTACAGACACTCTTCAAATTTAAGCAGTAATGTCAGCATATCTAAAAACAGTTCGGTTATAATTCCGTTTTATACAATGATGTATGACTACCATAATCTTCCGGACATAAGCGACTATACATTCGATCGCGATAATTTTTTTAAAGCTGATTTTGGCTACTATTATAACGATATCTCAGAATTAGAGACTGAAATCCGTAAAGAATACCTTGGCGTGCCCAGCGTGATTGAAAAAAAGCTAAAGGACATTTGCTTTAAAGAAAAGCTTGAGGGTGAAACAACGGCGGAAACAGTCGACAACATAATACGCTTTTTATCGGAGGGATATGAATATACCCTCTCGCCGGAGGATACGCCGGAAGGAGAGGACGTAATTATCCATTTTCTGAATGATTCTAAGGAAGGGTACTGTATGCATTTTGCGTCGGCGGCCTGCCTTCTGCTCAGGGAAATGGATATACCTGCAAAATATGTCGAAGGCTACATTGTTACCCCACAGGATTACAAAGAAGCTAAGGCCTTTTCCAAGGATAATATTGACGATCTTGACGAAATGTATTTTCTTGATTCCGACGGCGACGTTCAGGAATTGACGGAAGGGAACCTTAACCGCATTCTTTCCACGTGGTATGAGGGCTACAGCGAGCGTGCCGATAAAAAGCCTGTAACTGTCAGTATTACAGACGAGAATGCCCATGCATGGGTTGAGGTTTATTTTGACGGGTTTGGATGGGTTCCGATTGAATTTACGGTAGGGTACAGTTCATATAACGGAGCTGACGTCAACGCAGACGGTTCCTCTTTTTCCGATACAGTCGGAACTGTTACCGAAAACATTAGCGGCAGTATTTTAGCTATGCTTATCAACCTGCTGATTTTTTGTTTGATCGCTGCGGCTGCACTTAAGCTTATTTTATCATATTTTTTGTTCTTCATAAAAAATGACAGAAGAGCGGTATATCAGTACAGATTTCTTGTATTTATTGTAAAAAGGGATTTATGCAGAAAATACCGGGACAAAAGCGATGAAATAAGGAAAGCGGTTATTTCACACTCTGATTTAAAGAAGCTGTTGGCAAAAGAGTATAGAACCAGAAGTAAGGCCGCAATGCGCAGCATAGAAGTTTACGAAGAATTTTCTTACTCGGAATTCGGATGCGGTGTAAATATTGATACCGTAACAAGTTGCTTTAAAAATCTGTCCTACTATATCATCAGAAACTTTGGAATTTTGCGCAGAGGATTTTATATGCTGTGTCTGTATATTCCAAAAAGATTTATTGACGGCAGCCAGAAAAAAGACAACGCTTAAGCAGACAAGGATATTTTCAGGGCGCTTAAGGGCAAGCAACATAATATACCGTAATTTCATAGAAAGCATATGAGCAGAATTAGCAGGAAGCATAAAAACGTATTAAAGCTTGAAGCATCGGGAGTCAGGATAGGACAGCTTAACGATAAAACCCTGACGTTTAAAAGCAATGCCGCAAAATGCTTGTGGAACGCGTTTATAGTTTTCCTTTTTATGATTGGAATTTGCGGCATGCTTATTTTCGCATTTTCATTACCGTGCAATATGCCTTTGCTCATACTTTTTACTGCCGCCGCATCGCTTTTTTTCTCTCTTTTTAATTTAAGAATGATGCTGTTTTATATCGGCTATATAATATTATTTGTCTTTGTATTGCTTTATTTCGACCATGCAAATGAATATATTAACAGCGGCTTAAATGCGGTTTTTAACAATGTAACTCAGGCTGTCGGCACGGAATTTTCGCTTGATTCTGTGATGCATTACACTGAGACGGTTGAGAACAGAGCGGCGTCTGTAACTGCGTTTTTTGTGCTTGTAATCACCGTTCTCACATGCATCTTGAATGATTGGGCGTCTCGCCGCCTTTCAATTATTTATCCTCTTATTTTTCTTATCCTTCCTGCCGTCGAGTTCTGCATATACCTGAACGATGAGTTTTCATATGCCTATCTTGCGATAATCCTTCTGGCGATTTTGCTTTATGAGCTTACAAGGCGGAACGATGAAATGCCTGCCGACAGCAGAAAACATCAAAAAAGCTATTTCGCCTTCAGGAAAAAAATTTATCTGAAGGATAGGAGAGTAGCTAAAAAATATAACCTGCTAAGCTCTGCTTTAATACTTTCGGTTGTTTTAGCGGTAACAGCTATTTCATTTTTCTTTGTTTCAGATAATTTTGTACAAAGCAATTCTGAATTGAAGAAAAAAACGGACAAGTATGTCATTGGGGCGGCAAAATACGGTATCAGCTCTTTTTTTGAGAAAAACCGAAGCGGAAACGGCGGCATAAAAAACGGAAGCTTGGGAGATGTATCTTCAGTTTCCTTCGACTACCGGACAGATATTGAGCTCACCCTTGTACCTTATTCCTCACAGCCTCTGTATATTCCGTTATTTACCGCCAATAGGTATTCCTCATCTAATAAAAAATGGTTCAATTATAATGATACCGCGTATTTTCTTGATTCCAACGGTGAGCTCAGGGATAAATTTGAAGACTATTCGCGCATATACGACTATCTCAAAAAGAATTTTAATCAGGACGATAAGCTTGATGCTGAACAAAAACAGTCTGATAGTGCTCCCGGCGAATCCGTTTTTATAAAGAATGTCGATGCAGGGGATAAAGATGACGCTTACGGAAAGACTCTCTCAGTGCATATGTATTACAGCTTAAATCATATGCAATATATAATTGAAAGAACAGTAAAACAGGGAAGCACCTTATTTTTAAAGTACTGTCCGCCGTCGTTTACGGATGATGACCTGAGGGAAATAAGTCAGGAATATCAAGATAACGGTAAAGTATTATTAAATGAACAAAATTTTGAAAACAGCTATCTACAAGTTCCTGAAGAAATAGCCGATGAAATTCGGCAAATTTGCAGCGAACAGGATTTTGGCGGCACTGAATATGAAGTGATCCAACAGATAAAAGCCTATCTTTCAAGTGAATTCACTTATACGCTTTCGCCCGGTAAAACACCCTCCGATAAGGATTTTGTACTTTATTTTCTAAAGGAGCACAAGGAGGGCTACTGTGTTCATTTTGCCTCGGCAGCCTGTATTCTTTTACGCCAGATGGGTATTCCGGCAAGATATGTTGAAGGATACTGCTTTGACGACTTCTCATATGAGGATATGACGCTTTACAATTATGACGAGGACGGAGATGATGCGGAGATTATTTTCCAATCATCATATTCAAAAAAAATCATAAGACAAACGCCGTATGCTTATTTTGAGAATGACTTTTTAGTAAAAGAAAGCGACCTTCGGAAAAGCATAGAGAAAAACGGCGATTTTCTTTGGCAGATAAGTAATTTTGAAGAAAGGTTGGAATATGATAAGCCGGTTACAGTAAAGCTTACGGACGAAAACGCTCATGCGTGGGTCGAGGTATACCTTGGAGGTTTGGGCTGGATTCCTGTGGAATTTACGGTGGGACGTGATAAAGAAACAGATAATGAAGAATTTTTATCCGTGCTTGGTACGGCTTCGCCTAAAATTCAAAATAAAGGTTCTGAATTTTTTATCCGTTTTTTTGAAACCTTCGCCAATATAATTTCCTACGGAATAGGCAGGCTTTTAATTTTGGCAATAACAGCCGCTCTTATAATAATTGCGGCTGCTAAAGCCAGAACAATGTACGCTCTGTATTATTGCGAAGAAAACAAAAGGGCTGTAAATCAGTACAGATATATTACGAAGCTGGTTAAAAATCATCTTAAAAATGCCGATGAAATCATTACTCATTCCGAATTAAGGGTTATTTTGTCGGAAAAATACGGTATAAGCCGTTCATTTGCAGACGAAGCGGTAACTGAATACGAAAAGTTTATTTATTCAGAGGACGGCGAAAGCATAGCCATCGGACAGATGAACAGCGTTTTTTGCGAGCTGTCTGAAAGGATTACAGATAAACTCGAATTTATTAGAAGGCTGTCGTATAAGATGCTGCTTTTTAAACTTACCAAAACATGATAAACAGTTCTTAACATTCGGCGGCAAAACTGATTTAAGAAGAATATTAATTCTAATTACTGTTTATTAGTTTATTACCGTTTGCCGTCGTCGTCCGTGTCCTCAGGGCGCATCTTTACAGCGCCTGCCGCGCTTCGTTTGTGCTCGTCCTCAATGGCTGCATAATATGTAACGGTGGTATTTACGTTTTCATGTCCCAAAACATCAGCCACAAGCCTTATATCGCCTGTCTGGCGGTATAAAGCCGTACCGTAGGTGCTTCGCAACTTATGAGGCGTAATTTTCTTGTTCGGAACAGCTATTTTCCCGAATTTTTTTACAAGATTTTCAAGGGCGTCAATGCTTATTCTTTTTGATTGCAGGCTGTAAAAAAGGGCGTGTTCATGACCCTCCTTAGGCACAATTGCCGCACGTTCGGTGTCAATATAATTCTTAAGAGCCTCCGCAACCTCGTCGCCAAAGTAAATAACGTCCTGACCGCCGCCTTTTCTGACAATCACAAGAGAATTTTCAGTAAAATTAACGTCTTCAATATCAAGCCCGGCACATTCTGAAACACGCATTCCGGTGCCTAACAGTAAAGTCATAATCGCCAGATCACGGTTTACGGTTTTCTTCCTAAAGGCAGACATGTGTTCAGAGGTTTTTCCGCCGATAAACTCAACGCAATTAAGAATATCCTTGATTTCCTCGGTGTTCAGCCTGATAATGTTTTTATCCTTTTTAATATGAGGAAGCTTTACCAAGGTCATCGGATTCGAATCAATATTTCCATGCTCATAATGGTACTGAAACATGCCCCTTAAAGGAGCCATTTTGCGTGCGATCGCCTTTTTATCGTTTTCATGCTTTTCGCCGATGGAATTAAACTCAAGATAAAGCTGATATTCGGTAACATCGTCGGCATTAAGGTTTTTCATGTCGTCATAGGTAAAATCCTTTGTTGAATAATTCTTGTACAAAGGATTTGAACTGATCAGATACCTGTAAAACATTAATATGTCATAACAATATGCAACAAGCGTGCTTGGCTGGGTAGTTAATCGCTTGTCATTGATATATTTGCGCGCAAACTCAGGAAGAAAAAGCATAAGCTCCTGAAGCTTTTCTTTTTGACGGTAAGTTTTTTCTTTGTAATATTCAGAATCTTTTCCCATGATTTGCCTCCACTACTCTCGGATTCGGTACTATTTATCGGAAAAACTGATATTTATCCGATAGTTTGATTATACTCTCTCTTGGCAGATATGTCAATAAAATATTCAGAAACCTTACCGAATTGTCGCCATGAGGAAAAAACGGTAAACTCATGCAAGGCTTCCTATGTAATAAAATCCCTTGCACTCGTCAAGCTTCACATTCACGATTTTTCCAAGCAGATTTTCGCCGCCTTCAAAATGCACAAGCAAATTATTGTCAAGACGTCCCGTAAGCGTTTGTTTGTCCGTGTTGAATTCCTCAACTAAAACGGCTTTAACAGAACCTGTCTCAAGAGCCGTTATTTCCGCAGTTACCTGATGAACGGCTTCAAGCAGTCTTTCAAACCGGCTTTTTAAAACTTCCTCGGAAATCTGTCCGGGCATTTCAGCGGCCGGCGTTCCCCTTCTTGGCGAATACTGAAACGTGTAGGCGCTTGTAAATCCGGATTTTTTTACAACATCTACGGTTTCTTCAAAATCTTCTTCGGTTTCGCCCGGAAATCCTACAATAATATCGGTTGTAATTGCGGCGCCGGGTATTTTTCTTTTTATTTTCTCAACAAGACGCAGGTAATCGTCTTTAGAGTAATGTCTGTTCATCTTTTTAAGTATCTCGGTTGAACCGCTTTGGAGAGGCAGATGCACATGCTTGCAAAGCTTTGGATTCACAGCGATTTCTTCAATCAAACTATCGGATAAATCTTTTGGGTGAGGCGTCATAAAGCGTATTCTTTTAATGCCTTCAACCTTAGAGACCTCCCTTAAAAGCTCTGCAAAAGTGACCTCCTTATCCAGACCCTTTCCGTAAGAATTAACGTTCTGACCCAAAAGCATTACCTCAATTACGCCGTTTTCAGCCAGAGTTTCCACTTCTTTTACAATGTCCTCAGGCCTTCTGCTTCTCTCGCGCCCTCTTACGTAAGGGACAATGCAGTAGCTGCAGAAATTGTTGCAGCCGTACATTATGTTGACGCCTGCCTTAAAGCCGTATTTAAGCTCGGAAGGCAGCTCCTCGACTATTTCACTTGCCGAATCAAACACGCTGATAAGGGGCTTGTCAGAAGGCTCTGTAAGCTTTAAATAAATAAGCTCTGCAAGCATATAAATATTATGCGTACCGAAAACAATGTCTACAAACCTGTAGTTTTTTTTAATTTTTTCAATTACATGCTTTTCCTGGGACATGCAGCCGCACATTGCAATCATCATATCAGGATTTTTGCTTTTAAGGCTGCCAAGATAACCTATTCTCCCATAAACCTTTGTATTGGCGTTTTCACGCACGGTACAGGTGTTATATATTACAAAATCGGCCTTCTCGGACTCGTTTTCCACATATCCTATTGACTGCAGAATGCCTGCAAGCTTTTCCGAATCCTTAGCATTCATCTGGCAGCCAAAGGTTTCAACGTGATATGTAAGACTGCGCCCGGCATTTTCAGCCTTTAAAGCGACCATTTCCTTAAGTTTTTTTATAAAATAATACTGTCTCTGCGGTTCTCTTTCCGGCGCCGGCAGGGAAATATCAATAGAATTTAAAAGTTCTTCCGAACAGCTGTTGAGCATACCCATCTCCACTTTCAGTAATGTAAAATAATTTAATATGTACTAAGCTCCGTAATAATAATATCGGGCTTCACATCCAGCTCGTCGCATGGAAGAGGCTCCTCCACTCTCTCCATCTCATAGGCAAGCATTATTTTAAAAATGCCGGGGTACTTTGAAAGATATTTATCATAATATCCTCCCCCATAGCCCAGACGGTTTTTTTCATTGTCGAAGGCGACTCCCGGAAGCAATATCACATAGTTTAGATTTTCATCGTATATCATTTCATCGCTGCCGGTAGGCTCAAGGATATTGAAAGCTCCCGGCTTAAGTTCATCCATTGAATTTATAAAGTAAAACCTCATCTCATTTTCATCGATTACCTTAGGGACGGCTACCTTTTTCCCTAGACTTAACGCATTTTTAATTAAAAAATGCGTATCGACCTCTGAACTGAAGCTGACGTAGGCCATTATAACGTCGGCTTTTTCATATTCTTCCCTGCTTACAACAGACTCAAAGATATGTGAGGAATATACAAGTATCCTCTCAAATGACAGTGACGAGCGTCTTTTTTTCATTTCCTCACGAAGCTGTTTTTTCAGTGCTTTTTCGTTTTCCAAAACCTTACTCTCCTTTTTGGCTGATTATTTTTTCTGCAATTTTTATTCCGTCAAGCGCCGCCGACATGATGCCGCCGGCATATCCCGCTCCCTCGCCGCACGGATAAAGCCCCTTGATTTTCTCACATTGCAGCTCGCCGTTTCTGACGATTCTGACAGGACTTGAGGTTCTTGTTTCCACTCCAAGCAAAAGGACGTCGTCTGCGCCGAATCCTTTTATTTTCCTATCAAAGGCGCTCATCGCCTCTGCGATGCTCTCGGAAACAAAATCCGGAAGGCAGGCTGTTAAATCAGAAAATTTAATTCTGCCCTTAACCGAAGGCTTTGTTTCCGGTTCAAATTTACGGGTATGCTGAGACGCCTTTTTTCTAAAATCCCCAAGCTCCTGTGCCGGAATAAATCCGCCGCCGGCCTCGTAAGCCAGCCTTTCATATTTCCTCTGGAACTCAACTCCTGAAAGCGGGTGGCTCCCAAAGCCGCCTTGTTCATAATCCTCCGGAGTTACTGTGCATATTATCGCGGCGTTTGCATAGCCGCTGTCCCTTCCTGAATAGCTCATTCCGTTGACAACCGTTCCGTTTTCTTCGGTTGAAGCATTTACGACATAGCCGCCCGGACACATACAAAATGAGTAAACTCCTCTTCCGTTTTTACATGTGTGAGTCAGCTTGTACGAAGCCGGAGGAAGCCTACAGGACTGCTTTCCGTACTGACTTTCATCAATCAGGGACTGGCTGTGAACCGCCCTTACGCCTATTGCAAATGCCTTAGGCTGCATCATTGCTCCCTTGGAATACAGCATGGAAAAAACGTCTCTTGCGCTGTGTCCTGTCGCCATAACGCATTGCTTTGCAGAAATTTTTTCGCCGTTCACTTTTACATATGACAGCGCTCCGTTTTCAATTTCCAGATCCTCCAGCCTGTGCCTGAAATGCACCTCTCCGCCAAGTCTGATGATCTCACGCCGCATGGACTTAACGATATTTACAAGCCTGTCAGTGCCGATATGAGGCTTTGCGTCGTACAAAATGCTTTTATCTGCGCCAAATTTGACGAAGGTTTCAAGCACAAAACGTCCCTTGCCGTCCCTGTCCTTGACAAGAGTGTTAAGCTTTCCGTCCGAAAAGGTACCGGCTCCGCCCTCTCCAAAGCACACGTTGGATTCAGGCTTTAACGCCTCGCCGTTAAAAAAGGCTTCAATATCCTGAATTCTTTTATCTGCGTCCTCTCCTCTTTCAAAGCACAGCGGTCTTAGCCCTGCAAGTGCAAGTATATATGAGCAAAAAAGTCCGGCAGGCCCCAATCCGATAACTACAGGACGGATTTCAGGCTGTACGTTTAATGCTTCATCATATGGTTTTTGAGGGTTATAGCCCTGTTTATTATCCTGAGCCGCGCAGCGGCTGAAATCACCTGATACCCTTGGCACGGTAAATTTATATTTCTCCGTTATACTCAGCTCATTGGGCTTAAACCGTTTAAGGCTTTTGGGGCTTAATTCCTCTTTAAGCTCGACATCGACTGCATATATGTAAAAAAGTTCAGGTTTTTTCCTTGCGTCTATTGAGCGTTTAAACACTGAATACGAAACCAAACCGGCTTCATTAATTCCAAGAAAATCCAGTATTGCTTTTTTCAGCTCGTTTTCACCGTGCCCGATTGGAAGCTTTATCTGGTGTATTCTGTACATCATTCCTCCTAATTACCTGATGGTCTGAACATCCGGAACTCTTTATTCAAAATTCATTTGAGCATTCCTGCAATATATCCTGACGTAAAAGCCCATTGCAGGTTATAACCCCCGCAGGCTCCGTCAATATCCAAAATTTCGCCTGCAAAATACAGTCCGCTTATAAGCTTTGACTCCATGGTATCATTTATCTCGGCGGTATTGATTCCTCCGGCAGTAACCTGCGCAGAGGAAAAATCACCGGGACATTTGATTTCAATTACGAAATCCTTAAAAAGGCGCGACAACATATTCAGTTCAGAAGGTTTTATTCGCGACGCAGGTTTTTCGGGATTTATTCCGGCAGATTTCAGCATATAATCCAGCAGCCGTCCGTTAATTAAGCCTGTGAGAGTTTCATATGCCGTTTTTTTGCCTGAATAAACGCCGTAAATCCTTTCCCTGATAAGTCCGTATACCTCATCCTGCGTGTATGAATCAAGGATATCAATATGTACTGAGACCGGCTTTTTTTCCAAAACAGCATAGGAAGCGAATCTGCTTATCTGCATTACGGGAATACCGCTGATATTATCCTTATTAAAAATAATCTCTCCGTTTTCACTATAGAGCGGTTCACCGTCAATAAAAAGCCTTAATCCGCACCTGAGTCTTACGCCTGCCAGAGAAGACAGCTTTTTATCTTTAAATTTCAGATTTACAAGAGCCGGAACCTGCGTAACGAAGCTGTGTCCGAGGCGTCTGCACGCCTCGTAAATGCTTCCGTCGCTTCCGTGCACAGGACTTGCCAGTCCTCCTGCAGCCACTATAACATTCGAGGCTTCGTAGCTTCTGTCGGCTCCTGCGCAAAGAAACCCGTCTCCCTTTCTTTTTATATCGGAGATTTTTTCATCGGTTACTGTTCTGACTGACAGCCTCCGAAGCTCAGCCAGAAGGATTTCCACGACTGAGGACGCCTGTTCGGAGTTTGGATAGACATAGCCGTTTATTTCCCTGTGCAGCATTCCAAGCTCTTCAAAAAAATCTATCAGTCTGTAATTATTAAATTTCCTGAAGGCTCTGTAAGCGAACTCCGGACTGCTTCCCCTAAAGCAGTCTGAATCAAAGGAAAGATTAGTAAAATTGCAGCGTCCGTTGCCCGTTGCATATATTTTCCTTCCAAGCTTGGCGTTGCTGTCTATTAAGGTAACCTCATTACCGTTTCTGGCCGAAACCGCAGCACTCATTAGTCCTGCGGCGCCTCCTCCGATTATAATTACATCCGACATGGCTTCCTCCGCTGTTTTCCGATTCACTCTCTGAAAATATACCGTCAGCTTGAAAGAGATTCAAGTATGCCGAAAACCGTCATTATATCCTCGGCGAATATGCCCTCCCGCAGCTTGTCGATATCTGAATCTCCAAGCTCTTCGGCTGAAATATCCGTATTTTCAACCACGGTTTTCCTGTCTCCCATGGTTACGGCAATCCTGTTATCAATTAATGTAATGTAGTAACCGTCCAGCACCTCTGCATTAGGATTTGCGGTTTCCACACTGCTTCCTGTGCCGCCTGAACCTTCAGCTCCGCCCTGCCATGCCGCGCCCCCTGTAATATTCTCTTTATTACCGTCCCAAGCGCCGTTTGTTATGCCCGGCGTTGGCGTCGGCGTTGCTGACAGAACCGGTATCTGCATTCCGGAAAACGCCTCGTTTATTTCGTCAAGCGTGTCCATCTTATTATTCATTGCGTCATAAAGCTCGTTGACCTCCTGTGCCTGAAGCATTATGAGCTTACGGAAATTAAAGAAATAAACTGTGCTGAGTATTATAAGTATGCTTAACAGGGTTATGTTAATATAATTTTTCATATACTTCTCCGTTATTTATATTTTTGTGAGAAGTATTCCCCATCTGGCAGCACCGTATTCAAAAATTATATTTTTTTACAGGCCATAATAAAATGCCGTGCTGAAGTATAATCATAAAAGTTTAATTTTAGTGAATATTCTCACTAAAACTCCTCCCTTCGGCATTGCAAGCAGTTCCTCTCTCGTCACTGCTTTAAGCTTGATCAAAAGGAAGAAATAAACAAGCACTGCAAGAGCGATAACGATGAGGGTTGATAAAATATTGCCGATCGGCTTCAAAAGAACCGAAAGACAGAAAGCAAAGACTCCCATAATTGCCGAACAGATAAAAGGCAGAATAAAAGTTCTTAAAACCTCCTGTCTGTAATCCAGTTTTTTCTTGACGGAGATCCAGTTAAGTACGCAGACAACAAAAGGGAACAGGCAGTTGCATATTACAAGGGCATTTACTCCCAAGTTCGTAAATTTAAGCAGAATATACAGGAGAGGGATATGAATGACAAGTGAAATTGCCGAATGTATTACCGGCAGGCTCATTCTGTTTATGCCCTGTAAAATCCCGTTGGTTACGGTAGAAAGCGCAAAGAAGACGACGCAGATTCCGCCAATTTGAAGCATAGACGCGCTTAACTGCTTCCCGTCACCAAAAAGCAGTAGCAAAATAGGCTTTGCAAGCGCGATAAGCCCTGCAGCAGACGGAAAGGCGATTATCATGTTGAATTTAACAACCGTAGATATCTTTTGCTTAACATTGTCAATGTTTCCGATCACATATTCAGAAATAAGCGTTGGAACTATTGCGGTGCCCATTGCGCTGGCAACTGCAATAGGAACGTTTGTAAGAAGCCTGTATTTATTGGAATATATTCCCCAGACCGCGCTTCTTACCTCCTCTTCCATTCCTTTTTTAGTCAATACGCCGTTAAAAATTACGCTGTCAATAAAACCGCCTATCTGATATATCGTCTGACTGATTATGACTGGTATGGCAGTAATCAACAGCACATAGCATATGTGCTTGTAGCTTTCATATTCATCTGATAAGTCCCGTGAAAGACGTTTTCTGATAACCTTTCTGTTATACAGAAAAACAAGAGCCAGAACGACAAGAGCCGATACCGCGCCCATTAACGTACCGAAAGTAGCGCCCGCCGATTCAAGCCTGTAGTTTTCACGGTAGGTAAGGAAAATAATAAGCAGCGGCGCAGCTATGCTCACCAAAGCGTTTACGATCTGCTCTGCCACCTGAGAAACAGCAGTCGGAACCATGTTGCTGTGCCCCTGAAAAAAGCCTCTGAACACTCCTAAAATCGAAAAAACAAATATAGTCGGAGCAAGTACTTTTATTGAAACGGCGACATTTTCGTTTGAAATAAGCTTTGCGTAGGGTTCGGCCGCAAGGTATAAAACAAGAGTTCCGATTAAGCCTACAAAAGCGCCGAAGGCAAGCGAAAACTTAAAAACCCTGAAGCAGTTTTTGTACTCTTTCTTTACTATTCTCGCCGACACAAGCTTTGAAACTGACAAAGGCAGGCTGTACGAGGACAGGATAAGCACCAGATTGTAGATCTCATAGGCATAACCGTAATACCCCATGCCCGTGTCGCCTAAAATTCTGGTAAGAGGTATGCGGTAAAAAAGTCCGATTACCCTTACAATGATTGAAGCCATTGCAAGGATCGAACCCTGAACGATTACATTTTTCTTTAATGTATCATTACTCATAATCTCTGGTAATATTGATTCCCTTCAAAATTTCTTCCTGCATTCTTTCCATTTCGGCACGCTCCGAATCCTCCTCGTGGTCATAGCCAAAAAGGTGGAGCATACTGTGAGCGCACAAAAACGCAGCCTCGCGCGTAAAGGAATGGTTGTAGCTTTCAGCCTGTCTGCTTGCGGTCTCAAGGCTTATCACTATATCGCCAAGCAGGAGTTCGCCGGTATCGGGGTCAAAAAAAGAAATATCCTCCTCTGAAACGACTGAAAAATCTCCGGCGCGCTCATATTCTATCATCGGAAAGGAAAGCACATCTGTGGAAGAATCGATTTTTCTTTCCGCTCTGTTGATTTCATGTATTGAATCATCGTCAGTAAGCAATATGCCGACGCTTACTTCATAAGGACACCTTACATAGTCTGCGACAGCGGAAATAACCCTTTCAAACAAGGATTTAAAATCAAATTCAGCAAACATCTCCGTTTCGTTTACGATCTCCGCCGTCATTTTCTGCCTCCCTGCTTTTTAACGTTTTTTCCCTTGAGCCTGTCCTCATATTTTTCATAGGCCTGTACAATTTTTTGTACAAGCGGATGCCTTACTACATCGTTACTGGTAAGCCTTACGAAGCCTATTTCGTCAATATCGGAAAGAACCTTAAGGGCAACCTCAAGACCCGAGGTCTGTCCCTCCAGCAAATCCTTCTGCGTCAGGTCACCTGTGATAACCACCTTTGAGCCGAAGCCGATTCTTGTCAAAAACATTTTCATCTGGGCAGGCGTTGTGTTCTGCGCCTCGTCCAGAATAATAAACGCATTGTCAAGAGTTCTTCCTCTCATATAAGCAAGAGGCGCGACCTCAATCAAACCCTTTTCCGAATTTTTCTGAAAGGATTCAGCTCCCATTATCTGATAAAGCGCATCGTAAAGAGGTCGGAGGTAAGGGTCGATCTTGCTCTGTAGATCTCCGGGCAAGAAGCCCAGCTTCTCTCCTGCTTCTATCGCAGGACGAGTAAGTATTATCCTGCCCACCCCGTCATTCTTAAACGCCGTTATTGCGGCGGCCATTGCCAGATAGGTTTTTCCGGTACCGGCAGGCCCGATACCGAAAACTATCATTTTATCACGAATATTGTCAATGTAATTCTTCTGACCAAGAGTTTTAGGTTTGACCGGTTTACCGTTGACAGTGTGACATATCAGATCCTTGTCTATTTCAATCAATGCTCCCGGATTCTTTTCCGCACACAGGGCAATACTGTAGGTGACGCTTTGTTCGGTAATCAGGCTTCCTCTTTTTGAAAGCTCATAAAGGCTTGAAATACATTCCGCAGCATTTTTAACCGGTCCGTCCTCACCGACTATCTTAAGCTCATTTTCCCTCTGAATCAGCGTTACATGAAGCGTTTTTTCAATTATTTTGGCGTTTTTGTCATACTCGCCAAAAATATTTTTAATATGCTTTGATTCAATGTCAGTAATGCTTTTTATCAAACCTTATCCTCCCGTCCGATAAACACGTATCATCGGTTAATGAATATGAATTCACGCCGGCCGTACATTCACGGCGCCATCGCCTGCAAGCCGTCGTCAGTCGCAATAATACGCAGGTCCTTCTGCCTGAAATTTATAGGTAAGCGTCAGACATTCCGCAGAAGGCGAAAGCTCGTAATCCTCTTGCAGCAGGGTGTAGCCCGACGCTGCGTAGGAATCCTTTACTCTTCCGTATTTCTCAAGCAAAAGCCTCTCTGCGGTTTCATACGTATAATTTTTTTCCTGCATCGAAACGTTGTAAACCCTATAGGTCGTCAGCTCAAGCGGAAGCGAAAAATTGAATATTCCTATGACCGCATTCTCTGATATTATATCACATGTATCATATGAAATACTAGGTACATATGAAAAAAGTTTATTATTAAACATTGAAATTTCAAAGCCCTTTTTTATTTCGCCGTTATAAACTCTCATACTTGTTTTATAGGGCTGTATTATCTGTGAAACAGCATTAAAATCTATTACGATATCTCCGTCAGGGATAACGTTTCTGGTACCAAGCACCTCGTCGTAGACGTTTGTTATGGGGATTTCGCCTGTAAGCAGCAAATCTCCCGGCTTAACCAAATCTCCCGGCTTAACTGTCGGATAACCGCTTCTCACATATATGCTTTTTACGGTTCCGTATACGCTTGAATAATAGTTGCTCCTCTCGGTAACTCCTGCCTCGATTCCGTATTCCTCATCTATAAGAACATAGAGCAGGTTACCGCTTGTGTATATGCTGCACCACTTTATAATGCTGTTGTTTTTAATAAGCTTTTCCTCGAGCTCGCTGCAATTCACCTTACGTATATCCGAATAACGCGATATGCCCTCAAGCTCAAGCTGCCTGACTAATGTCTCGTCGGTCAATGACGAATTTCCCGTAATTTCAAACGCAAGAAGCCTTGTATTTAAATAATAAAAAATGCCTGCAACCATACAGGCAAGAAAAACATAATATTTATGTACAGACAGAAATCTTAAAACAGCCGGCAGACCGTGTCTGTCAATTACCGTTATTTTTGTTCCTGTTTTTTCAACAAGATTCAGAAGGAGCCTGTAATCACTGCTGCATACGTCTGCACATATATATTTTTCCTGTACGATCAGATTCCTGAAATCAATTTTTTTACTGACGCACATTTTAAAAAGCCTTTTTATGCCGAGGCCTTCAATTTTTACAGTATAATATCCGAGGAAATAAAAAAGCACCTTGTTCACAGCTTACCTCATGCAGCTGAAATTTATGCTCTTTACGTTTCCTTTGATAATCACCTCATCTTCCGTGTAACAGGTGATTTTAAGACATTCACCGCATATATTTACAATTTTGCCGCAGCAGTTTATTTCTATCTTTTCATTGGAATAATCGGATATTTTACCGTAGTTCTCGATCATCACCTGATTATCGGCAATAACCGTCATAATAAAATTGTTCGAAAAGACTTCCGGCGGTATATTGAAATATTCGGATATTCTCATCGTCCTGTTGAACGAATTCTTTTTCCACTTTTTTTCCGTGCTGTTGATTTCTGCTTTAATATATGCCAAGTCCTCCTTCAGATTTGAATGAGGCTTGGGTTTGCATCCGTTTGAATATTTGCGTCCGTCTGAAAAATTTCGTTTCATATCGACCTGTCAGAAATACTGTCTGGTTATTGATATGAAAAAAAGCTGTCATAAATGACAGCTTTTTGACTAAACATACTTATTTGTATTTTCTTTTACGAGCAGCTTCAGACTTCTTCTTGCGTCTTACGCTTGGTTTTTCATAATGCTCTCTTTTACGAATTTCCTGCTGAATGCCTGCTTTTGCACAGTTTCTTTTGAAACGGCGAAGCGCGCTGTCCAGTGATTCGTTTTCTTTAACGATTACATTTGACATTCTTTCTGACCCCCCTCCGATTTAGGAATAGGTTAGCATAGCTCTAAAAGCTACTGCTATATTATAACATAAATTGTAATATAGTCAACAAATTTATGATTTTTTTATGCCTGTTTTTATTATTACCGTCATATATGTTTCAATTCGGAAATAACACGCACTATGAAAGCTGAGCCTTAATAACCTCAAGCGCTTTTGCAACGCAATTGTCGATCCCTCCGACGTTTTTGCCGCCTGCCTGAGCCATATTAGGACGTCCGCCGCCGCCTCCTCCAACAAGAGAAGCAACTTCTTTAATGAGATTTCCTGCATGTGCGCCTGCCTTTACCGCACCGTCTGACGCCATAGCAACGAGATTTACCTTATCTCCGGAAGCGGACGCGAGAAGGATAACGCACTCTCCCAGCTTGCCCTTCATCTGATCTCCAAGGTTTCTAAGGGAATTCATATCAGCGTCGCTGATTTTTGCTGAAAGAGCTTTAATACCGCCGCAGTCTACCGCCTTCGAAAGAATGTCCGACGCAGAAGAGTTTGCAAGCTTTGCTTTAAGCTTTTCATTCTCGGACTGTAAAGCCTTAACGTCTTCAAGAAGTGAAGCTATTTTTCTTTCAACAGAAGCATTATCGCATTTAAGAAGTGCTGCGGCTCTGCCAAGCTCGCTTTCAAGCTTTGAATAATAAGCGAACACATTGTCGGCCGTTATTGCTTCAATACGTCTTACGCCGGCTGCAATTCCGGACTCAGACAAAATTTTAAAGGTTCCGATGCTGCCGGTATTTTTAACATGAGTGCCGCCGCAAAGTTCAATACTGAAGCCTCCCATATCAACAACCCGCACGCTTTCGCCGTACTTTTCTCCGAAAAGCGCCATTGCGCCGGTCTTTCTGGCTTCATCAATGCTCATTACGTTTGTAACTACATCATAATTATCTGCAATGGCTTTGTTTACAATTTCCTCAACCCTTGCAATTTCCTCTGCGGTCATTGCCTGAAAATGTGAAAAGTCAAATCTCAGCCTGTCGTCCGAAACAAAAGAGCCGTGCTGCTCCACATGATTTCCGAGAACGGTTCTTAAGGCTTTCTGAAGAAGGTGGGTAGCCGAGTGATTCTTACAGGTTGCCTGTCTGTAAGCTTCATCGACCTTAAGCGTAACCCTGTCGCCAAGGCTTAACGTGCCTTCCGCAACAACTCCGACATGCCCAATTCTGCCGCCTTTAAGCTTGATAACATCTTCGACCTTAAAAATGGCGTTATCCGTGCATATCACGCCTATGTCCGCCTTTTGACCGCCCATCGTAGCGTAGAACGGCGTTTCATCGGTAATTACCGTACCCTGCTGCCCTTTAATAAGCTCTCCCGTCAGCTCAGTGTCCGTTGTAAGAACCGATACCTTAGAAACAGCCTCCAGCCTGTCATAGCCGACAAACTCCGATGTTATTTCAGGATTTATCTCATCGTAAACCGTCGCGTCAGCGCCCATGTAGTTAGTTGTCTTTCTTGCTTTTCTGGCAGTCTCCCGCTGATTATCCATTGCCCTTTTAAAGCCCTCTTCATCAACGGTAAAGCCTTTATCGGCAAGTATTTCCATCGTGAGGTCAAGCGGGAAGCCATAGGTGTCGTACAGCTTGAACGCATCCTCTCCGCTAAGAACGCTCCGTCCTTCCGAAGCAAGCCTGTTTTCAAGCTCTCCAAGAATACCAAGCCCTTGGTCTATCGTCTTATTGAATTTTTCTTCTTCAAGCGTAAGAACGCTTAAAATATGTTCCTTTTTTTCCTCAAGCTCAGGATAGCCGTCCTTTGACTCGTCAATTACAGTCTGGGCAAGCTTTGCAAGGAAAAGTCCGTCAATGCCAAGCAGTCTTCCGTGTCTTGCGGCACGTCTAAGAAGCCTCCTCATTACATAGCCCCTGCCCTCGTTTGAAGGGAGAATTCCGTCGCTTGCCATAAAGGCAACGGAACGGATATGATCCGTAATCAAGCGGATAGAAACATCTTTTTTATCGTCAGTGTGGTACTTAGCGCCGCACAACGCGCAAACTGCGTCTCTTATTGCCTTCATTGTGTCGATATCAAAAACGGAATCAACATCCTGAACAACTACCGCAAGTCTTTCAAGTCCCATTCCCGTGTCTATGTTTTTATTGGCAAGCTCGACGTAGCCGCCCTTTCCGTCTCCGTCAAACTGGGTAAAGACATTGTTCCATACTTCCATGTAACGGTCACAGTCACAGCCTACCGTACAGTCAGGCTTTCCGCAGCCATACTTCTCGCCTCTGTCGTAATAAATCTCAGAGCACGGACCGCAAGGGCCTGCGCCATGCTCCCAGAAATTGTCCTCCTTGCCGAAGCGGAAAATTCTTTCGGCAGGAATTCCCTGCTGCTTGTTCCATATTTCAAAGGCCTCATCGTCATCAACATAAATCGACGGATAAAGTCTGTCCGGATCAAGCCCGATAACCTCGGTCAGAAATTCCCATGACCAGCTGATCGCCTCTTTTTTAAAGTAATCTCCGAAGGAAAAATTACCGAGCATTTCAAAGAAGGTAAGGTGTCTGGCTGTCTTTCCAACGTTTTCTATATCGCCGGTTCTGATACATTTCTGACAGGTCGTAACTCTCTTTCTTGGAGGAATCTCCTGCCCAGTAAAATAAGGCTTTAACGGAGCCATTCCCGCATTTATTAGAAGCAGGCTTTTATCGTTGCTTGGAACAAGCGAAAAGCTGTTCATTTTAAGATGACCTTTACTTTCAAAAAACTCAAGATACATTCGCCTGAGTTCATTTTCACCGTAGAACTTCATAGATATCTCCATTCCGAGAACGTTATCGTTTGAAAGACCGCACAGAAATATTAAAAGAATTTTTTGTGCCGGATTATGGCATATTTGTGACGTTCTCGGCACAAATAGCTGAATAAAAAATACGGAAAGCCATTCGACTTTCCGTAGCAAGCAGCTTGTAGGGGAATCGAACCCCTGTTTTCGCCGTGAGAGGGCGACGTCTTAGCCTCTTGACCAACAAGCCATGCCTCAAACAAGTGATATGATACTAAAGATTAAAGAAAAAAGCAAGTACTTTTTTAAAAAATGGAGAAAAAAGAAAGGAAAAATCCTCTATGCGGCAATTAATCTATACTATCTGTCCGTCTACGATGTTGATTATCCTGTTTGTCCTCTTTGCGACCTCAATATCATGGGTTACAATGATAACTGTTTTTCCTGACTTATTCACTTCGTCAAACACGTCCATTATTCCCATTCCTGTAGCTCTGTCAAGCGCGCCCGTAGGCTCGTCGGCAAGAACAAGCTCCGTGTCAGCCGCGATCGCCCTTGCAATGGCGCATCTCTGCTGCTGTCCTCCGCTGATATTCATCGGAAGCTTCTTTTCCAAGTCGGCTATTCCGACCGTTTCAAGCGCTGCAAGCACCTTTTCCTTTCTTTGTTTTTTCCCGACGCCCTTTGCTATGAGCGGAAGCTCCGCATTTTCAAATACCGTGTAATGGTTCATTAAAGCAAAGTTCTGGAAGACAAAGCTGATGTTTTCCTTTCTAAATTTATTGAAACGGTTTACGCTGAGCGCACTGACCTCTGTTTCATCAAAAAAATACTGACCCCCTGTCAGAGAATCCATGCAGCCAAGTATGTTAAGCAAAGTACTTTTGCCGGAGCCAGACGGCCCCATTACCGCCATATATTCACCCTTTTCAACCGTAAGGTTTATTTTCTTAAGAGCACTTGTGGTAACTCCTCCCGTAAAATAATCCTTGCTCACATCAACCAGTTTTATCATAACCGTCCTCTCCTTCCAAACAATTTTTAGTCCGTATACAGCAGTTTTTTTCAGACAGCTTTTAGCCCATATACAGCGGCTCTTTTTCCTGACAGCTTTTAGCCCATATACAGAGTTCTTTTTCAAACAGCTTTTAGTCCATATACAGCAGTTCTTTTTCCAGACAGCCTTTCATTCATACACGCGGCAATCCTTGCCGATAATTTTGCTTAAAGCGTCCCGAACCTCTAACTAAAAACAACCCGTTTGCCCTGTAACAGCATTTACAGATATTCCTCTAAGAAATCCTTGGGTTTTCTTTTTTTGATATAGCGCATCGGGAACAAGGCAGACGCCAGTATAATAACTATTCCAAGGCTTGCCATAACAGCAAAAATCTTGAGGTTAATCAAAGCCATATGACCCTTTATTATGTATTGAGATTCTTCAAAAAGCTTTATTCCGATGTAAAACCCAAGCAGAAGTGAAGCAGTCGTTTTAATAATGCTTTCAAATAAAATCATTTTGCCAAGCTCATTTTCCGTAACTCCGCAAGCCTGATATATGCCAAGCTCTGATTTTCTGAACAGTATTGACACTATGTTTGAAGATATACAGGAGAACAGCGTAACAATTATAACGGAAATAATTGCCCCTGCCATGGCTGTAAGAGTTTCCTTCATTGAAATATAGACTTCATCGAAAATGTTTTTGACACATACTGAATTTAAAACAATATTATGTTTCATCGCAAGCTTATCGACTCTTTCCTCCGCCGCTTCAAACTCTGTTTTTTCATCGGCGTACCAAAAGATAGAATGAAGAAAATCATTGCTTTTAGGATAATATTCTCTCGGAACCATAAAAACACAATCAAGCTCCATAACATTTTCCGAATCGAAAGATATGCTCTCAGCTCCAAACCACCTGTCACTGTTGTCCAGAAATCCTATTACTTCAAAATCTGTTTTCGGAGTCGTTAAGGTTTCATGCAGCTTCACGATATCCTTATAGGCGCTTCCAACCAAAACGGGCACTCTGCCGCTCTTTAAAACCTCTTCGTAGAGTTTTTGGTCGTAGCTTATTCCTAAAATAGAAAGCAAATCAAAATCAGTAACAAGAAATTTGGAAAGCTCGGGATTCTTTTTTAAATTCAGCTTGTCGCTTACATTTCCGTTTATTTTTTTGTATTCCTCATTTTGACTCAGCTCATTAATAACTGCAAAGGTTGTAAAGTGTGCTCCCGACAGTTCAATGCCCTCTAGCGAGTCAAGCTCGTCTATAAATTCAGGTATCCGGTCATAATATGTTTCATCGTATAACATTGTGCTTCCGACGGTAATGTTGGCAAGCCTGCCCTTATCCGCCTTGATAAGTTTATTCGCACGGTCATATGAAAAGGTCTCCGAAAAAAACATAAGCAGCATATAATACAGTATCACCATTGTGATGGTACTGATAGCAATCACGGCAGCAGACGTCCATTTTCTGGTAAAAAGCGAGTCAATTGAAAATACGGCAATGTCTCTGTTTTTCATTTAAATCACCCCATGTTTTTTCTGATAACGCTGTTTACTGACGCCGCCCTTCCAATACTGATCACCGGAAGAAGCATTGCTAAAAAAGTTGAAACCGTAACCGCCGCAGCCAAAAAGATAATGTTTGAGAGCGACATTGAAAAGCTGAACATTTGAATTTTCGTACTGATTATGTCCGCAATGAATTTAAACAAAATGCAGAGAATCAGGCTGAAAGCCGCAGGCTTCAAAAGGTCTGCATAGAGTGCGGAGAAAAGCTTTAGCTCTGAAAAACCGCAGGCACGCCTTACCGCGATTTCATGTTTTCTCTCCATTACCCAGAATTGGGCTGAAATCATACAGTTTACTATGCAAAACAGATAAAGGATAAAAAAATAATTCTTATTTTCCTTTTTTTCATAGGCTGTGAAATTTTCAGACTGCTCCGGAAGAACTATCAGTCTGCACCCCGGACAAACATCATATATATTTTTAAGAATGTTATTATAAACCGTTTCAGCAGACATAGTGTTACTGCATATTTTTATCGTATATAAATCTGACTGATCAATATGCGTTTTCGTAAAATTCCCGATTTTATCATACCAAAGAGTTATTTGCTTATCGAAGGCTTCGGACTTATAACCTCTTTCCGTTCCAATGACATTATAATTTACCGAATCTATGGAAAACTCCTTTTTATCCCCTGCAACCGCACTGAAATACCTTCCAAGGACGATAGGGTATTCCTCATCTTCAAGGCTCTTTAAATCAATCTCCGATTTGCCTGAGGCATACATTACCGGTTCTTCAGAATGAACAATTACCGAAGCCGCATATTCCTGATTGACATCATCAGCGGAAACAACAACATCTTCAATTAGAATTACGCCCCCTACGTTATTAAAAAGCCTGTCAAAATCAATTTTATCACTGCCTTTTGTAAAATTTAGCCTTAGCTCGCTTTTATAGCTGCCGTTTTCAGTGTCATCATTAATCATCTCAATCTGCTCGGCATAGGATAAAACGACAAAAATGACAATAAATGCTATAAGGAATGAAACACACATAAAAATGTCTGAATACTTATGTCTGAATAATTTCATTATACATTCTGCTTTCTTAGTGTCGATATTTACTCCATAGGAGGCTGCTTCTTAAATCCATCCAAATCAAAGCCGGTGGCCTGAGGGTAAAAATCAATATCCAAAATACCTTCCGTTTCAGGAGGGAAAAGTGCCTCTTCATCACAAGAATAGCCCAAATACTCTATTACATACTCTTCATCATATGTTCCAGGCTGTAATTCAATTTCAAGCCCCTTCCTTCCATTATCATCATAAACCGAATAACGAAAGAAACCTGATTTAATCTCTCCTTTTATCGTTACCTTACAGTCACGTACGCAATGTTGGTACCAATTCTGTCCGCCGCCTTCACATAATCCTGTCGCCTCATCAACAACTAAATTTGAATAGTCAAATCCGTCTGACCTGTCGAGATATGTAGATCCATTTGTAGTACCTGTAGGGTGAAGCGTTACCCAATAACAAATTTTGTATACAAGCAGGATTGCAAATACAGCAGCAATAATTAACTTTACCTTTCTTTTATTCACGTTTTGCCACGCTCCTATATTTATACTGTACTACTTATAAATTATAGCAAATCTAGGTCATAGTGTCAACATTAGCGCTGTTCTTTTATA
Source organism: uncultured Lachnospiraceae bacterium (assembly GCA_947628705.1). Classification (GTDB taxonomy): domain Bacteria; phylum Bacillota; class Clostridia; order Lachnospirales; family Lachnospiraceae; genus UBA3775. The sequence goes on along the minus strand of CANRAZ010000012.1, from coordinate 1,381 downwards.
AACTCATATCATTAATTAAAGCCGCCATACAATTACAGACGCCCTGATTTATTTACTTTTTCAGCCTGCACATGTACTTTAAAATAATTATCCAATGCTGATTATGTGCCGGAAAGCATATCAAAGAACGAAAGCTGGTCGTCCTCCGGCAGATTACCAAAAAGCCCAAGCTTATTCATCACTTCAACCACTGTTGCAGGAACCTTACATCTGTTTTTAAATTCGTTTCTTGAAACAAAAGGAGCCTTTTGAGCCTCTGACTCAACCATATCAGCCGCCTTGCTTCCCATTCCTCCGATCGTGCTGAGGGAAGGCATGAGCTTTCCGTCTATTATCTGAAAACGGTTTGCTTTAGCACGGTAGATGTCGATAGGCATAAACTCGATGCCCCGGCAATACATTTCACGGACCAGCATCATATCGTCCTTAAGTCCTTCCTCCTTCGGCGTGGCTGTTTTACTGTTTATCCTGCTGTCAATCATATCCATATTTTTTTGAAGTACGGATAGTCCCTGAGCCATCATCTCGTAGTCAAAATTATCGGCGCGTATGCTGAAATATGCCGCATAGTATGCCAAAGGATAATAAACCTTGCAGTAGGCGATACGGAAAGCCATCATTACATAAGCACAGGCATGAGCTTTAGGAAACATATATTTGATTTTTTTGCAGGACCATATGTACCAATCCGGAATATTGTTTTCGACCATCACCTTTTCCATTTCTTCGGTAAGGCCCTTTCCCTTACGGACGCTCTCCATTATCTTAAATGAAGTTCCTGCTTCAATTCCTTTTAAGATGAGATATGTCATGATATCGTCTCGGGTACAAATTGCTGTTGAAAGAGTACATTTTCCGTTCTTAACCAGCTCCTGCGCATTGTTTGTCCAGACGTCCGTTCCGTGGGACAGTCCGGAAATCCTTATCATGTCCGAAAAATTCTTAGGCTTGGTTTCCTTAAGCATATTCATTACAAAATTAGTACCAAGTTCAGGCAGACCGAGAGAACCAAGCTCACAGCCAATTTGCTCCTTGGTAACTCCCAAAGCCTCGCAGCTCTGAAAAAGCGAAATCACCTTCGGATCGTCCATCGGCCACTCTTTTGCATTTTTCCCCGTTAAATCCTCAAGGAAGCGGATCATCGTCGGGTCATCATGTCCCAGTATATCCAGCTTCAGAAGATTATGGTCAATGCTGTGGTAATCAAAATGAGTTGTTATAATGTTGCTTGTCATATCGTTTGCAGGGTGCTGAACCGGTGTAAAGGTGTAAATTTCCTCTCCGTGCGGAAGCACTACTATGCCCCCTGGATGCTGCCCTGTTGTTCTTCTGACGCCGACACAGCCTCTAACAATACGGTCTATCTCCGCTTCTCTCTTTT
>CANRAZ010000011.1 GCA_947628705.1 uncultured Lachnospiraceae bacterium | reverse complement strand
AAGTTGGATGAACCCCACATTTTCTCTGGCATTCTGGAATTTCGTTTGTCACTGGAATTTACTTTGGCATTCAAGCAGTTTAAATAATCCGCTTGTTATAATGTAGCTACAAAATCAAACGGAGGAGTAAAACTATGAACACGGATAAGATTTATGCTGAGGCTATTGTCAACGAATACTCTAAAAAGAGCACGTCAAAGGTTGTGGCGCTCCGAAAGCTTGACAGGGCGGCGAAAATGCCTGCCAACATTTTTGCCTACACCTTTGGGATCCTATGTTCTTTGATTGCCGGAACGGGAATGTGCCTTTCGATGGGCGTTATCGGAGCAGGAACGGCGGTATTTACGGTGCTGGGGATAGCCGTAGGAATTGTCGGTTTTGTCGGAATGGCGCTGGATTATCCGATTTATAAGCGGATCTTACAGAAAAACAAAGACAAGTATGCCGGCGACATCATTCGTCTCGCGACGGAAATTGCAGGCGAAGAGAGCTGAGCTTGCAATAAGGTGTGAGGGGAGGCTGAACGGTTGAACAGGACGGAAAGCAAATATTTCAGGACGGCCGCCCGAATGGACGAGGCGCTGATTGAGTGTTTGGAAAAGAAGGATCTTGAATATATCACTGTGAAGGAAATATGCGAGAGGGCAGGCGTCAACCGTTCCACTTTTTATCTGCACTATGAAACGGTTGCCGATTTGCTGAATGAGTGCGTGGAGTACACAAACAGCAAATGCTTTCAAAAATATACCTCGGAGCTGACGGACGTAAATAAACGTCTGGAGTCTGAATCTCCTGAAGATATGATTTTCATTTCTCCGGCATATCTGAGGCCGTATTTTGAGTTTGTCAGGGAGAATAAGCGTTTGTATCAGGTCGTGCTTATGCATCAGGAAATATTTCGCACGCAGCACACGTTCCGCAAGCTGTTTGACGGCATTTTTTCTCCGGCGCTGGACAGGTTCAATTTTCCGGAAAACGAGAAGCTCTACATCGTCCATTTTTATCTTGGCGGCATCACTTCCGTTGTCAAGGAATGGATAGAAAGAGACTGTGCCGACCCCATAGGGCAGATTATAGAAATTTGCATGAAATGCGTCTTGCCGGACGCAGCTGCGCCCTGTCAAGACCGGCGGACAGAAAAAAACTTTTAACATAAAAACCTGCCGTAAAAGTGACACGGCAGGTTTTTTTTGATCTTATTTGAATTTTACGATCGGACTATTGCGGCGTTGTCTGGATCTTATGATCGGACTTTTGCGGCGTGCTTTATTTTATCACAAGCTTTTTGAAATTCTTCTTGCCTCTTTTTACGAGCAGCCCGTCAGAGAACGCGGATTTGTCAAACATTGCCTTTATGTCGGAAACCTTTTCGCCGTTTACGGAGACTCCGCCCTGTTCGACGTTACGCCTTGCCTCTGAACGCGTCGGAGCAAGTCCTGATTTGGTAAGCATTGTAAGAATGTCGATTGCACCGTCGGTAAAGTCGTCCTCGCTCATTAAAAATTCAGGAGCGGAGTCGGACGAGCCTGCTCCGAAGAGCGCTCTTGCGGACTCCTGCGCCTTCGCGGCCTCCTCCTCGCCGTGAACAAGCTTGGTAAGCTCGAATGCCAGAATTTCCTTTGCCGTATTTAAGCGGCTGCCCTCCCAGTCTTCCATTTGCTTGATTTCCTCGATAGGGAGGAAGGTGAGCATGCGTATGCACTTGAGTACATCGGCGTCTGCAACGTTTCTCCAGTACTGATAGAATTCAAAAGGAGAGGTCTTTTCAGGGTCGAGCCACACGGCTCCCTTTTCGGTCTTGCCCATCTTTTTGCCTTCTGAATTGAGCAGGAGAGTGATGGTCATTGCGCTTGCGTCCTTACCGAGCTTCCGGCGTATGAGTTCAGTTCCGCCGAGCATGTTGCTCCACTGGTCATCGCCGCCGAACTGCAGGTTGCAGCCGTATTCGGTAAACAGCTTGTAGAAGTCATAGCTCTGCATTATCATGTAGTTGAATTCAAGAAAGGTAAGCCCTTTTTCCATGCGCTGCTTGTAGCATTCGGCGGCGAGCATTCTGTTTACCGAAAAATGAGGGCCTACTTCCCTTAATATGTCGATGTAGTTAAGGTCAAGCAGCCAGTCGGCATTGTTTACCAACAGCGCCTTTCCGTCTGAAAAATCAATGAATCTGGACATTTGCTTTTTGAAGCATTCCACGTTATGCTCGATGGTTTCCTTTGTCATCATCTTACGCATGTCGTTCTTGCCGCTTGGGTCGCCGATCATGGCTGTGGCGCCGCCTATAAGGGCAATCGGCTTGTTGCCTGCCATCTGGAGGCGTTTCATAAGACAGAGAGCCATAAAATGTCCGACATGGAGGCTGTCTGCGGTAGGGTCAAAGCCGATGTAAAAAGTGGCTTTACCGTTGTTGATCAGGTCTTTAACGACTTCTTCGTCAGTTATTTGGGCAATCAGCCCTCTTTCGCGAAGCTCTTCATAAAGTGTCATGTCTTTGTCCTGCGTATGCACTGTGTACACGCAATTCCTTTCTGAAAATTTGTATTAATGATTTTTGCAGTGAAGGCGCGCCTTCAGGGATATAATTGTGAAAATTTCACGCTTTCCTGCTGAAAGGACGAAAAAAAACGCCCTTTAAAGCTAAAGGACGAGTTACCCCGTGTTACCACCTTTTTTCATGCACGGCTCACGCCGCGCACCTTATCAGGTACATAAGGCCTTAAGAGATTTAAAGCTTTTTGCCGTTCAAAGAACACTTAAAAATCCTGCGAGCGGTTTTACGCCGCCGCCGAAACGGCTTACATACCCCGGCACTGTAACGGTTGCCCTCCGACACAGCCTACTGCCCCGCCGGGGGTTCGGTGTGCAGCTCACGGATGTATTCGCAACAGATTCCAAGCGCGCCTCTCACCGGCCGGCAGCTCTCTGTGCTTTCCCTCTGTTGTTACTTGTTCCGGTCACAGCCTTTGAATTAAGGTTTATTTTACACATTTTAAAGAATTTGTCAACAACAGTTTTCGTCTTGTATTGAAATTTGTTTCGTGTTATCATTAAAAGCGCCTGTACATATGAGAGATTACGGACGGTAATTTGTACAAAAAACGTGCAAAAGAACAGTAAGGAGCTGATGCTTTGAATAATACGTATGAGAAGAAAGAATTAAGACGCTCAAAAAAACAGAAAAATCCTGAGGGCTTCAACGGGACAAAAGGGCAGGCGGAAGCCGCAAATCCTCAGGAAGAGGAAACACGGCGGTATTTTGAATCCGCGGCGGACGACGGTGCTCAAAAAAATTTAACGGAACGCAGGCTGAAAAGAAAGCTAAGGAACTGCAAAATTGCGATTTTTGTCCTTGCGTTTATTGTTGCGGTTGAGGCAGGTTTTATCGCCGTGCTTTTTTTTAAAAGAGGCGGTGAGAGCAAGGAGGTTTTTTCCGACAAGGCAAACATAAAGGACGAAAGCAAAAGATCTTACAGACTTGTTGAAAACCTGAGTGAAAGGGCGGCTTCCTTTAATGATGACGGTCATTTTAAGGCTTCGGTTAAAAGTATAAACGGTTACGAATATCTTGTTCTTGCTTCAGACGTTTCAGGCGGAAGCGTTGAACTGTGTTACCAGAATGAATTCCCGGACGAAGAAAAACAGGAAAGCTCGATGAAGGCTTTGATAAGAAAGGGCGAGCAGACGCTTGTTATTTCGGAAAGCTGCGATTTTGAAGACATATCCGGCTCTCTGCCGAAAATAGTGAGTTTTTCCGATGACTCGACCGGATTTCTGTTTGTTGATGAAGAAGACGGTATGCCGGGAGAAATGAGGCTCTACAACGTAAGCAGCATGTCAAAGGCGGGCGAGATAACGGTGACTCCGACAGTAAGGTATTACTTTGGAGTGGAATGTGTCGACGATACCTCAAAGCTTGTTTCGGTCTCACAAAGCAAGGTCAGGTACGATTTTGAGGTTCCGGAGGAGGTTTACATAGACGCAAGGGAAAACGGAAGCGGAGTCCTTTCCATAAAGGACGGCTTTGCCTATACGGTTGACGGAGACAGCATTGACCTCAGGGCTTACGTCTCCCTTGGAGAAAAGGCCTATATTGGAGAGTACAATGCTTCGATAACCTTTACTTCGGTCGGCTTTGACATGAGCTATCAGAAATTTGAGGCTTATGTTTCGCCTGATTATGAGGACTACGGAAACGACAGGGTCCTGACGCCGAGGGAAGAATATCTTACGGAGAAGGTAAGCATAGCAGGAAAAAACGGCGGCTACTACGCACTTGAGCCTTACAAAAAGGTACCTCTTTCAGACCGCGATTACGGCAGGCTTTCCGACGACGCTTCGGGAGTGAGATCCTACGCTGATGAGAACGGAAACGTTTCTTCTGAGTTTGGAATAGACGTGTCATATTTTCAGGGCGGGATCGACTGGAAAAGGGCGGCGGAGCAGGGCGTGAAATTCGCATTTTTGCGAATAGCTTACAGGGGCTATTCACAGGGGGCGATTGTGAAGGACGAGTGCTTTGATGCCAATGTCGCCGGCGCCAAAGAGGCAGGCATCGATGTGGGAGTATATATTTTCTCTCAGGCAACTACCGTTGACGAGGGAATTGAAGAGGCAAAGTTCATACTTGACGAAATCAAGGACATGGACATAAAAGGGCCCATTGTATTTGATACGGAGTATTATGACGAGCCGGAGAATGCAAGAGGCAATCTGATAAGCCGCGAGCTGCGCACAAGCATTGCGGAGGCTTTTTGCAGGACTGTCAAAGAGGCTGGCTATAGGCCTATGGTTTATGTCAACACAAGATGGATGTATATGGGCATAAACCTTGACGAGCTTGCGGATTATGATATATGGTATGCCTATTACGGCGACACGCCGCTTGTACCTTACGATTTTGCAATATGGCAGTACAGCAGCGACGGGAAGGTGGCCGGGATCGACGGCCGTGTGGACATGAACATAATGTTTGAAAATGTGTTTGAATAAAACACGGTGATCATTTAAAAATAAAGCGGATTTGCTGTCCGCTTTATTTTTTAAGCCGAACAGTCAGCCTGCCGCATATTGGAGGCTGCTTACGGATTTGACGTTAAAATGCGGACAAAACGGAGGAAGGAACAGAGATGGAAAATCGCACGAATGTAAAATCAACAAGCGAAAATTGCAGTTGCGAATGCTTTAAAAGCGAGGAAAAGGCCGAAAGGCTGAAAGCGCAGATGAATTTTGCGCTTGAGCTTGATAAGGAAAAATTTATCGGCAGGCAGACCTACTTAAGCGGCGCGGCGCGGAAGGAAAACGATGCGGAGCATGCGTGGCACATGGCGCTCATGGCGATACTGCTGGGTGAATATGCAAATGAAAAAATTGACATACTTAAAACCGTTACAATGATACTTCTTCATGACGTAGTCGAAATCGATGCAGGGGACACATATGCCTATGACGAGGAGGGACTTAAGACCCAAGAGGAAAGAGAAAAAAGGGCAGCTGAAAGGATTTACGGAATGCTTCCTGCGGATCAGGCGGAGAGGTTTTACGGACTGTGGAGGGAATTTGAGGAGAGAAGCACGCCTGAGGCAAGATTTGCAAGGACGATGGACAACATACAGCCTCTCATGCTTAACAATGCTACCGACGGAAGGGCATGGAGGGAAAGAGGAATAGACGTGTCGCAGGTTTTTGGCAGAAATGAAAGAACTGCGGAGGGGTCGGAAATTTTGTGGGAATATGCCAGAAAAAACTTTATTCTCCCCAACGTGGAAAAGGGAAATCTAAGCGATAAAAACGGACTTTTAAAGGGTTAAGATCTTTGCTGCCTCTGTGCCTTGGGTAAAACAGGACTGTTGGAAATATGGCAAAAAATACACGAACAAATGTTCTTGACAAACAAATGTTCGGGTGGTATTATGATTTCACAAAAACTTCTGATGCTGCGGAGGTAAATGTGGGAGATAGCGTAAAAAAATATGTTGAGGTGACGGCTGTTTTCGCAGAAGACGGAAAGCTTAAGCCTATTAAGGTGCATTGGGAAGACGGAAGATGCTTTGAGATCGACAGGATCGTTGACATAAGAAGAGCGGCAAGCCTTAAAGCAGGAGGCTGCGGCATGCGTTACACCTGTATTATTTCGGGACAGCGTTCTTATCTTTTTTACGATGACAGCGGACGCTGGTTTGTTGAAAAAAAGTTCTAATTGCTTAAAATCCCTAAATATGGTATAATTCGTGAGGCTGCGGCACTATATGTGCCGAAAATAGTTATTGATTGAGCGGAGGATATAATGACTGAATACGACGGAAGTCAGATAGTGGTTCTTGAGGGACTTGAGGCTGTAAGAAAGCGTCCCGGAATGTACATCGGAAGCACCGGAACCAGAGGGCTTCACCATCTTATATGGGAAATACTCGACAACGGGATTGACGAGCATCTCGCAGGCTTTTGCAGCAAAATAGAAATAACGCTGCTTGCAGACGGAGGAATTACCGTTGCGGATCACGGAAGAGGCGTTCCTGTGGACATTCATCCGACTAAAAAGATTCCTACTGAGAGAGTGGTTTACACGATTCTCCATGCCGGAGGCAAGTTCGGAAACTCTGTTTACAAGGTTTCCGGAGGACTTCACGGCGTCGGGGCTTCCGTAGTCAATGCTCTTTCAAGCAGAATGTACGTGGAAATCAAGAGAGGCGGCCTGCTTTACAAGGACGAGTACAGAAACGGCGGCGTTCCCGTTCTCCCTCTCGATGAAAAGGGAAATCTTCCTCCGGTCGGCAAATGTGCAAAATCCGATACGGGAACCAAGGTTACCTTTTATCCGGATCCGGAAATTTTTGAGACTACCGAATTCAAAGCGGACACAATTACAAAAAGGCTTAAAGAAATTGCTTACCTTAACAAAGGGCTCGTGATTGAGTTTGAGGACAAAAGGACAGGTTTAAAAAAGACCTACTGCGAACAGGACGGAATAAAAAGCTTTGTAAGCTATCTGAACAGGGAAGCGACCCCACTGCATCAGGAGCCGATTTACATTGAAGGAACGAGCGGCGACATAGAGGTTGAGGTGGCTTTTCAGTACATCAGCGCCTACACCGAACAGATAAACGCCTACTGCAACCGCATAAACGTGGTTGACGGAGGGACCCTTGTAACAGGCTTTAAAACCGCCCTTACAAGAGTAATGAACCAGTATGCAAGGGAGCTTGGCATTCTTAAGGACAAGGATGAAAATTTTGACGGCAAGGATATCAGGAACGGACTTGTTGCGATCATATCGATAAAACACCCCGACCCTCAGTTCGAAGGGCAGACGAAGACAAAGCTCGGGAACACAGATGCGAAGGTTGCGGTTGACGATATTTTTGCAAGAGAGGTCACGCTTTATTTTGATAAAAATGTAGAAATTCTGAAAAAGATCCTTGAAAACTCTATGAAGTCCTATCAGGCGAGAAAAGCCGGCGATAAGGCGAGAAACGCGGTGTTAAAGCAGCTTAACGATGTTGATACAAAATCAAAGCTTGCGGCATGCTCGTCAAAGAAGGCTTCCGAATGCGAGGTTTACATCGTAGAGGGCGATTCCGCAGGAGGTACCGTTAAGACCGCAAGGAACAGAAAAGTACAGGCGGTGCTTCCGCTTAGAGGCAAGATCCTCAATGTCGAGAAGGCAACTCTTGAGAAAATCCTTACAAACAATGAAATAAAGACAATGATTGCATCCTTCGGCTGCGGCATAGGCGACGATTTCGACATAAGCAAGCTTCGTTACGACAAAATAATAATCCTTACCGATGCAGACGTTGACGGAGCTCATATAAGCACGCTTTTACTTACCTTCTTTTACCGTTTCATGCCTGAGCTGATTAAGGCGGGAAAGGTTTACAGAGGGCTTCCGCCTCTGTACAAGATCGACTATGAAGCCGCGTCCGGCAAAAAGAAGAAAAAGGAAAGCCGTTATATAATGGATGACTTCGAGCTGGAAAAATTCAAAAAAGAAAATGCAGGTAAAATAAAAATAATTAATGTGCAGCGTTATAAGGGTCTTGGGGAAATGGATGCGTCCCAGCTTTGGGAAACCACGCTTGATCCGGAGACCAGGACTCTTGCACAGATCACAATAAGTGACGTTGTGGAAGCTGATGAGATAACGGGACTGTTAATGGGAAGTGCGGTTCCGCCGCGCCGTGAGTTTATCATGTCCGAGGCAAAGTATGCCAACATAGACGTTTGACGGAAAGTATTTTAACCCACATGTTTGACGGCGGATCCGACTGTGGATCCGAAGCAGGAAAACATTATATTTACGAAAGCGTTTAAGCTATAGACGCAAGCAGCAGGAGGGGCTATGCCTGATTTAGAAAATACAATGATACAGCGGGATTTCGTCGAGGAAATGAGAACCTCTTACAGGGATTACTCATTGAGCGTAATAATTGCAAGAGCTCTTCCTGACGTAAGGGACGGACTGAAACCTGTTCAGAGGAGAGTGCTTTATGCGATGATAGAGCTTGGACTCCAGCCTGACAAGCCTCACAGAAAATGCGCGCGTATTGTCGGCGACACGATGGGTAAATATCATCCGCACGGAGATTCTTCAATTTACGACGCGCTTGTACACATGACTGAGGATTACAGTCTTGCGATACCGCTGATTGACGGACACGGAAACTTCGGCTCAATTGACGGTGACAGCGCGGCTGCAATGAGGTACACGGAAGCGCGCCTAAGCGACGGAGCGATGACTTTACTTGAGCATTTGGAAAAGGGACTGGTCGAGTTCGACCCTAACTTTGACGAAAGCGAAAAAGAGCCCAGGGTGCTGCCTGCGATGCTCCCGAATCTGCTGATTAACGGAACGACCGGAATTGCCGTCGGAATGGCGACCAACATACCTCCTCACAATCCGGGAGAAGTAATTAACGGCGTAATCGCCTGCATGGAAAATCCCGAAATAACGCTCGATGAACTTATGGAGTGCATACCGGGTCCGGATTTCCCGACAGGCGGCATAATTACAAATGCCGACGAGCTTAAAAGCCTTTATGAAACCGGAGAGGGTAAGATAAGAATAAAGGCCCGCACGGAAATTGAAAACGGAGAAAACGGAAGAAAAAACATTGTAATTACCGAAATTCCCTACACTGTTGCGGGCAGAAAAACAAGCCTCGTGGAAAACCTTGTGTCTCTTATGAAGGACAGGGTCTTCGACGAGATATACGACGTCAGAGACGAGTCCAGCAAGGAAGGCATCAGAATAGTTATAGAGGTTAAAAAAGACAGGGATGCCGGCAATCTTCTTAACGGGCTTCTTAAAAAGTCTTCGCTTGAAGACACCTATGGCGCATGTTTTCTTGCAGTAAAGGACAAGCAGCCTTATCAGTTCAGCCTTAAGGGAATGATAGAAGAATTTATTGCGTTTCAGGAGGAGCTTTACACAAAGGAGTATCAGTTCCTGCTGGAAAAGGCAAAAAAGAGGCTTGAAATAGTTGAAGGACTTATCCGTGCGGTAGACGTAATAGACGTTATTATTGAGGTCCTCCGCGGCTCCGATTCGGTAAAACAGGCAAAGGAATGTCTTATAAACGGCGTGATCGAAGGAGTTCGTTTTAAGACCGAGACCGCAAGGGCGGTAGCGTCCTCCTTTGATTTTACGGAAAGACAGGCGGATGCGATCCTTGCAATGCAGCTGTCGAAGCTTGTAGGGCTTGAAATACTTAAGCTTAATGAAGAGCAGTCGCAGCTTCTGAAGGACATCAGGCATTATGAAAAGATATTAAAGAGCAGGAAGGAGCTGCACAAGGTAATAAAAGAACAGCTTCTCATTTTCAAAGAGAAGTTTGCGCGCGAAAGAAGAACCGCAATAATGGTCAGCCAAAGCACAAGCTATGTTGTGGAGGAAAGAGTTGAAGACCTTTATATTTTGGGAGACCGTTTCGGTTATACCAAGGCAGTTGACACGGCAACCTACCAGAGAGCGGGCGAAGAGGCGCTTACAGAGTTTACAACCAGAATTAAGATAAAAAGCAATGACAAGCTTGGAATTTTCACGGAGGAAGGGAATCTTTATCAGCTTAAGGTTTCTGCAATTCCAAAGGGCCGCATAAAGGACAAGGGGACGCTTCTTCAGGTTTTAACCAAAATGGATAAGGAGACTCCGCTTTTTACGATGCCTTATGAGGATATGTTTGACGCACAGTTTTTGTTCATGACAAAAGGCGGACTTGTGAAAAGGGTTTCCGGCATAGAATTCGATGCAAGCCGGAGAGTAATCGCTGCAACAAAGCTTGCCGAGGGGGACAGGATCGCGGCGATAGTTCCGCTGTCGGCTTCCGAGGTTCTTTCAGGAAAAATGAAAGTTACGGTGCTTACCAGCAAAAAACTTGCGCTGATGTTTTCGCTTGAGGAAATTCCGGAACAGAAGAAGACCGGCAAGGGCGTAAAGGGCATCGCACTCACAAAGGACGAAACGGTCACAGGCATTGCCGTTCACGACGGCAAGAGCGACTTCCTTGAGCTTGACGGTAAAAAGCTTAACCTAAAAAAAATGCGAACCAGAAAAAGAGGGCTTCCGGGCATAAAGGCGGTTTTTGAATAAAGCTTAAAATGCGCTGTTGACAAATTTATATCATGTCTTGACAAATTGTGACAGCGGTATTATTATTTCAAAAAGTGCGGCGCAGTGCCGCAACATAAGAAAAGGAGGATTCGCAGAGCATGAAAAAAGCATTTCTGACGAAGGAAATGGTTGAGAGGATAGCAAAAGATTATCCGACTCCGTTTCACATTTACGATGAGGCAGGAATAAGGAAAAATGCAAGAAACCTTAAAGAGGCGTTTTCGTGGAACAAGGGCTTCAAGGAGTTTTTTGCGGTAAAGGCCACTCCGAATCCTTACCTTTTACAGATTTTAAAAGAGGAAGGCTGCGGCGCCGACTGCTCCTCAATGTCAGAGCTTTATCTTTCCGAGGCCGTCGGGCTTGGTAAGGGCGATATCATGTTCTCCTCGAACGAGACCCCGTCGGGAGAGTTTACAAAGGCAAAGTCCTTGGGAGCCTACATCAATCTTGACGATATAACTCATATTGATTTCCTGAATAATGAGTGCGGAGTTCCTGATACCGTCTGCATGAGATATAACCCGGGCGGAATCTACGAGCTTGAGAACGGAATAATGGACAACCCCGGAGATGCTAAGTACGGAAACACCAAGGAGCAGATGATAGAGGGCTACAGGAAGCTTAAGTCTCTCGGAGTAAAAGATTTCGGAATTCACTCCTTCCTTGTAAGCAACACTATTGCGGAGGATTATTATCCGACTCTTGCAAGGACTCTCTTCACGCTTGCTGTCGAGCTTAAGGAAAAAACAGGCGCTCACATAAAGTTCATCAATCTTTCAGGGGGAATCGGAATACCTTATCGGCCTGACGATGAGCCGGTCGACATATTCAAGGTTGGCGAAAGCGTCCGCAGGGTTTATGAGGAGGTTCTTGTGCCTGCAGGCATGGACGACGTTGCTATCTTTACAGAACTGGGACGTTTCATGATGGGACCTTACGGAGCGCTGGTAGTTAAGGCAATCCATGAGAAACATATTTACAAAGAATATATAGGCGTTGATGCGTGCGCGGTCAACCTTATGCGTCCTGCAATGTACGGCGCCTATCACCATATAACCGTTTTGGGTAAGGAAAATGAACCTGCCGACCACAAATACGACGTGGTGGGTTCGTTGTGTGAAAATAACGATAAATTTGCCATAGACCGTATGCTTCCTAAAATAGAGATTGGAGATTACCTCTATATTCACGACACGGGAGCCCACGGATTTGCAATGGGATATAATTACAACGGAAAGCTTAAGTCGGCGGAACTTTTGCTGAAGGAGGACGGAACAGTTAAAATGATCAGGCGTGCGGAGACTGCCGCAGATTATTTCCGTACCTTTGACTTTGACGACTTGATGAAGCCGTACCTGTAATTTTTCCATAAATAAAGAAACGTCCGCTCGGAGGGGACGAAATTCCGGTTTCGTGCTTGCGTGAAGCATTGTTTCTTTATCGGGTAAATTTAAAATTATTTTGACTTCTGACCCTGTAGGTTTTATCTGCGGGGTCTTTTTATTAAAAATTTAGAATTAAAATCATTACTAAGCTTGCATTTTTTGCGTAAAAGGAATATAAATACAGAAACTGCGCTTGCGAATAGTAAATGAGATACGTTTTTGGGGTATCGGAGGTAAAAATGAAAGAAAGAAAAACGGCGGAAAGCGAGAATAAGGCCGTAAGAGTCTATGGCGGAGAAAAGCTGCCGAAAGACTTTGAAAGATGTCTTAAGGAACTTGGCTTTGCGCCGCAGGATTTTATTTACATAATCCCGGTAGATTTAAATGAGGACTGTGAATTTACGACAGGCTTTGTCTGCTTGGGAAAAGAAAAGCTGGTAAGCTGCGTGGCTGCGGTGATGCCAAATGAAATAAGGTACTTTAAGGGTTCCGCCAACATAAACGCGGTATCAGCAGAGGCGATACGTGACTGGAAAACTGAAGAATTTGAAGTGGACAGGGTAAACGAGATAAAGATTGAACGCACGGTAGGAGGCGGAGTCCTTGCAGCTTTAACCGACGAGGGGAAAGAGGACGCTGTTGTCGCAGTATTCTCCAACAGAAAAATGGGCGCCGCAATAAAGCTGGAAAAGCTTTATAAGGAGCTAAAAGAAAAGGGAGAGATCCCGACGGAACAGCTTGAAGAAGAAAAAAGCGACGAGTACTGCCCTAAATGCGGAACAATGTACCCTGATAAGGAGAGAAAAATCTGTCCGAGATGCATGAACCAGAAGTCGATCTTTATCAGAGTAATGGGCTACCTTAAGCCGCATTGGAAAAAGATAGTGATTGAGTTTATGTGTTATCTTACAACTGCGCTGCTCAATCTTGTTTGGCCGTATCTAAGCGGAACAGTGCTTTACGATAAGGTTCTCGGAAAGGACGACGCCTTTTTAGGAAGCGTGGGGCTGAATGCGGGAGATTATATGACGGCGCTGCTTCTGATAGTGGCTACAATGGTGGTTACCAAGATAACCATTCAGGTCGTCGGAATCATTCAGGGAGTGCTTACGGCAACGATTTCTCCTGTGCTTGTACGAGACATGAAAAACGATGTGTTCAAGGCGATGGGACGCTTATCTATTAGTTTCTACAACAGTAGACAAACCGGTTCCCTGATGACAAGGGTGCTTAGCGATGCAGATGAGGTGATGGGATTTTTCACGGACGGTCTGCCTTACTTCATAATAAACATCTTTACGATTACTGCAACTGCGATAATCATGTTTAAAATGAATGTAACCCTTGCGATAATGGCTCTCGTTTTCATGCCGATTACCTTCTTTATAAGCTGGTGCATGCTTCCAAGGCTGTGGCACCGTTTCGGAAGAAGGCACAGGGCAAGAAGAACCCTTAATTCCAGAATCAACGATAACCTTATGGGAGCCAGAGTGGTAAAAGCGTTCGGTCAGGAGGATAACGAGGTCGGCAGATTTGAAAAAGCAAACAACCGTTACAGAGATGCTGAAATGGCGCTCGTTGCCTATGACAATAAATTTTACCAGCTTTATCATGCCGCCGAAAATCTGGCAGGACTTTTAGTCTGGCTGATAGGCGCTTATCTGATACTTATAAAAAAGGAGTTTTCACTGGGACTTCTGATTACATTTACGGGCTATGTGAATCAGCTCAACGGTCCGATGGATTTCTTCTCTCACTTTATAAGATGGTTTACGAACTGTATGAATGCTGCGGAAAGAATGTTTGAGATTATCGATGCGGTTCCTGAGGTGGCGGAATGTGAAGATCCGGTAAGGATTGAAAAGCTTAACGGAGACGTTGAGTTGAGGAACGTTACCTTCGGCTATGAGGAACACAAGCCTGTGCTTAAAAATGTAAGCTTTAAGATCAAGGGCGGCGAAATGCTGGGTATAGTCGGCAGAAGCGGCGCAGGAAAGACTACGATAGTAAACCTTATAAGCAGGCTTTATGACCCGAACGAAGGGACGGTCCTTATTGACGGGGTAGATGTTAAAAACCTTTCCTTTGATACCTTAAGGGGCAATGTCGCCATGGTTTCTCAGGAATCGTATATATTTATTGGTTCTGTAGCCGATAACATCAGGTATGCAAGAAAAGATGCAACCAATGAGGAAATAATCAGGGCGGCGGTGCTTGCAAGCGCTCACGATTTTATATGCAAGATGCCTGACGGTTACGATACGATAATCGGCTCCACGGGCAGAATGCTTTCAGGCGGAGAAAAGCAGAGGATATCTATTGCAAGGGCGATACTTGCAAACCCTAAGATCCTCATACTTGATGAGGCTACCGCCTCAGTGGATACAGAAACCGAAACGGCGATACAGCAGTCAATAAATATGCTTATCAAGGGAAGGACCACCATCTCGATAGCCCACAGGCTTTCCACTCTGCGTGATGCGGACCGCCTTGTGGTAATTGACGACGGAAAGGTAACTGAGGAAGGCACGCACAGTGAACTGCTTGCACAGAAGGGAACCTACTATAAGCTCAGAGAGCTTCAAACCAAGGCTCTTGCGCTCAGGGACTAGCCTCCGTACTGTTTAAAGCTCCTGCTTCCAATGCAGGATAAAGCCGGTCTTGATTCAGGCAAACAAAAAAGGTACGCAGGCGTAGGCATTAAAGACGAAAATCAGGAAAAAGGAAAATAAAATGGAAAATAAGAATGTAAATAAAAACGGCGAAAATGAAGAATTTGATCTTGCCCAGATGGAAGAGGAAACCGCACAGATGCTGAGGCTTCGTTACCTTAACAGAGATAACGCGGTGTTTGAACGTACAAAGGGAGGCTTTGTGTCCCTTAAAATCGGAGATGAGTTTTACCCTCGTGTCGGCGTATATGCCAGCTTCCCTTTTGCAGACCCTGAAAAGTACATATCCATCAGAGAAGCGACCGAAAAGGCAAAGGAAATCGGCATAATAATGGATTTGAATGCAGACGTTGACGCCGAGACAAAAAAGATGCTCAAGGAGCAGATGGCAGTGCGGTACTTTACCCCCGTCATCAAGAAGATAAACAGCATAAAGGACGAGTACGGCTTTGCCTATTGGGACGTTGAGACCTCAAACGGCAGATGCAAGTTTACAATAAGAATGAATTCAAGCAGCGTGGTTTACCTCACGGATACCAGACTGCTTATTACCGACCTTGACGAAAACAGGTTTGAAATTCCGGATTTTACAAAGCTTACTGCAAAGGAGCTTAAGAAGCTGGATCTGTTCCTATAGGCTGTTTTTGGGACTATAATTTATAAAATGTTTGCAAAACGCAACCGAACCGGTAAAAAGGCTTTTATCCGAGTGGCAGGCAAAAGAAGAATATCTTAACGCAAAACAGCAAGGCCTGCCGGAAAACGGATATTAAACGAAAGGATTGAATATAACACATGGAACTAAATATCAGACTGCCTGAGAGCGTGAGAGCCAAGGTAAAACTCAGGGAGAATGAAGACATGCATTATTGTTCGCCGTACGATATAAGCACCTCAGGCTGCAAGCAGGAGCTTTGTTATCTGGCGGTTACAAACCTGCGGCTTCTCAGGATCGACTGCGGCGGCATAGCGGATGAAATTGAGATAAAAGATATTGAAACGGTAAAATGCGAGCCTCAGGTGGGACAGGGAATTCTTGTGGTGAAGCGCAGGGACAGCGACTGTGAGGAGCTGTTTGCGAGATTTACAATGAAGCATGTTACCAGAATAGCTTACATGGCGAGAGGCCTTATTAACCTCAGAGACGGCGTTAATAAAAAGATAATCAGCACGGAGCTTGAGAAGACGTGCCCGATTTGCGGAACTCCGCTGCGCGGCAGGAGCAAATGTCCGAAGTGCGACGGCGGTCAGGGCGTTATTATTAAATTCATAAAGCTGTGCGGCGCCTATAAGCTGCAGCTTTTCCTCATATGCCTGTGTATGATTATGATTTCGTCAATGCAGCTTGTAAGACCGAAGATTCAGCAGCTTTTCATAGACAACTGTCTCAGAGAAGGCAAGGGAGGAATGAACGCCATATTCCTGTTTGCCGCGGCAATGATAATCACGACGTTTTTAAGCATTGTGTTTGATTCGACGAATTACTGGCTCTGCAACCGCATGGGAACCAGTCTTTCCAAGGACGTGCGCACTATGGTTTACGACAAGCTTCAAAAGCTGTCGATGTCCTACATAACGGACAGACGTCCGGGAGCGCTCATGAACAGAATGACAAGGGACACCATGGAAATCAGCGGTTTCATGCAGGAGGCGTTTTCAGGAATGTTTTCCTGCATAGTTACCATGGTCGCCGCAGTCATCGTGATGTTTGGCATAAGCGTTGAGCTTACGCTTCTTTCAGTGGTGTTCATGCCTGTTGCGCTCGGACTGTCGGTAATGTTCAGAAGAAATATCCACAGAAGATTTCATATGCAGTGGGTTAAATCCGACAAAACAAATTCGGGCTTGCAGGATGTACTGAGCGGAATGAGGATAGTTAAGAGCTTCGGTACGGAGGAGCAGGAGGCAAGGAACTTTGAAAGACTGACCGGGGAATTCTGCGTCATACAGAGAAGAAATGAGATTTTCTGGGCAAGCTTTTATCCGCTGCTTACCTTTATTATGAGCATGGGAGTGTATGCAATAACATATCTGGGCGGCAGCGAGGTGCTTGGCGGAACGCTCACGCTTGGAAGGCTCAACCAGCTTATCGGATACGCATGGATACTTTACGGACCTTTGGAATGGATGACCTTCCTTCCGAGAAGAATAACACAGCTTATAACAAGTCTTGAGAGAATTTACGATATTCTGGACGAGGAGCCGGCAATAAAGGATGGCGAAGAGCCGGTCAGCAAGCAAATAACAGGAGAGGTCGAACTTCGGAACGTGCGTTTCGGGTACCACTCGCACACTCCTGTACTTGAAGGAATCAGCCTCAAGGTAAAGCCGGGCGAGATGATAGGCCTTGTCGGAGCAAGCGGAACCGGCAAATCAACGCTTATTAACCTGCTTATGAGGCTTTACGATGTGGACGACGGAGAAATAGTGATTGACGGAACCGACCTTAACGACCTTAAGGTTGCGGAATATCACTCACAGCTCGGAATAGTGCTTCAGGAAAACTTCCTCTTTGCCGGAACAATCTATAACAATCTGAGGTTCTCAAAGCCGGATGCGACCTATGAAGAGATAATACATGCCGCCAAGCTTGCCAATGCGCACGACTTTATAATGAAGACACCTGACGGCTATAACACCTACATAGGCGAGCATGGCTACAGCTTATCAGGCGGCGAGAGGCAGAGGCTTTCGATAGCCCGTGCGGTGCTTAACAATCCAAAGATCCTTATTTTGGACGAGGCAACGTCAAATCTTGATACGGAAAGCGAATATCTGATACAGAAGGCGCTGGAAAGACTGAGAGAGGGCTGCACGACCTTTGCGATCGCCCACAGACTGTCAACCCTTAAGGATGCCGACAGGCTTGTGGTAATTGACGGACATAATATTGCGGAAATCGGAACGCATAACGAGCTGATGGAAAAGAAAGGAATTTATTACGGACTTGTAAGCGCTCAGCTTGAAATGCAGAAGATTGAGTAGAGATGCGGCGATCATTGTTTTAAAAGGCGGGAAAAAATTTTTCCTGCCTTTTTAAAATCTTAAAATTACTCCAATTTTTTACTCTCAGAAGGTTTAATTTTTAACGTATTTTTGGTACAATACATAAAAGGCGTCGACAGGACGCCGATTCTTAGACGCTACGGAAGGGAAATCTGTCTGTCTTGGCACTGCGGACGGTACTGCTATGGAGAAGAAACTAAACGTAATTCACTGGGCGCTTGTGGCGGATGTTGCGGTTTGCATAGTAACTCACAGGATCGTTTTGGCACAGGCCGACAAGGGCAGCGTATCGGAGCTTGCGGCAAATGTTCTGCAAATCACGGTCTACGGAGCTCTGCTTTTCTTTATGGCAACCTGTGCGGGGATTGCGGTTTATATGTGGCAAAGGGCGAGTACTTACGGCGAACTGGAACGCGGACATGAGAAATTTCCGAAAAAGAGCTTTATCGCAGCCCTGATTGCATTCGGGATTTTTACTCTTTATTGGGTTGCGCTTTAAACTTGCAAGGGAGAGGCATTATGAAAAAATACGGACTGTGCTTTTCGGGAGGCGGCGGAAAAGGCGCCTATCAAATCGGCGTGTGGAAAGCGCTCAGGCATCTTGGAAAAAATTTTGACATAGAGGCGGTTTCGGGAGCCTCAGTGGGAGCCTTAAATGCGATGCTTTTTGCCATCGGGGACTACGAAAAGGCGGAAAAAATATGGAAAAACATATCGGCAAAGGACGTTTTTACGGTCTCCTCGTCCGGGAGCTCCTTCAGCAGGGAGGGACTTCTTGACATAATGGACAAGGACGTCGACTTTGAAGGGTTTAAATTCAGTTCGGTAAAGACCTATGTCAACACTTCCGCTGAAACGGAGAAGCTTGTTTTTCCGGAAACCGTCGGAGACATCAAGCCAAACATAAAGAAGTATGCCGAGGCGATGGAGGAAAGGTATTACTGTCTGAACGGAATGGATAAAGATAAGATCGTACAGATACTTCTTGCATCGTCAGCGCTTCCCGTCATATACTCCTCGGTTAAAATCGACGGAGAAAAAATGCTTGACGGAGGCATTACCGATAATGTTCCGATTAGGCCGCTTATCGAGGAGGCAGGCTGCAAAAACCTGATAATTGCAATGTGCGGCAAGGACAGCGAATATGATTTGTACCTTGCAAGCCGTGCTGACGAAATAATAGAAATAAGACCTTCGAGGGATATAGGAGAGCTGCTGGACGGCACGCTTGACTTTGCCGGAAAAAGCATTCTTTTCAGAATGCAGCTTGGGTTTTATGACACTCTCAGGGTTTTTGATATGAGGGAAAGAAAAGCCATGGGTCTTCCTTACACGGAAGAGGAAAGGGTCAATAGCGAAAATAGGGATTACGAAAACATCACTGCTGCGGTTAAGGCCGAAAGCGCTCTTGACCGTGCGGACGGCAGAATGAAGCAGTATGACGATATATTGAAAAAGTACGGCAAAAAGTACGGAATAGATTTATAAAATGATTTATTTATGTTGCCGATGATGCCGCGGCATGGTATACTGAAGGATATAACGGAGAGTTCGGGCGAAGGCCTCGGACTGTGAAAGGAAAAAATGGGAAGTTTATTTGATCAGGACAGACCGTTCTGGAGATTTCTTAATAAAGCTACTGACTTGGTGATGCTGAACGTGATTTTTGTTTTCTGCTGCATCCCGATAGTAACGATAGGACCGGCTTATACCGCTCTTTATTATTCTGTTATGAAGACGGTCAAAAAGGACAGGGGCTACGGAGTGAAAAACTTTTTTCATTCCTTTAAGCAGAACCTTCTTCAGGGCGCAGCCATATGGATGATATTCCTTGTGCTGGGCACTGCGTCGGGTTATCTGCTCTATTCCCTGTGGAACAGCACCGCAAGCGGCGGCCCGCAGTTCACGTTCTGGATAGTTGTTGTAGTGGCATTTTTTTTGCTTTGTATGCTTGTCTACATTTTTCCGATTCTTTCAAGGTTTGATTTCGGCTTGGGACAGATGTTTGCCTTTTCTTATCTGATGGCAGTCAGATATTTTATATATTCAGTGCTTCTGATAGTGCTTACGGCAGTGTGTATTGCGGTCGGTTACATTTGTCCGCCGCTGGTGATAATTGTCCTGCCGGCTCTGTACGCTTATATATCCTCGTCTCTTATTGAGAAGGTTTTTGCGGTGTACATGCCTATGTTTGAAGCGCCTGCGGGAGAAGAAAAGGCTGCTGTAGGAGAAAACGGCGAAGACGCCGGAAGCGAGGGCGGAAATGCAGGAAGCGAAGGCGGCAAAAGTGAAAACGGCGAAGACGGTGTAAGCGGTGACGGAGCCGTTTCTGAACCGGACAAGCAGTATAAAGATCAATGGTATTATGATTGATAGGAATTGGAGGTATTCTTATGGACGAAAAACTGTATGGAATGATGAACTGGCCTGAAATTGAAGCGGTCTGTTATGCGGAGCATGACAATCCGCATCAGGTTCTCGGTCCTCACATCACGGACGAAGGAGTTATGATTGGGGCTTTCTTCCCTGATGCCGTGCAGGTAACGGTTAAGTACGGAAATAAAAAGCAGGTAATGGAAAAGATGGACGACATGGGGTATTTTGCGGCCCTTTTCCGTGACAGGAAGAAAATCTTCAAATACACTCTTACTGCCGACTATGAGGGCGGAAGCGAGACGGTAACCGACCCTTATTCCTTTGGACCGGTTATTACGGAGGAGGAGTGCGATCTGTATTCTGCAGGGATAAACTATACGGTTTATGAAAAGCTTGGCGCCCACCCGATGACAGTAGACGGCACGGACGGCGTGCTTTTTGCGCTGTGGGCTCCAAATGCAATGCGTATAAGCGTTGTCGGAGATTTCAATAACTGGGACGGAAGAAAACACCCGATGAGAAGGCTCGGAGCTTCCGGTATTTTTGAGCTTTTTATCCCTGACATTGCAATCGGCTCAATCTACAAATACGAAATAAAGGTTAAAGGCGGTCTTACTTATCTTAAATCCGATCCTTTTGCAAATGCGGCGGAGCTTAGGCCGGGAACCGCTTCCAAGGTAGCGGACTTGAGAAACTACAAATGGGGAGATGAAAAGTGGCTTGAGGCAAGAAACGAAGGAAGTGCCGTAAACAAGCCTATGCTCATTTACGAGGTACATCTCGGTTCGTGGAAAAAGCCGGAGGAAGAAAACGGCAGCTTCTACAATTACCGTGAAACGGCGGAAATGCTTGCCGATTACTGTCTTGACCACGGCTACACGCACGTTGAGCTTATGCCGATAATGGAGCATCCTCTCGACGCGTCGTGGGGTTATCAGGTAACAGGTTACTATGCAGTAACCTCAAGATACGGAAGCCCGGAGGATTTCATGTATTTTGTGGATTATATGCACAAAAAAGGCATTGGCGTTATCCTCGACTGGGTGCCTGCGCATTTCCCAAGAGATACCTTCGGCCTGTCAAACTTTGACGGAACATGTCTTTACGAGCATTATGACCCAAGAAAGGGTTCGCATCCTCACTGGGGCACTCTTATCTTCAACTACGGAAGACCGCAGGTTTCCAACTTCCTTATTGCAAACGCTCTTTACTGGGTTGAAAAATTCCACGCAGACGGAATACGCATGGATGCGGTTGCTTCAATGCTTTATCTTGATTATGGCAAAAACGACGGAGAATGGCTGCCGAACATTTACGGCGGAAAGGAAAACCTTGAAGCGATTGAGCTTATCAAGCACCTTAATTCCATTATGAAGAAGAGAAACAAGGGCGTTATCATGATAGCGGAGGAATCCACGGCATGGCCAAAGATTACCGGCGATGTTGAGGATGACGGACTTGGTTTTGATTTCAAGTGGAATATGGGCTGGATGAACGATTACACAACCTACATGAAGCAGGATCCTCTCTTTAGAAAGGGATGTCACGGGCTTTTGACATTCAGCATGTTATATGCTTACAGTGAAAACTTTATACTTGTGCTTTCACATGATGAGGTCGTTCACGGAAAATGCTCGATGCTTAACAAAATGCCGGGAAATACGGAGAACAAATTCAGCAATCTGCGAGCGGCTTACGGTTATATGATGTGCCATCCGGGCAAGAAGCTCCTTTTTATGGGGCAGGAGTTCGCGCAGTCCAGAGAGTGGAGCGAGGAGAGAAGCCTTGACTGGAATCTTCTTGAGGAGGACGAAAATCACGCAAAGATGTCTGCATATACCAAGGCGCTGTTTAAGCTTTATGCAGCCCATCCGGCTCTTTACAAGCTTGACCAGGATCCGGACGGTTTTGAATGGATGAGCTGCCTTGATGCTGACAGGAGCATGGTTTCATTTGTGAGAAAGACAGAAAATCCTGACGAGACGATCTTTGTAGTGTGCAACTTCACTCCTAATAAGTACGAAAAGCTTGCCGTAGGGGTTCCGTTCATGGGCAGGTATAAGGAAATCCTCAATTCCGATGCAGTCGAATTCGGCGGAAGCGGAATGGTTAATTCAAGACTTAAACAGAGCAAGGAAATTAAGGTCGACGGAAGAGCCAACTCTATTGAAATTGACGTTCCGCCTCTCGGAGTCGCGATCTTTACCTGCAAAAAGCTTGAAAAGGCAGCGAAGAGCACAGAAAAAAAGGCGGCTGCAAGGACTTCGGCGAAGAAGGCTGTGAGCAGGACGCCGGCCGCCAAGAAGACTGAAAATAAGAGTAAATAGTCCTGCTTTTAACGGAGGATAAAGAAATGTATGAAATCTGGCAGATAGCTGCTCCGATAGTATGGAGCCTTGTAGAGGTAGTTGCCGTATTTCTTATCGGCACAAAGCTGATAAAGCTTGTAATTGAGATTCTTAAAAAGGCTACGGAGAGGGCAGGCCTTGAAAAGGGAGTTATTTCCTTCCTTTCGTCAATGGCAAGGATCGCCCTTTACGGCATACTTGTCGTAATAATCGCAGGCATATTCGGAATACCGACAGCGTCGTTTGTCGCGGTAATCGGTTCCTGCGGACTTGCTGTCGGACTTGCGCTTCAGGGAAGCCTTCAGAACTTTGCAGGAGGGGTGCTTATCCTTCTTATGAAGCCGTTCGTTGTCGGAGATTATATTTCCGCAAAAGGTCTTGAGGGGACGGTTTACAGCATAGATATATGTTATACAAAGCTTAAAACGCCTGATAACAAGATCGTGGTGCTTCCAAACGGAACGCTTTCAAACGCAGATCTTGTAAATGTTTCAAAGGAGCCTGTAAGAAGGGTCGATTTTACGGTGCCTGTGAGCTACAGCGACGATTACGAGGGAATCAAATCAATGCTTGCAGGGCTTGCGGCATCGTCCGAGCTTGTCCTTAAGGACAGACCGGTTGACATTTTTATCAGCGATTTTGCAAATGACAGCGTTTCAGTGGGATTCAGAGTGTGGTGCGCTACGGAGCATTACTGGGACGTAAAGTTTGATTTGCAGGAAAAGATTAAGAAATCCATGGACGAAAAGGGCTACACAATACCTTTCCGTCAGGTGGACGTATTAATAAAAAACGAAAAGTGATTTTCGGCTACCGCAGGGAGATTTTTCCCTGCGGCATATTTGCTTTATTCGGAAAGCAAATTTTTTTGGGAATAGGGATATTTGGGAAGGAGATCGCAGAGTATGGCAATGAAGCTGACTGAGATTTTCGGTATTGACGTCTTTAACGAGTCGCTTATGAGGGAAAGGCTGCCTAAGGACACGTTCAAGGCGTTAAAGCGCGTAATGGAAAACAGAGGAGAAATGACTCTGGAGGTTGCAAATGTTGTAGCCAACGCAATGAAGGACTGGGCAATAGAAAGGGGAGCGACGCATTATACCCACTGGTTCCAGCCGCTCACAGGCATAACCGCCGAGAAACACGACTCATTTATTGAGCCTGCCGCCGACGGAAAAGTCATAATGGAATTTTCGGGAAAAGAGTTGATAAAGGGAGAGCCTGATGCTTCATCTTTTCCAAGCGGAGGCCTCAGAGCGACGTTCGAGGCGAGGGGATATACTGCGTGGGACTGCACTTCGCCTGCGTTTTTAAGAGAGGATGCGGCGGGAGTCACCCTTTGCATACCGACAGCCTTCTGCTCCTACACTGGAGAGGCTCTTGATAAAAAAACTCCGCTGCTTCGCTCCATGGCGTCGCTGTCAAAGCAGGCAGTCAGGATATTAAGGCTCTTTGGACACGGCGACGTAAAGAGGGTCGAATGCTCGGTCGGGGCGGAACAGGAATATTTCCTTGTGGATCGCGAGAAGTTCATCAAGCGTCAGGATCTTATTTTTACGGGACGAACGCTCTTCGGAGCGCCTGCCCCGAAGGGAGAGGAGCTTGAGGATCATTATTTCGGCTCAATCAGAGAAAGAGTTGCCGCCTTCATGAAGGATCTGAACGAGGAGCTGTGGAAGCTCGGCATACATGCAAAGACGCAGCACAATGAGGTCGCGCCTACACAGCATGAGCTGGCTCCGATTTACGGCAGCGTTAACATATCAACGGATCATAATCAGTTGTCCATGGACACGATGAAGAAGGTGGCGAGAAGACACGGGCTTGAGTGCCTGCTGCATGAAAAGCCTTATGCAGGGCTCAGCGGTTCGGGTAAGCATAACAATTGGTCGATGGTTACCGATACGGGCAAGAATCTTCTTGACCCCGGCAAGACGCCGAATGAGAACATTCAGTTTCTGCTTTTCCTTTCAGCGATAATAAAAGCCGTGGACGATCATGCGGATCTGTTAAGGCTTTCCGCGTCAAATCCGGGAAATGACCACAGGCTTGGAACGAATGAAGCGCCGCCTGCCATTATTTCGGTTTTCCTCGGTGAGCAGCTTGAAGACGTTGTTGCACAGCTTATCGAGACGGGAGAGGCAAAGACAGCCAAGCAGAGCGGAAGACTGGAAACAGGCGTAAAAACGCTTCCTACATTTTCAAAGGACGCTACTGACAGAAACAGAACTTCTCCGTTTGCCTTTACAGGCAACAAGTTCGAGTTCAGAATGGTAGGCGCGAGCATGTCAATAGCAGAGCCGAACACCTTCCTGAACGCGATGGTAGCCGAGACGTTAAAGGAATTCGCTGACGAGCTTGAGCAGGCTGAGGATTTTGATAAGGCGATCCACGACCTCATTAAGAAAACGCTTACAGAGCATCAGAGAGTTATATTTAACGGGAATGCCTATTCAAAGGAATGGGAGGAGGAGGCCGAACGAAGAGGTCTTCCTAATATCAGAACCTTTGTGGAAGCCATTGAGGTTCTTGTAAATCCTAAATCCATAAAGCTGTTCGAGGAACAGGGCATATATTCGGCAGCGGAGCTTTACAGCCGAGTAGAGATAAACTATGAAAACTACTCGAAGGTCATCAACATAGAGGCAAGAACCATGATAGACATGGTTATGAGACAGTACATACCTGCCGTAGCCGAATACATGAAAGCGCTTGCGGATTCGCTTAATTCAGTCAAGGCGGCGTGTCCGGCGGCGGAGGTCATGACACAGGAGGTGCTGCTTCGCGAGATATCCGCTAAGCTGACGGAGGTAAGACGTGCTTTGGCGTCTCTTCGCGATACCGTTGAGGAGGCAAAGAAAATTGAAAACGCATCCGAAAGGGCAAAGTTTTTCCGATTTTCCGTGTGTCCTAAAATGGATGCGCTCAGAAAGCCGGTTGACTGTCTTGAAACAATGGTTGACGGAAGACTGTGGCCTGTGCCTACTTACGGCGAGCTTATGTTTGAGGAGTAATATAATGCCCGGCTGAAGCTCCTGCCTTCTTCAGAAAAGGCAGGACTGCGACCGGGCTATAATATTGTTTGAGGCTGCGTCAACAGACCCGGAAGGCATTTTGCCGGTGCCTGCCGGATAAAACAGGGTAAGGAACGGACGGAAATTGTAATGGAACCGATAAGAGTAAAAAAATACGTTGTGCTGCTTTTATCAGCACTGCTCCTTGCGGCGGCTGCCGTCGGGTGCGGAGGAACGCCTGAGGAATCAGAGCTTAAAACAGGACCGACGGTTACGCCTATTCCGGATACTGCCACAGAGGATGCGGCAAATCAGGAAAGATACGAATTCGGTTACTCTGATGCAGAGGTGGAGGAGGTTCTTTCCGCAGTACGCTTAAGAGCCACGGAGGCAAGCAGGGAGTACGATTTTAAAATAACCGACGAAATGATAACCGACGAGCTTGCAAAGCATGACGACGGCAGCAGCGAGGTTTATGTGTATGATAAAGACGATAATCTGCTAGCCGTACTGATGTATGATAAGGACAGGAAGCTTGAAAGGGCGCATATAAACAATTACGAGGGCGGAGTGCTGATTAGCGGAAGGGTATACATCGACGGTATTCTTTCGGAGTATTTTGAAACTGCGGAGGGCACGGGGAAGTTCAGAGTTGACGCCGAGCTGAAATATGAAGAAGAAGCAAACGGAGAAGGCGGATATACGGTATCGTGCAGGCTGTCTTACGTTACTGAAAAAGGAGTGGTCTACCGTGAATACTAAGCAATGTCAAATACTTAAAAATAGATAAAATCGTTGAAAATAAAACTAAAACACTCTATGCAAAAGGCGAATTATATTGTAAAATAGCAAAGGCATTTTAGAAAGCATTATAAGAAGCAATACGGTTTTTGGGCATGCGGAGGCTGTCTGAAAACGGTGAAAGGAAAATATTTATGATACAGGCGGCAAACATAACCTTAAGACTGGGCAAAAAGGCTCTTTTTGAGGATGTAAATATAAAGTTTACAGAGGGGAACTGTTACGGAATAATCGGCGCAAACGGCGCAGGAAAGTCCACATTTCTCAAGATTCTCAGCGGAAAGCTTGAGCCGACCAAGGGCGATGTGATAATAACCCAGGGACAGAGGCTTTCCTTCCTTGAGCAGGACCATTTCAAATATGACGGCTATACCGTGCTTGATACGGTAATCATGGGAAACAGGCGTCTTTACGATATCCGTGAAGAAAAGGACGCTATCTACATGAAGGAGGATTTCTCCGAGGAAGACGGAATCCGTGCAAGCGAGCTTGAGGCTGAATTCGGAGAGCTTGGAGGCTGGGAGGCAGAGGCCGACGCGGCGTCGCTTCTGAACGGACTCGGAATCGAAACAGACCTTCACTATAGCATGATGAGCGAGCTTAACGGCAGTCAGAAGGTCAAGGTTCTCCTTGCGCAGGCGCTTTTCGGCAACCCTGACATTCTGCTTTTAGACGAGCCTACCAACCACCTTGATTTAGATGCTATCAGGTGGCTCGAAGAGTTCCTTATAAACTTTGACAACACGGTAATCGTGGTTTCTCACGACCGATACTTCCTTAACAAGGTGTGTACTCATATCGCTGATATTGATTACGCGAAAATTCAGCTTTATGCAGGCAACTATGATTTCTGGTACGAATCCAGTCAGCTGATGATAAAGCAGATGAAGGAAGCCAACAGAAAAAAGGAAGAGAAGATCAAGGAATTGCAGGAATTTATCCAAAGGTTCTCTGCAAACGCCTCCAAATCCAAACAGGCGACTGCCCGTAAGAGAGCGCTTGAAAAGATTGAGCTTGACGACATCAGGCCTTCAAGCCGCAAATATCCTTACATTGATTTCAGGCCTAACCGTGAGATTGGAAACGAGGTGCTTACGGTGTCAGGCATTTCCAAAACGGTTGACGGAGTTAAGGTCCTTGACGATATAAGCTTCATACTCGGAAGAGAGGACAAGGTCGCTTTTGTCGGCAGCAACACTCTTGCAACGACGACGCTTTTTAAGATATTGGCAGGAGAAACGGAACCTGACGAGGGAAGCTACAAATTTGGCGTTACCACGACGCAGGCATATTTCCCTAAGGACAATACCCAGCTTTTTAAGGGTGACGAGCAGATAGTGGATTTCCTCATGCCTTTCTCTCCTGAAAAGGACGTTACTTACGTAAGAGGCTTTTTGGGGAGAATGCTTTTCACGGGAGATGACGGAGTGAAGCCTGTAAATGTCCTTTCAGGAGGGGAGAGAGTCAGAGTCATGCTTTCCAAGATGATGCTTCTTGGGGCAAACGTACTGATACTTGATGAGCCTACCAACCATCTGGACATGGAATCAATTACCGCGCTCAATAACGGCATGATTAAATTTCCTGGCGTAGCGTTGTTCACATCGCAGGATCACCAGTTTATACAGACGATTGCAAACAGGATAATGGAAATTACCCCTGACGGAAAGCTGATAGACAAGGTTACGACCTACGACGAGTACCTTGACAGCGACGAGGGCGCACGCAAGCGTCAGAAGGTTCAGGAGGTTGCTCCTGAGAATGAAGAGGCGTTCGAGCAGGACGAGGAATAGGTTTAGGGCAGAGCCGTCCGATAAGACGGGGGACATTTTATCGGCGTTAAACGGTCTGACAGAACAAAAGCGGTTAATTGAAGTTAAACTACCTGTTTGCCAGACGGATTTGTAAAAATCACCGTTGCGGCAGCGGATTATTACTGATGAGGTATATATGATACAGTTACAGTATGTTGCAGGGGACTGCATGACTTTGGGAGTAACGCACAGCGGAAAAAACACAAATTTTGCTGTGGCGGCAGGCGACACGGACGAGCTTTTGCTGAAGCTTTATAAAGGAGCTGAAAGCACTCAGCCGGAAGCAGTGATAAAGCTGGATTCAAGCTTCAGATACGGAAATGTTTTTGCGGTTACCGTTAAAAATTTTACAGGTAAGGGCTACACTTATCTCTATGAAGCAAAGGGAGTGAGCTTTGTCGACCCCTATGCGAAGCTGCTTAGCGGACGTGAGGTTTACGGAAAAGCATTAAGCAGAAAGGCAAAAAAGATGATTAGAGCCTATGTCTGCGAAAATTATTTTGACTGGGGTGAAAGCAGCCTCCCCAGACTTGATTTTCAGGAGCTGATTCTTTATAAGCTTCATGTGAGAGGTTTTACAAAATCTTTGAAAAAGGCGCACGCCGGAACATATAAGGGAGTGGCTGAAAGAATACCGCATCTTAAGGATCTGGGCATAAACGCTGTGCTTTTGATGCCATGTATGGAGTATAATGAGATTTATGAGGCGGAACCGGAGACGGGAGTGCCGGAGTTCGTATCTTCTAAGTTCTACAGAGGTAGTACAACAGGAGATGAGGCTGAAAAAAGGGCAGACGGACAGGGCGTTTTGCCTGAAGGTTCGGCTCCGGCAGAGGATAAAAACGCTGCAGATATATCCGGAACTGTCCGCGGAAAAACAGAGGCTTCAGGTTTTCAAGGCGCTGTAAGACCGGACGGAATTTCCGAGGATATTTCTCCGGATAAAATAAATCCGATGGGGAACTCATCGGAGGAGCTGCCTTATGTTAAGGATATAAAAAACAAGATCAATTTTTGGGGCTACACCTCTTTTTATTACTTTTTTGCCCCGAAGGCTTCCTACGCTTCCCAGCCTGAGAAGGCTGACAGCGAATTCAAATATATGGTATCCAAGCTGCACGACGCAGGCATAGAGGTGCTGATGGAAGTGGTAATACCCCAGACAGCGAACCGTACCATGATCCTGGACGCTCTCAGGTTTTGGATTAAGGAGTACAGGATCGACGGCTTCAAGCTTAATCTGGAATGCGTAGACCCTGTGCTTATTGCCTGCGACCCTTATCTTAGCAGGGCTAAGCTTATCGGAAGCAGCTGGAACACTGATGAAATATACCCAAGGGAGTACATTCCTGACTCCAGAAGGCTTGCAGTGTACAATGACAGCTTTTCAGGCGACCTCCGCAGATTCCTCAAAAGCGACGAGGGAATGTCAGGGCAGGTTCTTTACCAGATGTCAGAAAACAGCGGAAAGACAGTAAGGATAAATTATATTACCGACCACAACGGCTTTACTCTTGCCGACCTTTACATGTATGAAATGAAGCATAATGAAGCCAACGGCGAGAACGGGCGCGACGGTACCGATTTGAACTATAGCTGGAACTGCGGCGCGGAAGGGCCGGACAAGCATAAAAAAGTGCGCGAGCTACGTCTTAAGATGAGAAAGAATGCGATGGCTGCGCTGCTTTTAAGTCAGGGCGTACCGCTGATTTTCTCAGGCGACGAGCTTGGAAATTCCCAGGGCGGCAACAACAACGCTTACTGTCAGGATAATGAGACAGGGTGGGTGAACTGGAAAAAGGATAAGTGCGATACCGAACTTTATGAGTTTATCAAGGAGCTTATTGCGCTCAGAAAGAGGCATCCCGTGCTAAGAAACAGGCTCAATCTTAAAAAGACTGATTATCTGTTCAGCGGTAAGCCTGACGTTTCGCTTCACTCGCAGCAGGCATGGTACCCGGACTATAATTATTACAACCGTTGCATTGCCGTTATGTATTCAGGGGCATATGCTTTTGTGGACAGGACCCATAAGGACGAGGATTTTTATATTGCCTGCAACATGCACTGGGATGAAAAAGCGTTTGAAATTCCTACGGAGACAGAGGGTAAGGAATGGTGCTTTGAGCTTTCGACAGAGGAGCTTGGAGGCAGAAAATATTTAAAGGGTGAAGCCGTGACGGAGCCTACTCTTAGGATACCCGGAAGATGCATAGCGGTCCTTAAGAGCAGAAGCGTTGAAAAGCCGAGCCGCGCGAAAGCAAAAAGAAACGTAAAAAAGGTAAAAGAAGGTACGGAGAATACCGGTAAAGAATAACCCGTACCGAGAGTAAAGGGCATGGCATGCGCGCCCTGTCAGGGCAAGGCGCAGGACATGCGGAGGGAAGGCAAAAATGTCAAGCTTCGTGATAAGAATCGTAATTCTGATATCCTATACAATCGGAAACGCCGCCATGCTTTTTGTGGACGGAACGGCAAATTATCCGCTTTACTGCGCAATGCGCAGCATCGGACAGATTGCCCTGCCGCTTGTGTGCTTCCTGCTGGTAGAGGGCTATTACAGAACCTCCGATAAAAAGTTTTATTTCATCAGGCTTTTTACCTTCGGTTCAGCTGCGGTAATACCTTACTGGTACATGTCCATGCAGGCTCTCAGAATAGTAGAGAAGGCAATTCACACCTATGTCGGACCGGATGCGGTCTGTACGATGGCAAATCTTGTCAAGCTTAAACCGCTTGTCGACGATAAGGCGTTTGCATATTACTACGACATTTTCATGTACACTGCGACTTCGGCGATCGACGGGCTGATGACTGTTGCGATGAACTTGGTAATGCTGATGATACTGGAAAAGATAAAGGACAAATATTTTGGCAAAAAGAAGGCTCCTTATATTCTGCTTACCACAATTACGATGATAGGGACAGTGTTCCTGCTTGTGGTAATTCCTTTTGAGGAGCCGGTGCTTATAACCCTGCTGGTTTCCATGTTTTACTTCCTGAGAGGCAATAAGCCTGCGATATCGGTAATGATGGTTCTGGCGGTTGTAAGCTTCTACACGGGGATAACCTTGGCATATGCGGTAGGCGCAATAATATCGCTGTTTATGATATACACCTTTAACGGCAAGGAGGGTACGAAGAAAGCGAGATACGTATTCTACTCTTTCTACCCGCTGCATATGCTTTTGCTGTATTTTCTTTCACTTTAATTTTGCCGGTTGGTGAGAGCAGGTTTTACACGGAGGCAATAGAGTAAAAAATGGAAAAAAACACGGACGCTTCTTTAGAAGAGTTGAGCACAGAGGAGAAGATGCTGCTCGATAATTTTAACGACAGCAGCCGAAACTCGCTTAAGACGCTTTTGGGGTTATACAGAGGAAGATACCTTAAGCTGGTACTTTCCATAATATTTTTCTTTATCAAGCACTCGCCGGTGTGGGTGCTGCCGATAGTTACGTCTAACATTGTAAATGCGGCGACACAGAAGCCGGACGATGCCGGAAGGACTATATTGATAAACGTGGTCGTGATGAGCCTTTTGCTTGCGCAGAACGTGCTTAGCAATTACTTTCACGTGTGGCTCTATTCAAAGACGATAAGAGAGATGGAGAGAGACTTACGGAGCGCAATGGTAAGAAAGCTCCAGCAGCTCTCCATAAGATATCACAATGAGATGCAGTCTGGGCGTCTGCAATCCAAGATTATGCGCGATGTGGAGCAGATCGAAACACTGTCCTCTCAGATTTTTATTTCAGTGTTAAGCATAATAATGAATGTGTTTGTCGCATTCCTTGTCGTAGTTACAAGGAGTCTGACTGTTTTTGTTTTCTTTATCGGAACCATACCGGTAGCTGTTTTGATCATGGTTACTTTTAAATCCAAAATCAAGCGTTATAACAAGGAATTCCGGAAAGAAATGGAAGAAACCTCTGTAAGAGTCATGGAAATGGTAGAGCTTATACCTGTTACGCGTGCTCATGCTCTTGAGGATAAAGAGACTGCAAAAATAAACAATCAGCTTGGGCACCTCGCGTCAAGCGGTCTTAAACTGGATATGGTTCAGTCTGTCTTTTCTTCAATAAGCTGGGTCGCATTTCAGGTCTTTCAGGTTTTCTGCCTTGGATTTACGGGATATCTCGCCTATAAATCCGTGATCTCCGTAGGCGACGTGGTTCTTTACCAGACCTATTTCGGGCAAATAGTCGCACAGGTTTCAGGAATTATAACTCTGCTTCCGACAATTTCAAAGGGACTTGAGTCTGTCAATTCGGTAGGCGATATTTTAAGCTGTCACGATACAGAGGACTACAGCAACAAGAAAAAGCTTACGCAGGTTATGGGTAAAATAGATTTCGAGCACGTGGCTTTTCACTATCACGACAGCGAGCAGAATGTTTTGGACGACTTTAACATGTCTGTTCCTGCCGGAAAGACGATTGCTCTCGTCGGAGGCTCGGGAGCCGGAAAGACGACCATACTTAATCTTGTCATAGGCTTCATGCGGCCCACGGGAGGAAGAGTGCTTATTGACGGTCAGGATATGTCCGGGCTTGACCTCAGAAGCTTCAGGAGCCACATAGCGGTGGTTCCGCAGCAGTCGATACTTTTTACGGGAACCATCAGGGAAAACATCACATACGGAAGCGAGGATATCAGCGACGAACAGCTGCAGGAGGTAATAAAGGCCGCAAACCTCGACGATTTCATAAGCTCTCTTCCGGACGGGCTTGATACCATGATTACCGAACATGGCAGCAACCTGTCGGGAGGTCAGAGGCAAAGAATATCCATTGCCAGAGCTTTTGTAAGAGATCCACGAATACTGATACTTGACGAGGCGACCTCGGCGCTGGATTCAATATCAGAGAAGAAGATACAAAACGCCATATCGAACCTTGTAAAGGACAGAACCACTCTTATTGTTGCCCACAGGCTTTCTACGATTAAGGACGCCGATAAAATTGCGGTGATCGGTCAGGGCGGACTTAGGGAGTTCGGAAATTATGAGGAGCTGATGGCAAAAAAAGGCGAATTTTACGAATTAAAACAGATGCAGAGTTAATTTTTTCCTGCTGCCAATGCCGCAGCGCAGCAAATTAACGGTAAATAAAAGAAAAATAAAAAAAACTTAAAAAAATATTAACATAATTGAAAAGAAGATTAATTGATTATCCCCGTTTATTGTGATATTATGTAACATATTGTTGGAATATGAGGAAAACGGCAAGCCTCCCTTATATTCCTAAAAACAGGGGGAAAACGGCATGCTTTCAATTGACGGAGACATTCTTATTTTTATACAGGAAAACATTAGAAATTCAATTTGCGACCCTATTTTCAAGACAATCACACATTTGGGCGACGCCGGTATTTTCTGGATACTGCTTACTCTTGTGCTTTTATGCTTTAAAAAAACAAGAAAAGCGGGCGTCTATTCCGCAATTGCACTTGTTGGTTCAGTGGTCGTAAACAATCTCATACTTAAAAATCTTGTAAACAGGACAAGGCCTTATGAGGTAGTCGAAGGACTGAAATGTATTGTAAGTCCGGCGCACGACGCATCATTCCCGTCGGGGCATACGGGCGCAAGCTTCGCCTCTGCAACAGCTATGTTCAGGCAATTGCCGAAGAAGGCTGCCGTAGCCTTGATAATACTTGCGGCGCTTATTGCTTTTTCAAGGCTTTATATCGGCATACACTATCCGACGGATGTCCTCGGAGGCTTGGTAACGGGTATAGGCATAGGAATACTTGTAAACGTTATTGCTGACAGGGTGTGCAAATCCGGCAAAGGCGAAGCAGAAAAGGAACAGGAAGCCTTAGGCTGACGGTACGTTTCTTTAGTATATGGGCGCAGCGCTTGCAGAGCAGCGGAGAAGCGAGGACGCAGATAAAGCCTGCACGGCATAAAAAGCTTGCGAGATAGGGAGCAAAGCCTTTTAGCGCCCGGAAAAGAGGAAAATGTGAGAGCAACGGTTATTTTGCCATCGCTTAATCCCGATGAAAAAATGGTAAATACGGTAAAGGGTCTCCTGAAGGAGGGCTTTAACGATATAGTAGTGGTTGACGACGGCAGCGACAGTGAGCATAAATCTTATTTTGAAGAGGCAAAAGCCCTCGACGGAGTAGAGGTCCTTGTGCATGAGTCGAATAAGGGCAAGGGCCGTGCGATGAAGACCGCATTTGAGTATGTTTTAAAAAACCGCAGCGGCATCAGCGGAGTAGTTACCGTTGACGGAGACGGACAGCATCTTCCCAAGGATATCAGAAGGTGCGTCGAAAAAATGGAAGAAGAGAAGGACAGGGTCGTTCTTGGCGTGAGGGATTTTTCAAGACCAGACGTTCCTGCAAGGAGCCGTTTCGGAAACAACCTTACAAGGACGGTTTTTAAGCTTGCCTGCGGAATAAAGATAAGCGACACGCAGACGGGTCTAAGGGCAATACCTTTCAGATATCTCCCTCTTATGGTACAGATAGACGGCGAGCGTTATGAATATGAAACAAACCAGCTGCTTATTATCAAAAGGCAGGGAATCCAGATGAGCGAGGTCGTAATAGACACGGTTTACATTGACGACAACAGCTCGTCGCATTTTAATCCAATAAAGGATTCTATAAAAATATATAAGGTCATTTTCAAGTTTATTGCCAGTTCGTTTGCTTCCTTTCTGGTAGATATACTCCTGTTTACTTTGATAAATATGCTTACAAGAGGCGTGCTGACGGATTCAAGCGTAAGGCTTTTGGCCGCCACGGCGGGAGCCAGAGCAATAAGCTCATTTGTGAATTATTCGCTGAACAGAAGGGTGGTTTTTGAATCCAAGGAGTCCATGGGAAGCTCGCTGCCGAAATACTATCTGCTTTGCGTCGGCCAGATGATACTGTCCTACGGTCTTGTGTATCTGACGGCATCGGTAATATTCAAGCTTAACGGAAGCCTTCTTGAAACGCTTATAAAATTCATAGTTGACATGTGCCTGTTCTTTGCAAGCTTTCAGATTCAGCAGAGATGGGTGTTTAAAAAATAGGAAGTTTAAAACGGCTGAAAAAGAAATAGAAGAAAATACTATAAGGAGCGGAGGCAGACAGACTGCCTGAATATGAAAATGGGTAAGAAAATAGCAACGGTAATCGGTAAAATCCTGCTTGTCATTCTTGTCACGGTTGTGATACTTGCGGGTACGCTTTACATCATGCTTAAGAAGTGCTGCAACGGGCCTTCAGAGTCGGCGAGGAATCTTTTTGTAACGACAATACTTGAAACCGGACAGATGAAATTCCTTGCGTCGTGGGTCTGCACGGAGGAAGAAATAAATGCCATTGTTTCAAGCAACTCCATGGAAAAGCTGGATGCAGAGGTGGACAAGAACCTCATACAGATTGGCGGAGACAGCGGAGACGGCGAGGGCAGTGGAGGCAGCGCCGGTAGCGATGGGAACGCAGGCAGCGACGGGTCTGCCGAAGAAGAGGTTTTCGACGAAAACGGCATAAGAATAGAGGAAATTTCCGGCAGGAGCTTCTTTGCAAAAATGATGATAATTAAAGACCCTTCTCAGGTCGGGATCGGCTCGACATATCCGTGGTCGGAATACGGAAAGGAGCTGCACGAGATTGTTGCGGATTCAGGAGCCGTAGCAGGCGTAAACGGGGGTCTTTATGTGTCTACAGGCAATAAGGGAGGAAGGCCTCTCGGCGTCGTAGTACAGAATAATGAGATTACATACAACTCGCCTAACGGACAGGTCGGGACCTACATGATAGGCTTCAATAAGGAAAATATCCTGATAATAAAAAATATAGAGGACATGACGCCCGATGCGTTTAAGAGCTATGTTGCGGAGGCCGGAATAAGAGACGCCATCGCTTTTCAGGAAGAAAGCTCCGATGCGAATAACCACTTCGTATCGCTTATCATTAACGGAGAAGCCAGAAAGCTCGACGGACAGGGAAGCGGAGCAAATCCGCGTACGGCAATCGGGCAGAGAGCTGACGGCGCAATCCTGCTTCTTGTCACCGACGGAAGAGGAACATCGGGGCATCTTGGGGCAACTGCGTCTGACCTTATCGGCATAATGCAGCAGTACGGAGCGGTGAATGCCGCAAACCTTGACGGAGGTAGCTCGTCCACTATGGTTTTAAACGGAAAATATGAGATGACAAGCGTTACGTTTTATTATAAGAATTCATCATGGAAGCTTCCTACGGCTTTTGTTGTAAAGCCAAAGCAGTAAAGGAGGTAAAGCATGAAAAAAAACGAGTTTGAATTTGATTTAAATCCGGAATTTCTGGAACGTGAGGCGAAGCGTCAGCTTTCGGGCAAGACTTTGGAAAAGGTTCCTTCACGCGGTAAAAAGAGAGATGCGGCAGAGGAGCAGTCGGAGGATTCACTGGATAAATATGTGGCAGCGGCAGCCGCGGAAGCCATATATGACGATGAATTTGAAGACGAGGAACTGCAAAACAGACATACGATAAACAGAGAAAGACCGGTTCTTTCTTTGGAAAGCGGCTATGAAGACGGTGAAGAGGACGAGGAATCCGAAATTGATGCCGATGATTTCGAGGAAGAAGAGGACGTTGAAATCGGCGGCGGCTACGGCTATGATGGCATCGACGGCGGCGGTGATGATGACGGCGATGACGACGATGACGACGTTTATGATGATGACGATGACGACGAGATAACAGAAGAAGAGTACAGGGCAATGCTTGCCGCTAAAGCCGCAAAAGCTGAAAGCCGGGAGCAAAGCAGGACGGAGGATATTTCAGAGTACAGTCCAAGAAGGAACCCGTCCATGAACGCAAAGGCAAGAGCTTCGCATTCAAGGACGGAGAGCGGCCTGCAGGCAGGCAGGACGCAAAACGCAGCGAGAAGCAATACTCAGGCAGGGAAAAGAAGCAATACTCAGGCAGGAACAAGAAATAGTTCTCAGTCAAGGGCAAGAAATAATTCTCAGTCAAGAACAGGGAATTATTCCTCTCAGGGAAGGAGACAGGCAGCGGCTCAGAAGAAGAAAAAGCTTCCGATTTTCTGGATATGCCTTGGCGTTTACACGCTTGTTTTGCTCATTTTTGCATGGAGATTCTTAAAATATACCGATGATTCTCTCGTAAAATATGAAAATGCGCAG
Organism: uncultured Lachnospiraceae bacterium; assembly: GCA_947628705.1. Classification (GTDB taxonomy): domain Bacteria; phylum Bacillota; class Clostridia; order Lachnospirales; family Lachnospiraceae; genus UBA3775. The sequence goes on along the minus strand of CANRAZ010000011.1, from coordinate 11,950 downwards.
TCGGAAAACGCCATGAAGGGCTTTTTAAGCGAATTTACGGCAATGGCAAACAGCGGTACTCTGGCTGATAGAATTACGATGCCTAAGACCTCAGGCGAGTTTGAATCGGCCGACGTCTACAAAAACATGTATCTGGATTCGCTTAAGGGCGTGAAGAGCTATGCCTATGAGAAGGATCCGGGAAGCTATCTTACGGAGGAGCCTGTATATGATATAATGGCGGACGGAGAGATGGTTGCCAAAATGACGCTGTCAGCATCTAACGAGCATACGATTTTCGGAATCCTTACGGTGATGGATTGGCAGATAAAGGAAATACTTCCCGTGTTTAAGGCGGCTTCGCATGAATATACTGTTAAAGTGCCGGATACATATAAGGTTACGGTAAACGGTGTTGAACTTGGCGAAAAATACCTGACCGGCACTGCGGAGAAGGATCCGGGGCTTGAAAACGTTTCCAAGTATGTCAGCATACCTGCCATAGAAGAATACAAAATTTCAGGACTTGCCAACACTCCGGATATAAAGGTATACGACGCTTCCGGAAATGAAGTGGAATATACTCCTGACGCAAACGGGAATGTGACGGTAGCATATGCTCCTGAGACCGGAGAAATTCCGCAGGAACGCTATGACACGGCGCTTGATATCGCAAAGACATGGGACAATTTCCTCACAGACGACCTCGGCGGCGAGGCGCACGGGCTGTCAAAGGTGCAAAAATATCTTATAAAGGATTCCGATTACTGGAATCTGGCTAGGGACTACGCCTACGGAATAGATATAACATTTATCAGCGCACACACCATGAAGGAGCCTCCGTATTCGGGAGTAGCCCTTACCGACTATGTTTCTTACGGCGACAACTGCTATTCGGTTCATATATACTTTGAAAAGAATATGCACCTGACAAAAACCGGACAGGACAGAGTGAACGTGATGGATTCGACCTTCTGGTTCGTGTATTATGACGATACGGACGACGGACAGGACAATCCGCACTGGGCTATTGCCGAAATGATAGCGGCTACAAATTAGAAGCGTTTACGGCGGAGTTTACCGCAGCTTGGTCGGAGGAATATGTAGGCGGCGCAGGCTGCGGTTTTATTAACTGTTAAAACGGATTTAGGCGGGCAAGGATTTATGAAAAAAATCGCACTGACATTTGACGACGGACCGAATACCACGGTTACGCCTTTAGTACTTGATTTGCTTGAAAAATACGGAGTAAAGGGGACTTTCTTCCTCATAGGCAGGAATATAAGCAAAGAAACCGCTCCGGTCATTAAAAGAGCGGTGATGATGGGCTGTGAAATTGAGAACCACTCCTTTACGCATACTGCAATGACGGAGCTTTCACCGGAAGAGATAAAAAAAGAAATAAACGAAACCGGCGGACTGATTAAAAAATATGCAAGGACCGACGTGCGTTTCTTCAGGCCGCCTTATATCGCGATGAATGAGGAAACGGCAAGGCTTATCGATTATCCTCTTATTTGCGGAATCGGCTGTAACGACTGGGACGAAAGCGTAACTGTTGAGACAAGGATCAGGGAAGTGCTTGAAAATGCCTGCGACGGACAGATAATTCTTTTACATGATTCAGAGCAGAATTATAAAACATGGGAGGCCTTAAAAACAATTATCCCTGAACTTCTTAAAGACGGTTATGAGCTTGTGACCCTCGAAGAGCTTTTTGCCGTATACGGCGAGGCCTATGAGGTCGGGACAGGCAGGCTTTACAGCGTAATAGAAAAGCAGGACGACCATAACAGGTTCAGAAAGATGGCTCTTATAAACGACCTTTCGGGGTTTGGAAGATGTTCTCTCACCGTTCAGCTTCCGATAGTTTCAGTTCTCGGCATACAGGGCTGCGTGCTTCCTACCGCTATTTTTTCAAATCATACGGCCTATGACAGCTTCTTTTATGAGGACTATACCGACAGGATGGAGGCATACATCGCAGAATGGGAGAAGCTCGGGCTTGAATTTCAGGGAATATGTACCGGCTTTCTGGGCTCGGAAAGACAGATCGATATTGTCAGAGGCTTTATGGAAAAATTTAAGAAAAAGGGAACGGCGGTTATTGTTGACCCTGTCATGGGCGATGACGGAGTGGTTTACCCGACCTACAGCCAGGCGATGTGCAGAAGGCTTGAGGAGCTGCTTCCGTTTGCCGATATCGTTACGCCTAACCTTACCGAAGCCTGCATACTTTCCGGTGAGGATTACGGGGATTACAGCGACGAAAACAAGCTTCTGGACATAGCGGAGAGGATAGCCGCAAAGGGGCCTAAAAAAATTGTTATTACAGGAATTGCAAACGAACCGTATATTTCAAATTTCTGGTACGAGAAAGGAAAGCACGGCTTTGTAAACAGCAAAAAAATCGGATGCAGACGCGCCGGAACGGGAGATATGTTCTCAGCGCTCATTGCAGGCTATGCGGTGAGAGGCGATGAATTTGTAAAGGCGGTTAAAAAAACGGCGTCGGTCATCGAGCGCTGCATGGAAAAATCTTCAAAATACGGGCTGCCGCTTGCGGACGGAGTTTGCTTTGAAGAAATAATGAAAAGCATATGAAAGAATATAAAAAAATATAAAGATTGAGACCGGAGCAAGGGCATTTGCGAATGTTAGCCTTTAACAGTTCAAAACTGAGATCAACAAGGATATTTAAAAAACTTGACAGACATTTTATGGCTATGTTAGAATAAATTTATAAACAGAAAGGCGAAAAACGGCGACGTGAGCATACAATTAAAAAACAGATATCAACTTGGCTTTTCCGACGGAAATAACTGCATCATGGCAGTTACAGGGGATAAGTGTGTTTATCTGAATGCTTCAGCGGCTATTCTCCTAAGAGTGATGCTTGCGTCAAAAAACAGGGAAGAATCCGTTGAAAACATCAGCCGTGTTTTTCAGACCGACCGTCTGCTTAGCGAAAAAGCTTACGAGCGAATGTTAAAAAGGCTTGATAAGTATTTAGAGGTAAATGATTCAAATGAGCCTTTTTATCATTTTATGGGAAAATCCGAATTGGAATCGATCACAAGCTGTCACGATGAGCACGCGCATCCTTTGGCAAAAAATCCTGTTCCCGAAAAGATAAAATTTTATCTGACTGATTATTGTCCGAGAAGGTGCGTATACTGCTTCGCAGGCGCCAGATATTCTAACGAGGAGCAGGTCGATTTCGGGGATTTTTTATCACCCGAAAGATTCAGGGAAATTATTTCAGAGGCCGAGCAGATAGGAGTAAAGAGCATTGAACTCTGCGGCGGAGACCCTCTTATATTAAAAAATATTTGCGATTATGTTAAAATAATGGTTTCGGAATTTTCCGGAGAGTGGAGTCTTTCTACAAAGAGCTATGTTTCATCAGAAAAGGCAAAACAGCTGAAGAAAGCCGGTCTGGATGAAATACAGGTTAGTCTGGACAGCTTTGTACCTGAAAATGCTGACAGAATGCTTGGAGTAAAGGGAGCCTTTGAGGAGATTATCGAAACAATAAAAAATTTTCAAAATGCCGGCGTCGAGGTATCGCTTAAAGCGGTTGTGACGTCTGTCAATATAAACGATATTCCGGATTTCTTTATGAAGGCAGCCGAAATCGGAGTAAAAACGGTTCGCAATTCATTCTACTATTCATCAGGTAACAGACACAGCGACATGCTTTATCCCTCTGAAGAACAGACCGATTGGTTGAACAAAAAAATGGAGGAGGTTACGCAGCAGCTGAAGCAAAGGGGCTTCGATCCTAGATATGAAGCAGGAATTATCAGAAAACCGGTAAAGGACGATGAGAGAATTTTTTGCGGAGGCTTTAATACAAGCATGTCGGTAAGGTATGACGGCGCAGTGATCTTTTGCGATTCCCTTAATCATACCGATGATTTTGTGGCAGGGAATCTTAAAGAAATCGGAATTATGGAATTGTGGAATTCTGATACGGTGAAGAATTTCAGCGACCCGGAGTATTACAGGGAGCGTTTTAAGGGAACTGAATGCTACCGCTGCAATTTGTATCACAATTGTTTTTACAAAAGATGCTTTGTCCGTTCGTATGTTACCTACGGAACCTATTATGAAAAGGATCCCGCGTGTCCGTTCGGTAAAAAAGGATATATGATGTAAAAAGAGGCGCGAAACTGAAGTCCGCAGTCCGAGGGTCGGATTGCATAAGAAAATAAAATGCGGAAAGGAGGAGACTGGTTATGGATGAAGAACAAATCGAAATGCTGAAGGAAGCTGTTGAAAATCTGAGATATACGCTTGATGAGATCGACGTCGAACCTGTTGCCGAGCTGGAGGACTGTGTCAATGATATCGAAACAAGTCTCAGCGAGCTTGAGGAACAGCTTGAGCAAATGGGAATCGTCACAGCATCAGGATGCCCGTCGACATGTACAAGATGCAATGCGACGTGTCAGCAGTGCGTCAACACATGTCAGAAATGTAATCAGGGAGGCAGCTAAAAAAAGCTTGACATATCGTCATAATGGGTTTAAACTGTCTCTATACGAATTTAATATTGCCTTAAACCGTTGAAGCGGAGATAAAGGTGTGTGTGCACTCACAGAGAGTCCGGAGGGCTGAGAGCCGGGCAGAACGCAATGCATCAAATGGACCGCTGAGGGTACGGTCAAAGCTGAGTCAGAGGCTGCGGAGCATGGAGCGCAAAGCGGGCTTTCGTTTCTGGTTCGGCGAGTATTCCGTAACGTAGAGCCTGCGTCAAGGGCCGGGATATGTCAGTATCCTGCAGAGAGTCCGGAATTCCGGAAATCAAGGTGGCACCGCGAAAGAGATATTTCGTCCTTGAGGTAAAACAATTGCCTCAGGGACTTTTTTATTGCCGTGAGGTTAAAAAAATGCAGAGCGGAAATGGAGGTTTTTATGAATCCGAGTTTTAACGAAGCAAAAAAACTGGCGGAAGGATATTCATTCATACCCGTTGCCGACGAAATCTATTCGGACAGATATACTCCGATACAGGTTTTAAGCAAGCTGAAAAGAGCCAGCAGACATGTTTACATGCTGGAAAGCGTGGAAAATCAGGAAAAATGGGGACGCTACACATTCCTTGGTTACGAGCCGTCCATGGAGGTTACCTGTCTCGGAGGAATGATGACGGTAAAGGACGCTTCGGGAGCGGTTATCATGGAAACCAGAGTAAAGCATCCCGGCGAGTTCATCAAGGACTTTATTGAAAAGCATAAGGCTCCCAAAATAGCGGGAATGCCTACTTTTGCAGGAGGCCTTGTGGGATATTTTGCATATGACTACATAAAATACAGCGAACCGACCTTAAACCTTGACGCGGAGGACGAGGAATGCTTTAGAGATGTAGACCTTATGTACTTTGACAGGGTAATAGCCTTTGACAATGTGAGGCAGAAGATAGTTATAATCGTGCTTGCCGATGCAAAGAACATTGAGGAATCCTACGCGGAGGCAGGGAAAAAAATAGAGGAGATTAAGCGGCTGATTGAGACGGGAGAGCCTGCGGAAATAAAGCCGAGCATTCTTAAGGGCGGCTACAGAAAGCTTTTTGAGAAGGAAGCTTTCTGCGAGATGGTTGAGAAGGCTAAAAAATATATTTATGAGGGCGACATCTTTCAGGTCGTGCTTTCAAACAGGCTTGACGCCGACATGGAGGGCAGCCTGTTCAATACCTATAGGGTGCTGAGAACAATCAATCCTTCGCCTTATATGTTCTATTTTTCAAGCGATGACCTTGAGGTCGCGGGGGCTTCTCCTGAAACTCTCGTAAAGCTGGAAAACGGAGTGCTTCACACCTTTCCGCTCGCCGGAACAAGGCCGAGGGGCAGGAACGATGAGGAAGACGAGGCTTTGGAAAAGGAGCTTCTGGCAGATGAAAAGGAACGTGCCGAGCACAATATGCTTGTTGACCTCGGACGCAACGATATCGGAAAGATAAGCAGATTCGGAAGCGTTGAGGTTGAAAAGTATATGTCGATAGAGCGTTACTCACACGTAATGCACATCGGTTCCACGGTTCGCGGCGAAATAAGAGACGATAAGACGGCGCTTGACGCAGTCGATGCGGTCCTGCCGGCAGGAACTCTTTCGGGCGCGCCGAAGCTTCGTGCATGCGAGATAATAAACGAGCTTGAAAACAATAAGAGAGGCATTTACGGCGGCGCAATCGGCTATATCGACCTCACCGGCAACCTTGATACCTGTATTGCGATAAGAATAGCCTTCAAGAAGAACGGAAAGGTGTTTGTGCGTTCGGGAGCCGGAATAGTTGCGGACAGTGTTCCTGAAAACGAATTTCAGGAATGTATTAACAAGGCGAAGGCGGTTATGAGAGCCATAGAGATTTCTCAGGATATGTAAGGAGGAGGCTGACATGATACTTTTGGTTGACAATTACGACAGCTTTTCATATAACCTTTATCAGTTTGTAGGGACGGTTAATCCGGATATAACGGTCATAAGGAACGATGAAAAGACTGTGAATGAAATAGAAGAGATGTCGCCGAGCCATATAATCATCTCTCCCGGACCGGGGAAGCCTTCCGAGGCAGGACGCTGCGAGGAAATAATAAAGCATTTTGCCGGAAGGATACCGATTTTAGGCGTGTGCCTCGGACATCAGGCGATATGCGAGGCCTTCGGAGCGACCGTGACCTACGCAAAGAAGCTTATGCACGGAAAGCAGTCGGAGCTTGAAATTGACACGAGCTGTCCGATTTTTAAGGGAATGCCGCCAAGGATAAAGGCGGCAAGGTACCATTCGCTGGCAGCCGACGAAAACACTGTTCCGGAAATTCTTGTCGAGGTCGCAAGGGCGGACGACGGAACCGTGATGGCGGTTATGCACAGGGATTATCCGGTATACGGAGTTCAGTTCCATCCCGAATCTATACTTACGCCCGACGGAATGCAGATTTTGAGAAATTTTTTGGAGTGACGGACTTTGGTGCCTGTAGTCTGGATATCGGCTGCGGCGTGTAGATATCAGAGCTTTTAATCTGACCGTGAGGCCGGACTGAAATAAATCTATAGCTGAAAAGCAGAAAGGAAAAATTATGATTAGAGAAGCTATAAGCAAGCTGGTAAACGGAAACGACCTGACAATGGAGGAGTGCAGTCAGGTAATGGATGAAATCATGGGAGGCGAAGCGACTCCTGCGCAGGCAGCGGCATATCTTACCGCTCTCCATATCAAAGGAGAGACGATTGAAGAAATCACTGCGTCGGCAAAGGGCATGAGAAAGTTTGCCACAAAGGTCGAGACCGATAAGGCGGTTATTGACATCGTGGGTACCGGCGGAGATAAATCAAACACCTTCAATATTTCAACGGCAGCGTCGATTATCACTGCAGCGGCAGGCATTCCTGTTGCAAAGCATGGCAACAGAGCTGCGTCAAGCAAATGCGGAACAGCGGACTGCCTTGAGGCTCTTGGGGTCAGGATATCCGTAGAGCCTGAAAGAAATGCCAAGGTTCTTGACGAAACAAATCTTTGCTTTATGTTTGCACAGAGATACCATACGGCAATGAAGTATGTCGGACCGGTAAGAAAGGATATCGGAATCCCGACGGTATTCAACATTCTCGGACCTCTTACCAACCCTGCAAGCAACACATATCAGCTTGTCGGAGTTTATAATGATAGCCTGATCGAGCCGGTTGCATCCGTTCTTGCAAACCTTGGAGTAAAAAGAGCAATGATAGTTTACGGCGAGGACTGTCTTGATGAAATAAGCCTCAGCGCGCCGACGCTTGTGGCAGAGCTTGACGTGGATAAGTATAAGGATTGCGAGAAGCCTTATGTGCGTTATGAAATAAAGCCGGAGCAGTTCGGATTCGCAAGATGCAGCAAGGAGGAGCTTGTCGGCGGAACTCCTGAGGAAAACGCCGCTATCGTGCTTGAAATATTTAAAGGCGTAAAGGGCGTAAGAAGAGACGTGGTTCTTCTCAATGCAGGAGCTGCAATACACATCGTAAAGGGCGTTTCCATTGAAGAAGGAATAAAGGAAGCCGCTGAGATTATTGACAGCGGAAAGGCGCTGGAGAAGCTGGAGCAGTTCAGGAAGGCAACAAATATCGAGTAGATTAAAGTCCGTTTGTTGAAGCTGCGGGCAGACGTCAGACTGCCGTTTTCTTTGTGCTTCAGCAGACGGATCAAAAGGTTATTGATCAGGAGCGGACGGTATGATTTTACAGGAAATAGCCGACAGAACGGCTGCGAGATATCAGGAAATTAAAAAAAGGGTGCCTTTGGAGGAAATCAAAAGGAAGGCGTATGCCGTTCCTGCTCCTAAGCATTCTTTTAAGGAGGCTCTTAGCGGAAGCGGCATATCCTTTATCTGCGAGGTGAAGAAAGCAAGTCCGTCCAAGGGGCTCATTGCTCCGGACTTTCCTTACCTTGAAATTGCAAGGGAATATGAGGCGGCGGGCGCTTCGGCAATAAGCTGCCTTACGGAGCCTTATTTCTTCCTTGGGAGGGACGAATATCTCACTGAAATTGCAGGCGCGGTAAACATTCCCGTGCTGAGAAAGGATTTTACCGTAGACGAGTATCAGATATACGAGGCAAGGGCAATAGGAGCCAGCGCCGTGCTTTTAATTTGCGCTCTTCTGGACTGCGAGACCTTAAAGAGCTATATCGGAATAGCGCGCAGCCTTGGGCTGTCAGCGCTTGTGGAGGCGCATGACGAGGACGAAATCCGTTCGGCTCTGTCGGCAGGCACGGAAATCGTCGGAGTAAACAACCGTAACCTAAAGGATTTTACTGTTGATATCAACAACAGCGCAAGGCTCAGAAGGCTTGTGCCGGAGAATATTATTTTTGTGTCGGAAAGCGGAATTAAAACCCCTGAGGATATAGATAATCTCAGAAGGAACGGAACAAATGCCGTTCTTATCGGAGAAACGCTGATGCGCTCGAAGGACAAAAAAGCAGAGCTTGAACGTCTGGCAGGAAAACGGTAAGCGATACATAAAACGGTAAGGCCCAGAACAGGATACGGTCAAGGACGGAAATTTGCAGAAAAGAGCAATCGGAAAAGGACGGCATGGGTAGAAACAGAATGAAAATAAAGCTTTGCGGCATGATGAGGCTGTGCGACATAGAATATGCCAACGAGGCGATGCCTGACTATGCAGGCTTTGTATTTGCGGCTACAAGGCGATACGTGGACAGAAAAACGGCTTTAGAGTTCAGGAAAAGGTTAAACCCGGAAATAAAGTCGGTCGGGGTTTACGTCAACGAACCCTTTGAAAACGTGCTTTCGGATTACAGGAAAGGCATTATTGACATAGCCCAGCTTCACGGCGACGAGGACGCAGCCTATATCGAAGAATTGAGGAAAGAGGAAGGCGGCCTAAAGCTTATCAAAGCCGTGAGGGTAAGAAGCAAAAGGAACGTTGAGGAGTCGCTCGGCATAAAAACGGATTATCTGCTCTATGACACCTATGTGAAGGGGCTTTACGGAGGAAGCGGAGAAAGCTTTAACTGGGAGCTTCTTGAGGGAGTGGACAGACCGTATTTCCTGGCAGGAGGTTTAAATGCAGGAAATATCGGACGTGCCGCAGCGGAGACGGGAGCGTATGCTCTTGATATAAGCAGCGGAATCGAGACCGACGGCGTCAAGGACAGAAAAAAGATGCTTGAGGCGGTTACGGCGGTTCGCAGGGCGGAAAACGGCTGAGCGGCAGCGCAAAAGCAATTTTAATGCCTTCGTAAGAAAGAACGGAATAAAAACCGACAGCAGATGTCTGCGGACGGAGATAAAAGCAGGCGATTAATATTAAAGGATAAGGAGACGGAACGATGACAGCGGACAGAACAAGATTCGGGATCCACGGAGGACAGTACGTACCGGAAACGCTTATGAATGCCATTAACGAAGTGGACGAAGCGTACACAAGGTACAAGGACGATCCGGATTTTAACAGGGAACTGACTGAACTTTACAATGAATATGCAGGCAGACCGAGCAGGCTCTATTATGCCGAGAGAATGACAAGAGAGCTTGGCGGAGCGAAGATATACCTTAAGCGTGAGGATCTTAACCATACCGGCTCGCATAAAATAAACAATGTGCTCGGACAGATGCTGCTTGCCAAAAGAATGGGAAAAACAAGAGTCATTGCCGAAACAGGGGCAGGACAGCACGGAGTGGCAACCGCAACCGTAGCCGCCATGATGGGCATGGAGTGCGAAATCTTTATGGGAAAAGAAGACACGGTGCGTCAGGCTCTTAACGTGTACAGAATGAGGCTTCTGGGAGCTAAGGTGCACCCGGTAGAAAGCGGAACAGGAACGCTGAAGGATGCGGTTTCAGAGACCTTCCGTGAATGGACCTCAAGGATAGACGATACACATTATGTACTCGGCTCTGTAATGGGGCCTCATCCGTTTCCGACAATGGTGCGTGACTTTCAGTCCGTGATCAGCCGTGAAATCAAGCAGCAGATGCTTGAAAAGGAGGGAAGGCTGCCCGATGTTGTCATGGCATGCGTAGGAGGCGGTTCAAACGCAATCGGAGCCTTCTACCATTTTATTGAGAACAAGGAAGTAAGGCTTATCGGCTGCGAGGCGGCAGGCAGGGGGATCGACACCTTTGAAACGGCGGCGACGATAAATACCGGAAAGCTTGGAATATTCCACGGCATGAAATCATATTTCTGTCAGGATCAGTACGGTCAGATTGCTCCCGTATATTCGATCTCGGCAGGACTTGACTATCCGGGCATCGGGCCTGAACACGCCAACCTGCATGATACCGGAAGAGCGGAATATGTAGCAATAACCGACGATGAGGCAGTCAATGCGTTTGAATACCTTTCAAGGATAGAAGGAATAATTCCGGCCATTGAGAGCGCGCACGCCGTTGCATATGCGCTAAAGCTGGCTCCTACGCTTGATAAGGACAAAATAATCGTAATCAATATTTCAGGAAGAGGCGATAAGGACTGCGCCGCAATCGCAAGGTACAGAGGGGAGGATATCCATGAGTAACATCAGCAAAGCGTTTGAAAATAAAAAAGCATTCATTCCGTTTATTACATGCGGAGACCCGGATCTTGAGACCACTGAAAAAACGGTTATCGCCATGCAGGAGGCAGGAGCGGATCTTGTGGAGCTTGGGATTCCTTTTTCCGACCCCACAGCAGAGGGACCGGTCATTCAGGAAGCAAACATAAGGGCTCTTTCCAACAAGATAACCACAGACGACGTTTTTGAAATGACGGAGAGGCTAAGAAGGACGGTTACGGTTCCAATGGTATTTATGACGTATGCAAACGTTATCTTTTCGTACGGCGCCGAACGTTTCATGGAGAGATGCAGCAGGATCGGAATTGACGGAATTATACTGCCGGATATACCCTTTGAGGAAAAAAAGGAGTTTGAGGACGTCTGCGAAAGGTATGGGGTCGACCTTATTTCGATGATTGCCCCGACCTCGCACGAAAGAATTAAAATGATAGCCTCGGAGGCAAAGGGATTCCTTTACTGCGTTTCCTCTCTCGGAGTAACCGGAGTGAGAAGCAGGATAACGACGGATATCGGAGCAATGATAAAGCTTGTTAAGGAAGCAAAGGATATCCCTGCCGCAGTCGGCTTCGGAATCAGCACGCCGGAGCAGGCGGCCGAGATGTCGAAGTATGCGGACGGCGTAATAGTCGGCTCGGCAATCGTAAAGCTCTGCGCAAAATACGGCAAGGAAAGTCCCTTGTATGTTGCGGAGTATGTGAGAAAAATGAAGGCGGCGGTAACAAACGTAGTCGGATAAGCGCAGCTTTCGACATATTGCATGAAAAATCGAAAAAATTAAAACTTAAGTAACGTTTTTTTAATAAAAATGTAACATATAAGTAACGTTTTTTAAATAATTTTTAGTGGAAAAATATTAAAAAATTGTGCCGTTTTTGAGACAATCGCAAAAAATAACACAATATCTGGGGG
>CANRAZ010000010.1 GCA_947628705.1 uncultured Lachnospiraceae bacterium | reverse complement strand
AAGAGGTATCTTCGTCTTTTAATTATTCAGTTGTAACAGATGTATTGTAATCCTACAATTTTAGCCGCCGTTTATATCTCTGTCAACATTGACATCAATTCTTTTGTTTGCTATACTTTCCCAGTACAGCACACTTATAATTTACCCTTTTATAACGTCTTCTATACGGCAAATTTCAATATGCTGTAACGAAATATAAAACTTTTGCAAAGGAAACAACGACCATGAACGCCCCATACAGCATGAATTTATCAAACGGTAAAAACGGTAAGAATAAACCAAATACAACAACTGCCGTGCTATTTGACCTCGACGGCACGCTTCTTCCGATGGATCAGGATTTTTTCGTAAAAACCTATTTTAAATATCTGGCTGAAAAATTTGCTCCAATCGGATATGATTCGAAAACGCTTATTGACAGTGTCTGGAAGGGAACGGCCGCCATGGTAAACAATAACGGCTCCGGCTTAAACAGCGACGTATTTTGGAAATGCTTTTCGGAGATACACGGAGAAAAATCCCTTGACGATATTCCTCTTTTTGAGGATTTTTACAGAAACGAATTCCAGAACGCGAAGGCCGTTTGCGGTTTTAATCCGCTTGCCGCTAAAACAATCGGGTTCCTGAAGGAAAACGGAGTCCGAGTCGTTTTAGCTACGAATCCGATTTTCCCCGCCGTGGCGACCGAAAGCAGGATACGCTGGGCAGGACTTTCCCCTGACATTTTTGAGCTTTACACTACATACGAAAACAGCAGCTACAGCAAGCCTAATCCTGCATATTACACAGAAATTCTCAGTAAGATAAACTGTGCCCCGGAGGAATGCATCATGGTCGGAAACGATGTTTCAGAGGATATGGCGGCTGAATCTCTCGGCATGAGGGTATTTCTTCTTACGGACTGTCTGATAAATAGAGAGGGCAAAGACATAAGCCTTTACCCTCACGGAGATTTTAACGATTTAATGGATTACTTGAAAACGCAGCTTTGTCTTTAACAGCCTGCTACAGTTCCATAACCTGCCGGATCTTGTTTTCGTGATGCAGATAGCCGTCTCCTGCCGTGGTGCTTCTGAAAGGCGCTACGGGCAGTCCGTAGGAGCTGTAAAGATTTACTCCATCCTTCGGATAGTTCGTCCACAGATAACGCACGGCGACAGGCTCCTTGACCTCATCGCTTACGACCGCAGCCTCCGTGCCCCGAAGCTCCGCCTCTGCCGCATGGTATACCATGTCTGCGCCTGCAAGCTCAAAGCCGTTTATTTTGCCGCCCTTTACAACAAGCTTTCTTCCGGCATTGTTAAAGCTGACGATCACTTTGTCTCCCTTTACTTCAAAAGACTTAAATGACGGGCTTTCTGCTTCCTCGTCTCTCATTTTGCCATAAACCTTGTTCATAGCCTGTCTGTAAAGCCTGTCCCCGACAGGCTCTTTATCCTTAGGGTGTATCTCGTTGAATTCGCCTGAATCTATTATAACAGCCATTCCTGTATTCTTCACTGTTTCTGCAATTTGCGCCTGCGCTTCCCTGATAACGCACCAATGCTTGTAATCGGGGTCCGACGAATACTGATGCCCCGGAAGCTGCACAAACAGAAACGGCATTTCTTCATCATTCCAGTCGTGTCTCCACTGTTTAATAAGCAGATCCATCATCTTGTAGTAGTAAGCCGGTTTGTGGTCGTCCGACTCTCCCTGATAATACAACCAGCCTTTAATGGAATACGGAGTAACGCGGTTCAGCATCGTCTCATATAATCCGCACGGCCTGAACGGATTTTTGCAGCCCATCGGTCCCGGCCATTCGCACACGCCGATTTTCTCCTGTACCTCGTCCCAGCTTATCGACGGATTCTCTTCATAGCACTTCGCGCACTTTTCATTCCACTCCGCTTCAAATGCGATATAATCGTCATATTCCTTGATCTGCTCTTCCCTTGATTTTCCGGCAATCAGCTTGTAATAATCCTCAAGGTATGTATTTGTGTCCTTATCCGAAGCCAGATATTCCTTGCTCATCCATGCGCTCGCGCTGGTTCCTCCCCAATTACAGCCGATAAGCCCTACCGTAACTCCTAAAGCCTCCGACAGCCGCTTACCGAAGAGATATCCGACAGCCGACCAGCACCTTGCCGACTCGCTGTCAAATCTTTTCCAGACCATCATTTCTTCATTTCTAAGAAAGGCTTCGTCGATAAAGCCGTTCTTTTGGGTATAGTAAAACCTTACGTTCGGATTATCGTTTTCAAGGTGCTCCTCTCCGCCTTTCATATTCTGCAGCTCAAGCTCCATATTCGACTGACCGCCGCACAGCCAAACCTCACCTATCGCAACGTCGGTAAACTCTTTTGAATTTTCTCCGTCGCTTACGGTAAGCGTGCAGTCTTCGTTTTCCGACATCTCAGGGAGATATAAAATCCACCTCCCGTCGTTTACTGCCGTGCTTGCAGAAACGCTTTCGGCTCCGTTTTCGGTTAAATATGTAAGAACCGCCGTCACGGTTCTTCCGTTTTCGCCTTCACCGAAAACGGCAATCGGCTTGTTCCTCTGCAGCACCATGCTGCTGCTGAACACCGAAGCTGTTTTAAATTTACTCATTTACCCTAACCTCCCAGTTTTTAAACACGTAAACATTCTCCGTTTCAGACTCGGCAGCGTACAGCTTAAGCTCCATTCCTGCCTCAATAAGCATTACGGTTTCATTTTCGGCAACCTCTGACTTGTAAAGCCTTCCGTCCTCTGAAATAAGATATATGAAGGTTGAACCGTCCACGGCTGCAAATCTGACTTCTTTAACCGTCACATTGGTTTCAACGTACTCGATATCAGGTTCGCCGCCATCTTCAGGCACGTCCTCAATTATTTCGGTATCCTCCGAAATGATGTTGTTGCTTATCAGAAGCTTCTTGTAGGCTGCTATTGCCTCCGCCTGTGATTCTCCCGTTGCAACAAAGCTGTAATTTTCAACATTTACAAGCGCATAAAGCTTAACAAGACCGTTGTTGTCTTTAAGCACAAGAATGTAGGTTGCCTCGTCAGCCACATTTATCAGACAAGGGAAGGAAGCGGCATAGCCCTTTTCCTGAACCTCGCCCTCTGCCGCAGCCATTGCGGAATGCTCCTCGGCTCCGACCATCGGGTAGTACTTATACTGCCCTGTCCTTGCATTGGTAAGAATAAATCCGATATTGCTCTCATCGGAAATGACGCTGGTAATTCCGGTGTAGTACCAGACGTCGTCATCTATCATAATATAACCGTAGTCGTCCGTAGTCTGCTTACAGTCCTTCTGTCCGATAAGGCTGTTAATAAAACCGCCTGAAAGAGTTCCGTACCAGTTATATTTTCTGCTTGCAAGGTCTCCGGTGTAAACTATATCGACCCACTGAGGCACGTCTCCGACCGAATATAATTCTGAGGTTCCGTCGCAAGGGTCAAAAATTATAACCTCGCTTACGTCCATTGCGCCGAAAAGCCCCGCCTTAGGAGCAAGACATGAGACAATGTAGTAGGGATTGCCCTCCTCATTTATTTCAAAGTAACAGCTGTCGAAAATTTTTGTCGGATAAGAAAATCTGAGCTCTCTGTACAGATTCTCGTTAAAGTAAGCACTTGGTACGTACTTAAGCGCTTTTTCAAGCTTTACATAATTTGCAACATTTTTTACCGGGTCTACCATAATATAACCCGGCACTCCCTTTGATTTGTTGTTGATCCACTTAAAAAAACCGTTATATTCAAGGTTTGCAACCTTCTGCGGAGTATCCTTATAGTTTATCTGAGTGTACTGGGTGCTTACCTCGTACTGTGAAACCACATCTGACAGATTGCCGAGAGCTCTGTTGCCGATTATCCTTGCAGAATCAGTATCCATCAAAGCGATGTCAGTTATCTCGTTGGTTTCAGGCATATCCTCGTCAAAATCGGCAGTCTGAATATTTATTACAGAGGAATATGTCCCTGCTCTGAAAATAGCCGACGAAAAGATTTCGCCCAAAATTACAATAAGGAAACATAAGGCGATTATCGCAAGACCGGCTTTCGTAACCGGATGGAATCCTGTAAGACTTATATCAACAGATTTGCCAAAACGGCGGCCTGCCCGGTTCTGCTCGACGCTCCATCCGCCTCCTGCTATGCGTCCGCCGGTATTTATTGCACGGATTACAGCAGAAATCGCCATGTAAACCGCCGTATAAAATATCAGAAGAAACCAGAAGCCAGCTGTATGAATGTTGATCGCAGGCAGACTGATGTAAAAATGAACTGCAATAAACGCCAGCGTGATTACCGCTGAAATAATATTGCAAAACAAATCGCTGTGTTTTTTGTTGTCAGACATATTTTCCCCTCCGTATAATTCGCCGGTTTTTCATGTTTTATTTTGCGAAGCAAGAGCCGAATATATTCCATTCAGTTTTACAAAGAACAATATACATCAAAAAATCAAATAAAGCAATTATTTTCCCTGCTGAGCCGTTACTAATTTCATGCTTGCACTTTCTTTAAAATAGGATTACAATCTCGACATAAAGCAATTTCAGCAGGAAAATAATAACGGAGCAAAGACATGGAAAATGAAAACAAAAAAGAAGCCGGCAAAAAGAACCGCCCCGTCAAGGCATATTTCAGCAGGCTTCTTGATATGCGCAGCAATATGCTTAATTATGATGCTCTTCACGACATGATGGAGGAAAACACCGTCATACACGGAGCCAACATGTGGATCCTGATAATGGCCATACTTATCGCATCGATCGGACTGAATGTTAATTCAACCGCCGTGATCATCGGCGCAATGCTTGTTTCGCCCCTGATGAGCGGTATACTTACAATGGGCTACTCGCTGGCGATAAGCGACCTGTCAATGTTCCGGCATGCGGCGACACGTTTCGGGACGCAGGTTGTTATCAGTCTCTTAACGTCTACGCTGTATTTTGCACTCTCTCCGCTAAAAACTGCCACAAGCGAAATGATAGCTCGTACAAGCCCTACGCTCTGGGACGTTATGATAGCTCTGTTCGGCGGTATTGCCGGAGCAATAGGAAACACCAGACAAAAATCCAGCAACGTAATTCCCGGCGTGGCGATTGCAACGGCGCTTATGCCTCCGATCTGTACCGCCGGCTACGGTTTTGCCACAAGGCAGGCTCAGTTCGTATTCGGCGCGCTTTATCTCTTTATTATCAACACTCTTTTTATAGCTCTTTCCGCTTTGCTTGTAACAAAGCTTCTTGGTGTTCCTGCGATACGTGAGCTTGACGCAAAAAAGCAGAAAAGAATCCACCGTATAATCACGACCCTGATTATTGTAACAGTCATTCCAAGCGTGATTTTCGGAGTGCTTACGGTCTATTCGTCAATTCAGGAGCGTAATATCAATAACTATCTTAATTCGGAATTTGTCTTCGCCGATACTCAGCTCGTAGGCAGCCGCGTTGACAGCATGGAAAAAAAGATATCAGTATCTCTTGTTGGGGTTCAGCTTTCCGATTCAAGGATATCCGAGCTTGAAGCCAAACTTGCCGACTATGATTTAAAGGATTTTACGCTTCATGTAACACAAAACAGGCAGTTTGAGGGCGAGGACGACGACAGGGTAACAATTGCAATTCAGGAAAATACGATACGTGAGCTTAACGAACAGCTCGAAGATGCCAAAAGCAGCAACGAAGAGCTGTCCCAAAAGCTTGAAGGACAAATCGACAGCAGTTCGATCGCAAATAAAGCGAAAGCGATATTTACAAAGCTTTCCGACGTCAAGTGCGGTCTTATGTCGGACGGAACCAATGACTACATACTTTTAACCGCATACGCTGACAAAGCCCTTACTTATGACGAAATAAAAACCGTAGAAAACTTTCTGAAAACCGAGAGCGGGATTTCAGACGCTTTGGTTGAGATCAATACACGGTAACCAAAAAATAACGGCGCTTAAGCAGCTGCGCCTTATAATAACCCTATCGCAAGCCTTCGTCCCAAGCCTTTTTCAACTCAAGCCTTTTTAATGCGCAAAAACTCCTCCGCATACCCAAAAACGGGAACACGGAGGAGCCGTTAAACTCTTATAAATCAGTACGTTGTTTATACATTTGCTTTTTGATCACATTGCGTTCTTTTTAATGAAATCAACAAGCTCGTCAACCTGCGTAAACGCAAGAGCAACAACCGTGTCTGCCGCGCCGTAGTAGATCGCGATACGTCCTGTTGCCGCATCATGAAGGGTTGCGCATGGGAAGCAAACATTAGGAACGTCGCCAACGCACTCATACATTGTTTCAGGATGAAGAATGTAAGGACGGCAGCGATACTTAACCTTCCAAGGCTCTTCCTTGTCAAGAATCGCAGCACCCATTGAGTAAATCATGCAGTTGCAGGTCTGTGCAACGCCGTGATAAATCATGAGCCAGCCTTCGTCGATTTCAATAGGAATCGGGCCTGCGCCTACCTTTGTCCATGCCCACTCTGTAGGCTCAAGGACATGATGGTGATCGCCCCAGTGGATCATGTCAGGCGACTGACTGATAAACACATCGCCGAAAGGCGTGTGGCCGTTGTCAGAAGGACGCGAGAACATAACGAACTTGCCGTTTATCTTCTTAGGGAACAAAACGCCGTTTCTGTTGTAAGGGAGAAAAGCGTTCGGCAGTCTGTAGAACGTCTTAAAATCATAAGAATAAGCTACTCCGATCGTAGGTCCCTTCCACTTTTCAAACTGTGCGCACCATGTTACATAGTACTTGTCCTCAATAAGGCAGACACGAGGGTCATAGCCGTCAGCCGTTCCAACGCACTCTCCTGTTTTCTCGTCGTAGAGCTTTAAGATGTCAGGCTCAATATCCCAGTTAACGGCGTCCTTGCTCTTTCCGAGGAAGAGGTGGGACTTCATGCACTTGTCGTCACTTCTGAAAACTCCGACAAAAGCTCCGTCCTTTGCAACTACCGCACTGTTAAATACGCTGTTTGCGCTTGGGATAGCGTGTCTTCCGATAATAGGGTTAGCACTGTAACGCCACACGATGTCGCTGCAGCCTTCCGGTCTGTCTTCCCAAGGCATGTTTGGTAAATTATCTCCAATAATCATGTTTCTTCTCCTTTAAATCTTATTTGCAGTTCCCTCAAAACATTTTGCAGTTCCCTGCATCTGTAAATTTACTATAGCATTACATAATGAACTTTGATATAATGACATAGTACAAAAATTGTATAAATCTATTTTTTTAATAATTTAGGAGACCGAACATGTCAAAGCTGTTTGAATACATCGACACACTTACGTCGCCTTATGAGGCGTTCACGGTAGTTCCTTCCCACGACGGATTTCCCGTACACTCTCACTGGCACTACTACATGGAAATCATAATAATTCTCGACGGACATATAAGCGTCACCTGTGACGGAAACTCATATATTCTCTCCCGTGGCGACGTGTTTGTTTTCTGTCCAAAATCAATTCATTCCATAACCTCTGTAAATAATGAAGACTTCACCTACGGCGTACTGAAATTTGACACAGGAAGACTGTCCATGCCCGGAAGCTCTACTCCAAATCTCAGGCTGCTTTTTGACGCGGCTCGGAATGCCTCCTTTTCTCTGCATTTTCTGGAATCCGAATTTCCTGACGATCTGATGAGAAGGCTTTTTGAGACCTGTAAAACAGAGCTTGACAATCTTGACTATGGCTATGACATGGTTCTTCATTCCTCTCTCTGCTCTTTTCTGATAGCTCTTATCCGCGTGCTGAAAAAGAGAGGATTTAACACGGACACTGTGCTTGCAGGAACAGGGAGCAACACCACGGTAGAAACTATTACCGAATATATCGACAGCCACTCGTCGGAACACATTGTAGTATCGGATCTCGCAGATATGTGCAGCATGAGCTATTCCTACTTTGCAAAATCCTTCAAACAGATCTACGGAAGGAGCTGTAAAGAATATCTGGAATTCATTCGGATCTCAAAGGCAGAGGATCTGCTTCTCTATACGGATTTTGACCTGACCTACATAAGTCTGGAAACCGGATTTTCAGACTGCTCGCATCTAATCAAAACATTTAAAAAATGGAAGGGAATTACCCCCAAGCAGTACCGCGTAAAAAGAAAAGCGGAGCCGCAAATCAGCTCCGCAAACCGTTCCATTCAATAAGCTTGTCAAGAGTGTAATCATTCAGGATAACGCTGTAAACATCCGCCCTTCCGTAATTTTCCAAAAAGGCATCTGTTTCATTCTCGCCGTAGTCATATGCGGCGAGATATTTTTTTATATAGCGGTCAAACACCTCGTCGGTTACGGAAAGCCCCTCCTTCTCTGCAACAGACTTAAGCGCCATTTCCTGCTTCACCGCCGCTTCCGAGTATTCTCTCAGCTCTTTTTCAAAAGCCTCATAGCTTTCGTAGCCGTAATATTTTACGGCAAGCTCTTCAACGGTCGAATAGTCATACAGCTTAGCTATCTGTGAATAATATGCCAGAAACCGGTCAAACCTGGTATCCACAGTCTTTTTTAAATGTTTATATTTTGAATTCTCCACAAGACTTTGAAGAACCGCCTGACTAAGCTTTTCATCAGAGCTTACCGCCGTTCCAAAGCCTCCGGGAACCGCCACTGTACCGGTCGCAGGAAGCTCTGCATTATAGTTCACCTTAAGATTTCTGTAATCACACAGTTCAACCTCAGGGTCCGCATTTGCATCCCAGATTAGCCAGCCTGCAAAGCCGGCAGCCGCAAGCACCACTGCCGCAAGCACGCCGACAAAAATCCTGTTGCTTTTCTTTTTCAATTTTTCCTCCTCGCTGCCGCAGAATTCCGTAACAGGGCTGCCTCTTTTACATTCCCTTGTCATCAGCCTTCTACGGCGTAGGAAAATATCCTATCCAAAGCGTAAGATATGAGAATCATGTCCTTTATATCCGATTTGCTGTTCTCAGCTTCAAAGGTTTCACGGCTCGTGTAGCCGTTTTCAGCCGTCACCGATTGGATATACTTCTCGTAAACCTCGTCAGTGACCTTAAGCTTCTCCTTCTTCGCCACATAGTTCACCGCATACTTTTCTTTAATAGTTATGTCAGCCATTGCGGCAAGGTCGGTCTGGAACTGGGAAAGGGAAACGCCCTCTGCAAAACTCACATAATTTTCAAGCGTCATTCCATAATTTGAAGCCAGATTGTTATAATATTTCAGCATTGAATCATAATAACCGTCTATTTCTTCATCAAGGTTATAAAACTCAGTATTATCTATGAGTGCGTTTAAGACTTCTCCATATTGGCTTTCCCTGACCGAGGCCTCTTTTTCTTCCTTTAGATGAGCCGTCAGATAACCGTCCTCGTAGTCTTTCCGAGAGGCATAATCAGTGCAGCGCCTGATATAATCGTCATCTACGCCGTCTATCTCGTCGGCAACATAATTTACCGTTACGGTAAAAACGGCTTCCTTTCCGGCAAGCTCCTCATAATAATTTTCCGGAAAAGTAACGTTTATATCTACAGTTTCACCAACGGTCTTACCGATAAGGGCGTCCTCAAAGCCCGGAATAAATCTGCCTGAACCTATCACAAGGAAGGTATCCTTCGCAGTCCCTCCGTCAAACGCCTTACCGTCGACTTTTCCGGAGTAATCTATGTTCAGCACGTCCTTGTCCCTTACAATCGTCCCGTCCCGCTCGTCATTTTTCCTGTAATTAGGATTTTCATCCAGCATGGAATCGTAATAATCGGAATAATCCTCTTCGTTCAGCTCCGTACTCTTGCCCGTGTACTTTAATCCTTTGTAATTCTCTACAACGCAATACGGCTTGTTCTTACCGGTTATCACCTGCCACGGAGTAAATCTTGTCCAGCCAAACAGATAACAGGAATACCATATCATAAACACGGCAATCAAAACGCCGAGTACAGACGGAATAAATATCTTAATAAATCTTGCTCTTTTTTCTCTGCGTTTCTTCTGCGCAAGGGGTGAAAGTTTTTTCGGCATTACAGGTTACTCCGCATCTGCGCCTGTGGCAATCGCAGGCTTTTCAACAGCATACTTATCAAACAGAGTCTCTATCGCATAAATATCAAACATATACTGGCGGAAGGCTCCCTGCCCGTACATTTCGTCATAGCTGCTCTGATAAGCCGCCACGTCTGTTGAGTTGTAGTCTGATATTACCTCAAGGGCAATACTGTTAAAGTCATCCTCGGACATGACGATATTTTCCGTGTCGGAAATAACGTTCAGGACTCCGCTTCTCTTTATTTCATCAAGACAGTCCTTCTGCAGAGCCGCCTTATATTCGTCTACGCTGCCGAATTGGTACTGTGAAGTTATATATTGAGAAAAATCATAACCCATTGAAGTTACGTTTTGTTCAAGCATGGAAATTATTCTGCCTGCATAATCCTCTGCTTCTTTAGTAAGGTCGGCAAATTCGCTGCCCTCGACAATATGATTGATATAGTTTTCCTGCATTTCAATCTCATGGGATTGCCTCTTCATTTCAAGCATGTCCTTGATTACGTTCTGTTCCATTTCCTCCTTGGACGTAAAATTAAACACAAGATTGTAAATATTGTCAGGAGTCAGTTCGATTTCTTTGCCTATATAATTGATCTTTACTGTAAATACCACCGGCTTTCCTGCCATATCAGGGTTATTATCGTAAGGGTCCGGGAACGTTACATTTATATCCACTGTCTCTCCGACCTTTTTCCCTACGAGAGAGGATTCAAAGCCGTCAATAAATCTGTTTGAACCTATTGTAAGGTCAAAGCCCGTATCCGCTCCTCCTTCAAAGGCTTCTCCGTCCAAATAGCCGGTATAATCAATGTTTACGGTATCTCCGTCCTTTATCTCCGTACCGTCGCGGCTGTCATCCTTTTCATAATACGAAAGTCCCACCTGTTTGCAATAGGTCAGCACATCTTCGTAATAATCTGCAAGCTCTTCATCGGTAACCTCTTCAACAAACGCGTCATAGCTGAAATTTTTATAATCTCCCACCTTAATAACCTTGTCACGGTAATCCGAAACCACTGAGGAGCCCGGCTTGTCTGCGTCTCCGCCGGTAGCCTTTTGATCCTTTTTTCCAATGACCCCTATTCCGTCAAGAACCAGATAAATCACCGCTCCAACTATTGCGGCAACGCATATCACTCCTAAAACAATCAGGGGAGTCTTTTTCCCGTCCTTCTTAATTTCGTCACTCATTAAACGTAATTTTACCTCACTTTTCCTAAATATTATCCCCACCGCCGACAGTGTCTGTGCGCAGCTCCCTCACGGAGCTTCTTACGAGCCTGCCAAGCTTTTTCTTTTCATACATAAGCTTATCCGCATCTATAATAAGGCTGTCAATCGGCGTTCCCTCGACCGGCTTTTTGACGCTAAGACCTATGCTCGCCCTTACAGTGTAAGGCTTTCCTGCGTCTCTGTTATAATTTTCCAGATATTTTTCAACGTTCTTTACATACAGGTTCCCGTTTATTTCACCGCTCTCCGCTATGCCTGCTACGACAAATTCGTCTCCTCCGAACCTGGCGCAGATTTCATGCGCATGGACGTTTACCTCAAGCGCCTTAGCTATGGTTTTTATTGCATTATCGCCTTCCGCATGCCCATACATATCGTTAATCGGCTTAAGCTCGTCAAGGTCTACGCTTGCGACGAACATCTCCCAGCCGTTTTTTATGCATTCATCCATAAGCTTTGCGATATTGTTGTAAAAACCGCGTCTATTATACAGCGAAGTAAGCGGATCTCTGATATAAAGCTCAGCCATTCTCTTGTTTATTTCTTCAATCTTTTTATTCACGGCTTTCAAAGACTTTTGATTTTTGTAAATTTCAAGAGCGTTTCCCAGAGTGTAATTAAACATTACGATCTCACTGAAAAAAATAGGCTGGCAGCTGGCGCAAAAGACCATGTACCCGTAGCTCTGTCCCGACGAATGAAGCGGAAGCACGATAAGAGGCGTTTCAACGGTTACCTGACTGTCAAGACCCGGGATAATGTCGCTGATCGGGAAGACGTCTCCCATCTGAATTTCCTCTCCCTTTTTCCTGACAAGCACTCTCATAGACTGCTCTGCAGCGTTTGCCCGGTCATCTTCGCCCCTGTTTCCAAGTGCGAATTCCGGAATGGAATTCTTAACAATTATGTAACCGTCAGATATCATATGGTCATATAATACGGATGCGAGCTGCATTACGCTTTCCTTTTCGGACATAGTCTTCTGCATCTCGTACATTTCCATCTGATAATAGGTGTGCCCCTTGTTATAATTATAGATTTCAAAGATGTCCTTATGAGTCACGTTGTGGGTCTTCTCCTTGCAGCCGCAGGATTCGCAGGGTACAAACTCAAAAGGAACGGTGTACGATTTTTCAGGCTCAATACCCTGAGCCGCCTCTTTAATGACTTTTATTATCAAATCGGTTATTATTGAAAAGTCTATCTCACAGGTAGTAATGCTTGGAGAATTCCACTTTCCCCTTTTAAAGCCGTCATAGCCGGTTACAATGACGTCCTCCGGCACGCGAAGTCCTTTTTCCTCAAGCTTTTCGCAGGCGGTAATCGCCATTACATCGTTTGCGCATATGATTGCGTCCGGATATTCATCGGCTGCAAGGAACCTTTTAAGAACCTCTTCCGTAGGCCCCTCCCAAAACCAGCCATGGTCAAGCCTTTCCTTTTCAAAAGGGATTTTGTTGTCTGCAAGGACCTTTTTATAAATATTCTCTCTTTCGAGCGAAAACTCATGTCCCGGCTGTCCTTCCGGTACGCCCGAAATAAAATTGACCTTTCTGCATTTATGGAACTCGACCACGTGCCTGACAAGCTTTTCAAATGCGGTTGCATAATCCATAACAATGTTTATGCAGCCTTCAACATATCTGTCAACCGAAAACACGGGAATGCCTGCCGCCGCAGCTCCGTTTACTATGCTTGAAAGCACGTCTTCATCCTTGATATATTCCGAAAAGCTGATAACAGCGTCGAAATGCCTGAAATTTATGTTCTTGTAAACATAACAGTCGCCCTCGTAATTTGCCTCATTGGCATACAAAGCAACCGCAGATGAAAAAATAACCAGTCTGTAGCCTTCCCTTGATGCGGATTTATGAAGCATCGTAAGACGTTCTACTACGGTTTCTTCACTCGCATTGGTTGTACACACTGCAATTATCTTTTTCCTTTTCATCACTGTTTTCAACTCCTTTCAGACTTATTTTGTCCGCCTGCTACAGCATCTTTTTCTTTTTAAGCACCAGAATGATTATCGCACAAATAACGACAATTATTCCTGTGATTATCCCAAATCCGTTTGCCGACTTCGCAAGAGGGACCCACTGCTGCGCGACGTTCATTCCGTAAAGCCCTGAAATAATGTTCGGAACCGACATTACTATCGTTATTGACGCAAGATATTTCATCACCGTGTTCAACCGGCTGTCAATAAAGGTAGACAGAAGCTCTCTGGTACCGTTAAGTATATCCCTGTAAATTCCGGTCATCTCGATAGCCTGTTTATTTTCAACGATAACGTCCTCTAAAAGATCCTTGTCCTCCTGATACTGGCGGATTTTTCCGTATCTCGTAAGCCTTTCTATGATTGCTCCGTTTGCCCTGAGCGAAGTTGCGAAGTATACAAGAGTGGATTCCAGCTCGTGAAGCGCAATGAGGTCGGAATCCTCAATATCGCTGATTCTTTCCTCGATTTCAGTTCTCTTTTTGTCAATAACACGAAGGTTGTTCTGATAAACCATACAGGTTTTGTGAAGTATCTGGTAGACAAAGCGCATCTGCTTCTTTGTTGAGAAATCTTTCACGTTGTTCTTTACAAAATATTCCAAAACCGGAGTATCCTCCGCGCATACCGTAATGATAACCTCTTCCGTGATTATCATGCCGAGAGGAATCGTGGTGTAGTTGTCCTGCTCGTGCCTTGTTTCAACCGCAGGAATGTCAACAACGATAAAAGTATAGTCATTGCTTACGTCCACACGGGAGCTTTCCTCGTCGTCCATTGCGGCTCTGATATCCACAATATCCATGTTGAACGTATTTGCGAGATAAACGCTTTCCTCATAGGTAGGTGCCACCGCCATTATCCATGTGCCGGTCTCAAATTCCTGCTTTTCATGAATTTTTCCGTTTTCAGTACGGTAATATTTAATCATGCTGCACCTCCTTACAGTCAAAACTACAGTCAGACAAGACATTTTCGCAGCCTTCTCCCGAAGCGCCACATAAAACGCCATGTTAATTCAGTTTATACCTTTTATAAAAATATGTCAACGCCGTTCAACTTTTTTCTATGCTTTTCTCGTCTTTTCTATGCTTTGTCCGTGCCTTTTGCAGGGGCATGAAGCGTAGAAAGCGACATAAACGCAGCAGAAGCTTAGCAGAAACGTGACAAATAAAACATAAATATAACGCTCAGCAAATTCTCGGGAGCCCTTCTCCTGCAAGAACGTCCAGCACGCGCGTTCCGCCAAGTGCGGTTTTTACCGTCAGCTCGGGTTTTTCCTCTTTTTCAGGCTCATACACATGTCCGATAACCGCCGCGTTCTCTGCATATTTACACATTCTGAGTACGCCGACCGCACGTTCCGCCTCCTTTGCAGGAAGGATTATCACCATCTTGCCTTCGTTACCCATGTAAACAGGTTCAAGACCCATAAGTCCGGCAAAGCTTTTTACCGCAGCCGATACCGGTATTTTTTCTTCGTCTATTTCTATGTGCTTTTCCGATGCCTCCGCAAGCTCGCAAAGTACTGTTGCAAGACCTCCTCTTGTTACGTCTCTCATCGCATGAACATTGAGTCCCGCTTCAAACAAGGCTTCAACCATTCCGTTAAGCGGAGCGACGTCAGAACTCACAGACTGCATTCCAAGCCTTGCTCCTAAAATGGCGGCATGGTGGTCTCCCACCGTCCCTGAAACGATGACCGCATCGCCCGACCTGATATTCTTTGCCTTAACATCTCTTTCATAGACAAAGCCTATGCCTGAGGTGTTTATATAAAGTCCGCCTTTTCCCTCCACGACCTTTGTATCGCCTGCCGCAATTAGTACGCCTGCTTCTTTTGCGGCTAGCGCCATGCTTTCAGCCGCCTTCTTCAAAAGCTCTGCGTCAAGTCCCTCTTCAAGTATAAAGCCGCAGCTGACATATTTAGGGACTGCTCCTCTCGCAGCAAGATCATTTACCGTTCCGCAGATCGCCAGCCTTCCGATATCGCCGCCCGGAAACACGGGAGGAGTCACAACAAAGCTGTCGGTCGTATATGCAATTTTAGTCTCGCACGGAAGGACGGTACTGTCCTCAAGCTGTGAAAGATATTCGTTTCCGTAAGCCTTTGAAAAGATTTCCTCTATCAGCCTGCGCGTCATGTCGCCGCCGCTGCCGTGTGCCATTACAATTTTCATGCTGCTCCTCTTTTCCAGTCCGTTATTTTATGCCGCTTATGTAAATGAGCGCCTGTTTTTACTGCTGCTTAACCGGTTGAACCTTACTTGCCTCTTGCGGCTGCTCTGTAAGGATATGCGTGTCTGCAGCTGCCTTCCTCGGAAACCATGCAGGCTCCCTGCGGAGAGGCAGGCGTACAAACGCTTCCGAACAGCGGACACATGGCAGGAGTCCTTCTGCCTGTAAGAATTTCTCCGCAGCAGCATTTTTCATTTATTTTCCTGTCATCGGAAAGACCCTCGCTGCCTGCGTCAAACCTGCTGTACACGTCCCTTATTTTCATTCCGGACGCAGGAATGTTTCCCATTCCTCTCCAGACGGCGTCACACGGCGTAAAAAATCTTGAAGTCAACGCCATTGCCTTTTTGTTTCCCGATTCGGTGACCGCACGGGTATAATAATTAAACACTTTTCCGATTCCTCTATTTTTTACCGCTCCGTATATTGCCGTCAGGAGTTCCCCGCCCTCAAAGCCTGCAACAGCAAACGGAATACGGTACTTTTCCGCAAGCGGCTTAAAAATGCAGCTGCCGGCAACGCTGCAAACATGCCCCGGAGCAAGGAATCCGTCTATCAGAGGCTCCCCGTTCTCTTTTCTTCCGCTGCAAAGCGCGTCTACCGCATTCGGCATTGTTTTAAGCGAGGTAAGAAGCCTTACGTTTTCAATTTTTCTTTCCGTAAGCTCACAAAGCAAATCGGCATAAAGCGGAGTTGTGGTTTCAAAACCCACCGCCGCAAATACGAACTGCCTGTCCGGCTCATTTTGGGCAAAGTCGGCAATTGAAATCGGGGAATATACCATTCTTACGTCCGCACCCTCTCCCTTTATCTGCGAAAGGGATTTGCTGCTGCCCGGAACCCTCAGCAAATCGCCAAAAGTAACGACGGTAGCGTTTTCCTTTTCCTCCAGTTCAATAAGCCTGTCAATATAAGCGGACGGAGTAACGCAAACGGGACAGCCCGGTCCGGATATGAGTTTTATTCTATCCGAGACTATGCTTCTTAACCCGTTTTTTGTAATGGCTGCGGTGTGGCTTCCGCAAATTTCCATTATGCGGACTTCTTCACCGTCATAGCCCGACAGAAATTCCTTCATTCTCTCCAATTCTTCAGTCATTATTTTTTAACGCTTCCCTTTCCATGCCGATGATTTCTTCCATTTCCTCCGCCTCGGTCTTTGAAAGCGTCTGAATAATGTAGCCTGCATGGACCAAAACTTTGTCGCCCGGCTTAATCTCCGTAAGTCCGCATCTTGCTTTTATGAGGCTTCCGCCAAAATCAACAGACGCATATTTCCCTTCTATTTCAATTACCGTTCCCGGTACGGCTACACACATTTTTCACTCTCCCTTTCCTTATTCGCAATAAAAAGCTGTCCCAGAGCTATTCCGTCGTCTCCCGGCGGAAGCTTTTCGCTTATGAAAACCTTAAAGCCGCGTGCGGAAAGCTCTCTGATACACAGTACGGTAAGCAGCCTGTTGGCAAACGTCCCTCCTGAAAGAATCACAGGAAGGTTTCTGTTTTGCCTGACACCCGCCGCAAATTCCGCGCACTCCCCAAGCCAGCGCGCCAACGCAAGATGAAAATCATAGGCAAGCACGGACTTTTCCTCTTTATCTGAAAGCCTTAAAAGCTGGCATATTAAATCAGGAGTATCGGCAAGTATTCTGCCCTCTTTAATTATGCTCCTTATTTTGAGACTGCCCTTCGGTCCTGCCGCTTTCCATGCGGCGTATTCCAATTCGCACGGGCACTGACCCTCGTAGCCGTTACGGCAGCATATTCCGAGAAGCGCCGCCGCCGCATCAAAAAGCCTGCCTGCAGAGGACTGCGTAACCGTATTTATCCCTCTGTCAAGCGCTTTAAAAACGGTCTCCATAGCCTTGTCCGACCTGAATTTTTCGGCTTCTGCAAAATATGAATTATTCCGCTTCTGCAGCTCATGAAGGTACGCTGCAAGAGAAAGCTCTGCGTTAAGCGCTCCCTCGTCTCCGCCTGTCATTTTTACAGGCATAAGGCTGCCGATCCTTTCAAAGCCGCCCTTTCCGAAGAAAAGGACCTCTCCTCCCCATACGGTCCCGTCCTCTCCGTAGCCTGTTCCGTCAAAGGCAAAGCCTATTGCATCACCGTTTATTCCGTGTTCCGCCATGACGGAAGCCATGTGGGCGAAGTGATGATTCACATATTCGATCGGAAGAGTGTCAGAGGCTGAAGCTTCCGCCGCCCGTCTTGAAAAATAAAGAGGGTGCCTGTCTGCAATTATCCTTTCCGCTTTTAAATTAAAGCAGTCTTCCATTCTTTTTTTGACCTTAAAATATTCCGAACGCACTCTTTTGCGGGATAAATCTCCAAGGTACTGGCTAAAAAAAATTCTGTTTCCTTTCCCATAGGCAAAGGCGGATTTCATATCGGCTCCTGCCGCAAACACAGCTTTTTCACCCATATCGAAGGAAACGTCGACAGGCAGCGGAACATAGCCTCGTCCGCGCCTCAATATCTGCGTTCTTCCGTCGATGACCCTTGCAACAGAATCGTCGGCAGGCGTCAGTATCTCTCTGTCATTTCCAAGCACAGGAATTCCAAAACACTCGATTTCACAGTCATCTGTTATCATCGGCTCACCCGAAAGGTTTGCGCTTGTCATGACCAGAAGCGGAAAACGTTCCGAAAGCAAAACCTGCAGGCCGTTTGAAGGAAGCATTGCGCCTAAAAAGGGACTTTCCAGCATAACTCCCTCTGCTATTTTTTCTCTGCCCTTAGAGAGCCCTGATTTATCCGAGGCATCATATTCACCGCCGCCTTTATCCGCTCCGGAATCTCCAAAGCCTTTCGCCATAAGAATTACCACGGGTCTTGCAGGGCTTTCAAGCAATTCTTTTTCCGCCTCTGAAAGCTGCGCATGCTTCCGCACTGACTCGGAATCGGGAAACATAACGGCAAAGGGCTTTTTATCCCGTTTTTTTAATTTCCTGATTTTCTCTACCGCTTTTTCCGAAGATGCGTCACAGACAAGATGATAGCCTCCCGTGTTTTTTACGGCAATCACCTCACCGCCGGCAATCAGCTCAAAGGCTCTTTTTTCGGCATCTTCTCTTTTTAATATTACCGTATTTTCACGATTCTTTTCAGGCAAATCTTCCGAAGCCGATTTTTCCGGCGCAGTCTTTATAGATAACGCATTTTCCGGCGCAGACTTTACAGATAACGATTTTTCCGGTGAGGGCTTTACAGATAACTCTTCCTTCGGCGGAATTTTAAGAAAAAGCTGCGGTCCGCACCTTTTACAGCTTTGCGTCTGTGCGTAGTATCTGCGGTTTCCGAATGTAAAATACTCCCTTTTACACTCGTCACACATCTCAAAGCTCTGCATCGTTGTGTTTTCTCTGTCGTAAGGAATTCTGCGCATAATTGTGTATCTGGGGCCGCATGAGGCGCAGCTTATAAAAGGATATCGGAAGCGTCTGTTGGCGGACTCCTTAAACTCCTTTATGCAGCCCTCGCATATGCAGATATCTGCAGGCAGAATCGGAATTTCTCCGTCAGCGTCGCTTTCCTCTACGACAACTCCGTTAAACTCCTTAAAAGGAAGCTCTCTAAGGCTTACCCTTTCAACTGCAGCTCCTTCAGGATAATATTTATAAAGGCGGTGGATTAGTTCCTCCACCGCCTCATTGGCAGCTGTTACGCATATTTTTACTCTTCCGCCGTTATTTCGTACCGTTCCGCACATATCAAGACTTCTGAGAAGTCCGGCAGCAAAAGGCCTGTAGCCTACTCCCTGAACAAGCCCGTCAACAGTCAGTTCAAAGGTTTTTAAATCATTTCTTTCCATACGTTTTACCGCTCGGCAGCAGCTGTTCACGGTCTACAACACGTGCCGCCCCCTGCTTTCGTTCCGCCGCCGTCACATTACCATTTTTATGCACTTCTTAGGACAGTTCTTTTCACAAAGTCCGCAGCCGATACAGTTCTGCTTGTTAAGCTCCCATGTCTTATTCGGTCTGTCCACGGTTATTGCCTGAACCGGACACTTTTTATCGCACAGCGTACAGTATACGCAGAGCTCCCTGTCCACAACGGGGAACTTCTTCTCAACCTCCTTATGCAGCACGGTCACATTTTTGACAGAAGCCGGAGCCGTGTAGCCGGGAACAATTTTAAGGCATTTCTTCACGCACTTTTCCACACAGTAGCCGCACTGAATACAGTCAAAATTATTTATGCTCCAGTTACCGCTTCTTTTGTCCACTTCAATCGCCCTTGGAGGACATACTCTGGAACAAAGGCTGCAAAGGGTACAGTTTTCAAAGTCTATTTCAATGTGTCCTCTTGTGCGCTCATGGTACTCATAAGGCTTATCGGGATATGAGGTCGTTACCGGCTTGGAAAACAGATTCTTTAAAGCCGTTTTTGCAAATCTCATCATTTTTGACATTAGCGTTTCCTACCTTTCAGTACAGCTGATGCACGGGTCTATTGAAAGAATGTAAAGAGGCACGTCCGAAAGCTTGCAGCCCTTAAGCGTCTGAACCATCGGAGCGATGTTTGCAAATGTAGGAGTACGGAGCCTTACCCTGTCAAGGAACTTTGTTCCGTTTCCCTTTATGTAATAAACGCCCTCGCCTCTCGGCTGCTCAAGCCTCATTGCATATTCACCCATCGGATTTCCCTTAACAGGCACCGCAATTTCACCGCCCGGCATTTTATCTATCGCCTGTCTTATAAGGCTTATGGCTTGAAAAATTTCCTCAATTCTTACCTTTGTCCTTGCGTAGCAGTCGCCGTCCTTCTCCACGCACATTTCAAAATCAAGTTCGGGATAAGCAGCATAGCCGGTTTCCCTTAAATCATATCTGACGCCGCTTCCTCTGGCAAACGGTCCAAGAGCACCCATTTCAAGAGCCTGCTCCTTTGTCAGTATTCCTACCCCCTTGAGACGCTTGTTTACCGTGTAGTCTTCAAGGAAAGTCTTCGCCATCACCCTTATTTCCTTTTCAAGCTCGGTAAACTTTACCGAAAACGCCTTAAGCATGTCATCCGGCACGTCCTTGAGCTGGCCTCCGATTTTGTTCACGGAGAAAATGCACCTGCCTCCCGTAGACTCTTCAAACATGTCAAGCACTCTCTCCCTTAGTCTCCATGACTGATAGAAAAGAGCCTCAAACCCAAATGCATCGGCAAGAAGCCCAAGCCAAAGAAGGTGGGAATGTACTCTTGACATCTCCGCCCACACGGTTCTTAAGAACCTGCTTCTGTCAGGAATCTGCACCTTCATAACTCTCTCCACTGCTTCACAGTAGCCCATTCCGTGCATATAGCTACAAATTCCGCAGGTGCGCTCAATTATATATACAAGCTCGTTAAAATCCTTTTTATCCGTAAGGGATTCAAGACCTCTGTGTACAAAGCCTATGGAAGGGATCGCCTCCACAACGGTTTCATCCTCAATCACAAGGTCAAGATGTATCGGCTCCGGCAATACAGGGTGCTGAGGTCCGAAAGGTATTACGCTTCTTTTGCCCATAATTTCCTCACTTTACCGGCTCGGTTTATAATACGCAATGTGCAGCATAATAAGCTGCGCAGCCGGTTATGTTATTTGTTATGTTACCCGTTATCTTTTTATTTTCTGTCGCTTTCTTGCTTTGTTACTCGCCGTCTTCCTCTTCCTCGTGCTCCTCGCTGTCTTCGTCGTGGTCATAAGGCGAAACATAAGGAGCGTCTTCCGCAATCTTATAAAGCCTGTGCCTGTAGCCGTCCATAGGAACGTTGATTTTCACGCCGAACAGCTCACATGCTTCATTTTCATAAGGAGCGGCATAGGGATATATATCACTTACACTTGGAACTACGGTGCTCCTGTCAGCCACAACATGTATGTTTTCAAGCCTATAGTCGCCCTCGTCAAAGCAATAGACAAGCTCATAGTGCTTCTCTATGTAGGAGGCAAACATCTGAAGGAGCCTTTTTCCGTCCGCTCTTTTTTTCCTTACTTCCTCTATAAGATTTTCAGGCTCCACGTTTCTGTTGGTCTGGACGGGGTCATATACTTTGTTCATCTACTTTCCCTCCTTCGCCGCTTTCTGCTCTGCAATGCACTTCTGTTTAAGACATTCTTTTGCCTGGACGATTCCGTCTATGATCGACTGCGGTCTTGCCGCGCAGCCCGGCACATATATATCCACGGGAATAGTAGTGTCGGTTCCGCCGATGATGTTGTAGCACTCCTTAAAAATCCCTCCCGTGCAGGCGCACGTGCCTATCGCAACAACCACCTTCGGAGAAGGCATCTGGTCGTAAATCTGCTTCACAACCATTTGGTTAAGGGTGTTTATTCCTCCCGTTACAAGGAATATGTCAGCCTGCATCGGGTCTCCTGTGTTTATTACTCCGAAACGCTCAATGTCATAGACCGGAGTAAGCGAAGCCAGCACTTCCATATCGCAGCCGTTGCAGCTTGAACCGTCATAGTGGATTATCCACGGCGATTTTGAGACGTCCTTCATAGAAATTCCTCCGTTCCGAAAATGTTTACTCTTTAGAACCGTATCCGATTTATTTGAAAAGCTCAAGCAGGAGTATGTTTACTCCGCCCAATAAAAGCGTCACCGTCCAGCTTGAATAAAGCATTCTGTCCCATGTAAGCCTTGCGCTCGTGTTGTCAATAAGCACTTCAAGGAAAAAAGCCAGCGAGCACATCACAACGACCGCTATGATGCTGAGCGGATTGGAACTGATAAAGAACAATCCTATCATAGCAAACAAAAAGACTTTTTCATACCACTCAGATATTTCCATAAGTCCAAGGCAAGGGCCTGACATTTCAGTTGTTATGCCCTTTACTATTTCCTGGTGCGCATGGTGCGAACAGCTTATATCGAACGGCGACTTTCTGAGTTTTATCGTTAGAATGAACATAAAACCGATGAAGCACCCCGGAAGCTTTAGTATCGCCATCTGGTCTGCCTTCACGATTTCGGCAACGTCAAAGCTGCCTGTTGCAAGGTAAAAGCCCACCGCCGTAAGAAGAACCATCGGCTCATAGGACATCATCTGTACCATCTCCCTGTTTGCCCCTATGGTGCTGTAAGGAGAATGCGTGCAGCTGGCTGCCGCAACCAGAAACATTGCCGCAGTAGTAAGCGTAAAGAAAACAAGCAGCAAATCCCAGCCGGCAAAAAGCAAAGCCCCGGTAAACACAATAAAGAAGGCGTAGCTGCCCATTATGAATATCTGCGCTCCGTTTACCACTTGCAGGTTTTTGGAGAACAGCTTTTTGACATCGTAGAAGGACTGGAAAACAGAAGGTCCCCTCCTGCCCTGCATTCTCGCAGAAAGCTTTCTTTCAAGACCCGAAAGAAGCCCTCCAAGAAAAGGCGCCAGAATAATGTAAGCAGCTGTGACCGCTATGCGGATCATTACTTCTTCTGTCATAACAGCGCACCTCCTATCACAAGCACAAGAGCAATCACAACGACGGCAGCCCCCGCAATAATACTGAATTTAAGCAGTCTTTTTTCTCCGAATAGATCCTCCATGTACCAGTTCGAGAGCTCCATGTGTCTTTCGTCGCCGTAGGAATTAAAGAATGCCCTGCCTCCCTGACGGTTTACGCCGGAAATATAGGCAGGCACCGTGCGCTTCTTCATGCGCCTCGTTCTCAGATAAATCAGAAGCGGAATAAGGAACACGCAGAGAACAAGTATCATCATAAGCGTAAGATTGCTCTTCGACAAAAACTCAACCGTTTCCCCGAATATATCGGAGATGTACGGAGAAATGTAGTAGTCTGAAATGTAGCTGAAGGTAAGACATAAGACAATTACCATTACCGCATGAAAAAACATCGACACATACTGTCCCGGCGTGGTCACATCGTCGCACGGGGTGCACTCGCTGTTATAGGACACAAGCTTGCAGAGCCACTTCGTCCAGTAAAACAGGGTAGTCGAGCTTCCGAATGCAAGAATTATTACAAGAAAAACATTGTGAGAGCCTGAATCAATAAAAGCCTTAAGGGCAGCCCACTTAAAAATAAGCATTCCAAACGGAGCAAGATACATTCCGATAATTCCGAGTATCATCAGGAAGGCAAGCTTGCTAAGCCTTGTTATCAGTCCCTGCATCGTCTCGATGTCACGGCTGTGAGAGGAATTCTCGACCGCCCCCACGCACTGGAAAAGCAGCGACTTTGTTACCGCATGGAAAATAAGAAGGAATATTCCTGCCCACACCGTGCCGGTACTTCCGACTCCTGCGCAGGTAACGATAAGTCCGAGATTTGATACTGTCGAATAGGCAAGAACCTTTTTTCCGTCGCTCTGCGAAATGGCAAGCATTGACGCAAAAAGGAAGGTAATGCTTCCGATTATGGATATGAACATTCCTGCCGTAGTCTGACTAAGAGCAGGAGAAAGCCTTAGAAGTATGTAGCAGCCGGCCTTGACCATAGTTGCGCTGTGAAGCAAAGCCGACGTAGGGGTAGGCGCGACCATTGCGCCCAAAAGCCACGTTGAGAAAGGGAACTGAGCGGATTTTGTAAGAGCCGCAAAGGCTATCAGCATGACCGGAATCATGGAGAGCGGACTCTGCTCAACAAGCATGCCAAGACTTAAATGCCTGAATTTATATGCCGTGTAAACAATCGCGATTGCGAAGCCGAAGCCGCCGAGCAGGTTCATCCACAAAGCCCTGAAGGAATTCCTCACGGCCTCCTCCGTGCGGGTGTAACCGATAAGAAGAAAAGAACAAACAGAAGTTATTTCCCAAAAGAAGAAAATCCATGTCAGGCTTTCAGACAGGACAAGACCGAACATCGCCCCCAGAAAAACAAACAAAAGAGCAAAGAAATAGCTGCTTCTGTCAGTAAACTCCACATGATGCTCGTGATAGCGCCTCATGTAGCCTACCGCATAAACAACTATCATGCCTCCGATTATTCCGACAATAAGGCACATTAAAAGAGAGAGCCTGTCAAGCCTTATGTGCGCCGTTTCGGCAAGCTCGGGGCCGATGTATTCAGTAAGCAGGATCATCACCGTAGGAATCACCGAAAGCAGAATAACCGGATATTTTTTATATTTTACGCAAAGGAAAACAACAAGCAGCATCAGTAAAATCTCGCCCGCCTGCATGATATACTCGACATAATGCGCCGATTCGTAAAGGAGCTGTGAGGATTTGCCGTCAGAAATATAACAATATGCGAGTACAAAAACCATAACCATAATCGCTGCGACAGATATGCAGGCCAGTACTCCTCTCACTTTGCGGTTTCTTACGCAGAACATAACTAATGCCGCCAGAAACGGAAAGCATATTAAATACGGTATAACGTTCATAGTTTCCTCCAATACGTATATCTGCTGTCTCTATTTTACTAAAAAAAAACTCTCTTGTTAAGAGAAATTTATATTTATTTTATAACAAACCCGAACTTCGCAGAATAAATACCCATAAAGTCAGCGTAACTGACGAAAATAACGTCGTCAGCATTACCGCGGCGGAGGCCAGGACATCATCGTTATCCATGTTTTTCGCCATTATGTAGCAGGCAACCGTTGTCGGAGAGCCCGACATCGTAAGAATCGCTATAAGCTGCTGTGCATTAAAGTCCATAAAAACGGCGAGGGGCATGAAAATCATCGGCAGTATAAGAAGTTTAATTACAGTCAGCAAAAGCGCAGGCTTGAGCTTAAGCAGAGCCTGTCCCGGCTCAAAGGACGCTCCAACCACTAAAAGAGCTATCGGCGTAGCCGTGCTGCCAAGACTGTGAAGGAACCTTGACGGAACCGTTGGAATGCGGATCTTAAAAAACGCCAGTAAAAGGCCGAACAGAATAGCAATTATCAAAGGATTTGTTATAATGCCCTTCAAAACCTCTTTTGCCTGTGCGCCTGCATTAAGGCTTCTGTTTCTGTGCTTTGCGCCAAGGGTAAGAAAGACGACCGAAAAAATGTTGTAAAGAGGCACGCTTGCGATTATCATCATCGCAGTCATGCCGGCGTCGCCAAAGATATTTTCCGCAAAGGCGACCCCAAGCACCGCCGCAGAGCCTCTTGCAGCCGACATGGCAAAGGCTCCTATCATATCCCTGTCCTTCATTAACAGAAGGCAGAGAGACCATATTCCAAGGAACATCGCACAGGTTCCAAGCATACAGAACAGGACGAAACGAAGTGAAAAGGCGGAGCTTATATCCGCTTCCGCAACATCCAGCATCAGCATCACGGGAAGCGTCACCTTAAACACGAAGCGGTCTGCAATGCTTACAAAATCCTTAGTGAACATTTTCATCTTCATGAACGCAAAGCCGGCCGCTATCATAAGGAAGACGGGCAGCGTAGAGTTGAGGCTGAAAATAAAATCATTCATGTTTTTCTTCCTTAATTCTGTCCCTTCTTGACATAATGCACCTTGCAACCGCCGCTCCGATTATAATTACATAGCCTATGTAGCTGTAGCCGTCCGCAAGCTGGTCAAGGAAGAAAAATCCGAGTATTGCGGCAAATATGACCTGCGAATAGTCAAAAACCGAAATTTCTTTAGCAGGCGCCTTCTGATATGCCGCCGTTATGCTGTATTGACCTCCTGTTGCAGCCGTTCCTGCAAGCATCAGCATCAAAAGCTGACCTGCTGAAATCGGATGAAAATCCGCGAACATAAAAGGAATTGTTACTATGGTTGAAAAAACGGAGAAAAAGAAAACGACCATGCTGCTTTTTTCTCCTCTGTTTCCAAGCTTTCTTGCAAAGGTATAAGCCCAGCCGGCGCTGATGCCTCCCGCCAATCCGATAACTGCCGGAAAGCAGACGATATTAAAAGACGGTTTAACAACAAAAACCGCCCCAATAAACGCCAACGCAACTATCAGCCACTCCTTGAGCCTCGGCTTTTCGCCCAAAATCCAGATTGAAAATATCATTGAAAAAAACGGCGACAGCTTGTTTAACATGGAGGCGTCCGATATGTCGAGATTATCAATGGCGTAAAAATTGCAGAATATGCCTACGGTTCCTCCCACTGCTCTGCACATAAGATATTTAAAATTGCCCTGCTTGATTCTGAACCCTTTAAATCCCTCGTCACTTAGCTTCAAGGTAGCAAAAGAAACGAACAAAGCCACTATGTTCCTGAAAAACGACTTTTCATAAAACGGCAGATCTCCGGCAAGCCTTACAAAAAGGTTCATAAGCGCAAAGCAGAACGCCGCGGAAATAATGCAAAGTATGCCCTGCTGCCTGCTGTTTAGTCCAAGCTTCTCCATCAAATCACTTCACCAGCTTTTCCATCAAATATACTCTGTTAAACGGAAACGAAAAGTACCAGCCGTCCGCAAAATCCCCGCACATTTCCATCGCGCGCTTTGCAATCAGGATCCCTGTCTGTTCCCCCTGCTCTTTTGAAGCGTCAGCCTCAAACAGTCCCACTATACTGTCATCTATTCCGATTCCCGAAATTTCATTCTTCATAAACAAAGCGTTTTTCCTGCTCACAAGAGGCATTATCCCGCAAAGCAGCCTTGCGCCCGTCTCCTTTTTTACCGTCCGCAGCCTGTCCGCAGCCTCTTTTGTGAAAACCGGCTGACTCATAAAAAATTCTGCGCCTGCCTCAAGCTTTTTTTGCACTCTGCGTATTTCCGCATCGAGACTGCTCCTGCCCTGATTGACCGCACCGCCGTAAACGAGAGGCGCTTCCGCAAAAAATTCGGAATTCATGTCACGCGCCATTGACATCAGCCTTACAGAATCAAAATTAAAAACGCTCTTTACGTGTCCCCTTTCCATTTCAGGCACAGGGTCGCCTGTCACCATAAGGAAATTGTATATTCCGTTTACAAACGCTCCCATAAGCTGCGAACGCATCGCTATCGCATTCCTGTCACGGCAGGATATGTGCGGCATGACCTTTATTCCGGTATTTTCCGCCACCTTTTTCGCCATCAGTATCGAATCCACTCTGGTTCTCCCCGACGGAGAATCCGGCAAGGTTACCACGTCCGCTCCGAGACTCTTAAGATAATTTGCGGACCTGATTATGCCTGCATCGTCCGCATCAAGCGGAGGAACAAGCTCCACCGCAACCAGCTTTTTGCTGCTATCGCAGCCTGCAAAAAACGCCTCGTTCCTTCCCTTTGTTTTTTCGGAGAAGCCTGCTGCTTCACTGCCTTTATTTTTCGTATTGTCACGAACGACCGAAGCGTTAAGAGCCCTTATAAAATCAGGACTTGTGCCGCAGCAGCCTCCGAGAATGTCTGCCCCTGCGTCAGCCATTTCACAAAGCCTTTCGGCAAAGTACTCTTTATTGTCCGAATAGAAAATCCTGTCCCTTACCAGCTTCGGATAGCCTGAGTTTGGAAACACAGAAAGAAATTTTCCCCGCCTCTTTGATATGCCTTTAATAACAGACGCCATGTGGGCGGGCCCGATGCCGCAGTTAAGCCCTGCCGCATCTATTTCAGGAGCGTTGAAGGCTTTGTTTAGAAGATTAGCCGCCATGCCGCCGCTGCTGCTGCACCCGAACTGGTTCACCGCAAAGGAAACCGTGATAAAAACCTCCGGAAATTCTTTTTTAATTTGCTTGATTACGGGATATATTTCCTCCATATCCGGAAAGGTCTCAAAAACCAACAGCCGGCACCCTGCGTCAAGCAGGTCTTCGGCAAGACTCAAATAATTTTTTTCGTTCTCATCACTGCTGAAGCTGTAGGGAGCAGGCCCTATGTCGCCTGCGACATATATCTGCTTTAAGCTTCCTTCGTCAACAGACTTTTCAGCCTTCTGTTCTTCAGCCTGCCGCCCGGCTTTTAAACCTGCATTTGGAAATTCCGCCGCACAGGCATCCTGCCGGTATTCCCTGACTGCGGAAAAAGCCAGCTCGACAGCCGTTTTTCGCAAAGCGTGTATATCAATTCCGTCGCCTGTCACGGCTTCATAAGCGGCAAAGGTGTTTGTTCTTAAAAGCTCCGCGCCTGACAAAATGTACTGCCTGTGAATTTCCTTTACCCTTTCAGGGTGCATAAGACTTGCAAGCTCGGGAATTTCTCCGGACGAATACTTTGCAGAATAGTATGTGCCGAAGGAACCGTCTGCTACCAGCTTTGTTTTGGACAGATATTCCTTTAAATCCATTATCAGCCAAGCTCCTTAGTTCTTTCATAGGCCGCGGCAACAGCATCCATTAAAGCGTTTCTGAAGCCGTTAAGCTCCAGCGCATGCACGCCGGCGATAGTTGAGCCTCCGGGACTGCAAACCTCGTCCTTAAGCTCTCCCGGATGCTTCTTGCCGCTCTCAGCAAGAGCCGCAGAGCCCTCAAGCATGGCAGAGGCGTAAAGGAGAGCCTTTGCCCTTGGGAGTCCGCACTGCACCGCACCGTCCGCAAGCGCCTCAATAAACATATAAGCAAACGCAGGGCCGCAGCCGGACACTGCCGAACCTGCGTCAATAAGCGCCTCGTCCAATTCGTCCGTTATCCCTGCTTCCTTAAGAAGCTCCTTAAATTCTTCCTTTTCATCCGGCGCAACCTGCTCCGAGCTGCACATGAGGATAACGCCCTTACCGATCGAAACGGGAGTATTGGGCATGATTCTTATTACAGGATAATTCCCTCCTGCCAGCTCCGCAATCTTTTTCATCGACATGCCTGCCGCCATCGTAACAAGCAGAAACCTGTCCTTTCTTCCGGCAAGAATTTCCTTTATTTCTTCCAGACAGCCTGACATCATCTGAGGCTTAACGCCGAGGAATATGTATTTTGCCTCACCTGCAACCTCTTTTACAGACATGCTTCTGCAGCCAAGCTGCTTCGCAAGCGCCTCCGCTTTTGAAGGAGTTCTGTTTGAAAGACCTATTTCCTCCGCCGGACAAGCCTTCGCAGCCGCCCTCGCAAGCGCGCTTCCCATATTTCCCGTTCCGATAAATCCGTATTTCATAATAACCTCCGTTTTCAGCCGCCTGCAAAAACGGCACATCGCCGTTATTCTCCGCTTCGGCTCCCTCTATCTGCTGTGGAACCTTGTTCCTGCCTCTTCTCCTGCAATTATCTTATAAAGAAGCTCCGGTTTTTCTCCGTTTGCAATTACCATGTCAATTCCGTAGGACATGACTCTCTTTGCCGCGCTTAACTTTGTCGCCATTCCGCCGGTTCCAAGCGCAGAGCCTGCCTCTCCTGCAAGAGCCTTCACCTCCGCAGTAATTTCATAAATATCATGTATAAGCTCTGCGTCCGCATTTTTATGCGGATCCTTTGTGTAAAGTCCGTCTATGTCCGAAAGCAAGACCAGCAGATCCGCTTCACAGTTGACTGCAACTACCGCTGCCAGAGTATCATTGTCGCCTATGCCGATCTCTTCTGTAGATACCGAATCGTTTTCGTTCACTATCGGAAGCACTCCAAGCTCAAGCAGTCTGAACATGGTGTTTTTAAAATTATTCTTTCTCTCCTCATGCTCGATGTCATAAGCCGAGAGAAGAATCTGTCCTACCGTGTGTCTGTACTCTTCAAAAAGCTTGTCATAGGTGTACATAAGCTCGCACTGACCTACGGCGGCAGCCGCCTGTTTTGTCGGCATATCGTTAGGCTTGCTGGTAAGCATAAGCTTTCCTGCGCC
This sequence comes from uncultured Lachnospiraceae bacterium, assembly GCA_947628705.1. Lineage (GTDB taxonomy): Bacteria > Bacillota > Clostridia > Lachnospirales > Lachnospiraceae > UBA3775. The sequence continues at coordinate 19,674 of CANRAZ010000010.1, read as the reverse complement.
CATTCCTATGGCTCCTGACGAAACAAGCACCACCTGATTTCCTGCATTTTTTATATCGCTCAGAACCTTACAAAGCTGTTCCACCTTTCTGATGTTGAGCCTTCCCGTAGGATGGGCAAGCGTAGAGGTTCCGACCTTAACAACAATTCTCATAGCTATCCCTCAATTCCAGTTTTTTCTTTGGACGGGCTGAAAAGCCCAAAATTCTATATGCACTGCCACATCCTCTTGCCGCAGCCTCGCTGCATGCCTTACCATACATATCTTACGAGAAGGCAAAGCGTCGCTACAAGAAGCGTTATTACCGTTGCCGGCGCAGCTGCCGTACAATATTTTTTCCAGCCGATAGGATGTCCCTCTTTCGCAGAAATTGACGTGCCGACCACGTTTGCGGAAGCGCCTATCGGAGTTCCGTTTCCGCCCACGTCAGTACCTATGGCAAGCGTCCATGCAAGCATCTTAAGCATCGGTTCTGAGGTTGCAAGCTCCCTTATAACCGGAACCATGGTGGCGGCAAACGGAATGTTATCGACAAAGGCGCTCGCAAACGCCGATACCCAAAGAATGATTATTACCATTACGGTAACGCTGCCGCCGCTGATATGCTTAATAAAAGCGGCAAGATATTCAAGCACGCCTGTCTTTTCAAGACCGCCTACCACGACAAAGAGCCCGATAAAGAAGACCAGAGTCTGCCAGTCAAGCCTTTTTATGATTTCGGCGGTTTTTTTAGGCGATGTGATTATTACTGCTGCCAGAAGCGAAAGCGCCGCAGCCGTAACGCCTATTGTCGCAACGGAAAGTCCTGTGTTCGCATGAGTGATAAGCAGAACAACAATGAAAGCGAAAATAACGCAGCTTACGCCGAAATAAAGCTTATTACCGATCGCGTCCGCAGGATTCGGGTACTCTGTCGCTTCTCCGTCCTTTGCTTCTCCTGCCTTAAGTTCCTTTCTGAACATAAAATAGAAATATATTATCATTACAATGCCTGCAAGCAGAGCGATAAGTCCCGTGTTTGTAAAAAAGTCAAAAAAGGTGAAGCCAAGCGAGGTTCCTATTATGATGTTAGGAGGGTCGCCGCTCATGGTGGCGGAGCCGCCGAGATTACTCATAAATATTTCAGCCAGTATTACAGGGACCGGATCAAATTTAAGAAGCCTTGACAGTTCAAGAGATACAGCCGCAAGGAAAAGAATAACAGTAATGCTGTCGATAAACATTGCCAGAATGCCCGACATTATCATAAAGGAAATGAAAAGCGGAATTATTTTATAGTGCACCGCCTGTGCAAGCCTTAAGCAGAGCCAGCGGAAGAAGCCTGCTTCTCCCATGCCCTCTACCATCAGCATCATTCCTGCAATGAATATAATGGTCGCCCAATTTATGCCAAAGGATTCCTCCTCTGCTCCTGCACCCGGGATCCAGAATGCCTTTGTTGCCATACATTTAAAATTAAGGGTATCGATAATTGCGTCGACATCCTTCATGCAGATGCCGAAAACGAGCACGAGAACCAAAATCGCACCTATAGTAGTAGGAATATACCTGTCAACCTTACCCTGTATTATCGTAAGGAACATTACCAGAAATATAAGAACAACCAGTACAGTCGCCAGCATATCTTTTTTCCTCCTTCTTTTGCACAAAACGGTCCTGCGGACGAAGAATCCCCGACCGCAAGTATTTTAACCTAATTATAGTACTTTTTCAATGTTTTATCCCCTCAAATAATTAACAAAAATAAAAAGGAATTTTTTCAAAATTTGGCGAACTTTCCAAAATCAGCATTTTTAAAACAGTTATTTTTTACAAAATCCAAATTTTTTTTCAGCTTTTTTTAATATCTTTCTTTTTCCAATTGATTTTTCGACAATGTAAGTTTATACTGATTAAAGAGTTAGAATAATTATCTTATACTGTGGGATTGTTTCCCTTCATATGGAGGATTAAATTGTCAAAGAATAGTGATGAAAAAAAGGTATACATAATCCTGACATATACCGGAACGCTGTTGTCCAAGGTCATCAGAAGGTACACCAAATTCGAGTACTCTCACGTTTCGATTGCCACCGATAACGAGCTTAACGAAATGTACAGCTTCGCCAGAATAAGGCCTTACAATCCTTTTGTTGCAGGTTTTATTCAGGAGAATCCGCACGAGGGTACTTTTAAAAGATTTAAAAACACCTCAACGGAAATTTATTCCATGACGGTCAGCCGCAAGCAGTATTGCAAAATCAGGAAAAATCTCAATGTGATGAAAGAGAACCGCAGTGAGTACCATTACAACATTCTGGGTTTGTTTGCCCTTATTTTCCACAAAAAACTAAAGAGGGACAAAACCTTTTACTGCGCAGAGTTCGTTCAGTACATACTTGATACGTCAGAGGTTGAAAACAATCTGCCCGTACTCGTTAAGCCGGCGGACTTTACGGGGCTGGACAACATACAAATAGAATACAAGGGAAGGCTTCAGGATTACGCGCCAGTAAGCGCATGACATTAAAAAAACAGCAAATCCGCAGGAACCGTCAGTTCACGGAGCCTGCGGATTTTTATGCGGTTTTATTCTTTAAGAATCGTCTGTCAAATGTAACTTAGCTCCACGTTTTCTTTTGCCTTTACACAAACTTCTCGACCTTTATGCTGTAATTACCCTTTCCTGTTACGTGAGACGTTCCGGCAAACCTGAATTTTCCGCAGCCCCTGACAGAAACCGTATCGCCCTCCTTCAACAAAGAAGAGCCTTTGGAAATCTCTCTTCCGTTTACGAAAACCAGTCCCTTGGCAAACATATTCTCGTTTTCATTTCTTGAAATATGAAAAACCTTTGAAATAATTCCGTCCGCTCTGAGACTGTTCACGACGGGATTCATCACCTGTATTTTGGGCAAAACGCTTTCAGGCATCGATTCCGTCACCCTGCATTTGACAACGGTATGCTTTATTTTCAGCAGGGACCCGGAAATAAATTCGGAAATCCGCGTCAGGCATATCACAAAATACAAATCCTCCTTAACGATTATGTCGCCGATCAACGACCTCTCGATCCCCAGATTCATTATGGCTCCAAGTATATCTCTGTGGGAAAGCTTATCCGCAAATTTTTTATTAACAGGCGTGATTTCTATACAGCAGATGGGGAAATCCTCATCATAGCACAGCTTTTCATAAGAACCGAATCTAAGCGCTTTTCTTTCCGCTTCCTCAAAACCTCCCCACAGCTTATATTCGCTTTCGTCTAAATCAGGAAACGAACCGTAAAAGACCTCCTGCTCTGCAAGCGTCAGAAATCCCGTATATGTGTATATGCCGCTCTGTTCACTTCTTTGCTTAAGGTCTGCAAGCCTCTTTTGCAGACGTAATTCTTCCTCTGTCATGTCAGTCTCCGTCAGTTTCTGGGCTTCGTCCAGATCTTATAGATTATGAAAAAATAAATCACCGTTTTGGCTGCCGAAATAATGCCAAGCAGCATAGGGTTAAGGTCGCTGCCGTACATGCCGGAAAGGTTCACAGGGCAGAAAATGTAATTTACCGCCGTACTGTCCGTAAGAATCCTTATATTCGATGCGACAAAGAAGGCGAATACGGACACAAAAAACGAAAATACCGTATTTTTTATAAGCACGGTAAAAATCATGAAGAATACCGACGTAACCGCCCAGCACAGAGACTTTATCAGACAGTCAAAAATTATAAAATTTATTATTTTCAAATCTCCGTAAAAAGGAAACGTCATTATATTGCTGAGAGGCTGATTCAGATTCGCAGAACCGTTTTTTATGACAAAACAGATAAAAATTGAGCTGTAGATAAGCAGACTTGAAAGAAAAGCAAGAAAAAATACCGCTGCCGTTTTAACAAAAGCGGTTTTTTTATGCCCGTCCCTAGAGGTTAGTATCAAAGACACCGCATTGCTTTGAAATTCACTGTCAAAGGCAGGAATTGCAAGACACAGCAGCATGACGAATATGATGTAATTCATTCCCGATGAAGTCAGGAAGTCTTCTATGTCAGTTTCAAAGAAAAAGATTTTGTCAAAGCCCTCCGAATTTTCGTAATACATACATTTTTCAACAATATAAGCCACCGTTTCGTTTTCCGCAGAGGCTAAAAAATAATCATCGTTATACGCCGAAAACTCTTCCAGGGTTATTTCGCCGTTCAGATACCGATCTTCCATGATTTTATGTACCGAAATAATCTCACTAATTTCCTCATAACGGCTGTTAATATATTCCGCCTTTTCCGCAGTATACTCCCCCTCTATCTGCTCCAGATAATTCTTGTAGACGTCAACAGAATAACTGTGCTCATAAAAGCGGGTAGTAAAAAGACCGGTTATCAGCTGCAATATAACAGCGGCTGCGATAACAAGCAGCCCCTTGTTCCCTATCAATATTTTTTTCAGCTCCGCAGACAGTACCGTCACTTTTCTTCCTCCGTCTTTGACTGTTCATTAAAATAATACATATATACGTCTTCCAGATTAGCCGGAGCCGGAACGGAATTTTCAAAAGGCTTCTCATCACTGACGCTGTGCACAAAAAGGGAATCTTCGGTTTTAATTATGTTTGCACAGGAATTGTTCAGGATATATTCCTCTGCTTTTTCCTGTGACATCGGAGTATTAAATACTTTACCCTTTATATGCTCCTTAAGATCGTCAGCACTGCCGGTTGTAATGATTTCTCCGTTTTTAAGCAGCAGGCAGTTGTCGCTTATGCTTTCCACGTCCGAAACGATATGCGTTGCAAGAATTACGATCTTGTCAAAGCCGAGCTTGCCGATAATGTTGCGGAAACGCATACGCTCCTTAGGGTCAAGTCCTGCCGTTGGCTCGTCAAGCACCAAAAGCTTAGGGTCATTTAACAATGATACCGCTATGCCAAGCCTTCTCTTCATTCCGCCGCTGTAATGTCCGATCTTGCGCTTCTTATCCTCGGTCAGATTGACCAGCTCCAAAAGCTCGTCTATTCTGTCCTGCGGTTTTTTCATGCCCTTTAAATCGGCAAAATATTTCATTACTCCGTAGCCTGAAAAGGAATTATAAAATCCGGGATTTTGCGGAAGGTATCCCAGCATATCCCTGAAACGGGCGCCCATTGCGGTTATTTCCTCTCCGTCCAAGGTTATTTTGCCGTCGGTAGCTTTTAAAAGACAGGTAAGTATGTTCATAAGCGTGCTCTTGCCTGCTCCGTTAGGTCCGAGCAGCGCATGAACGCCCTCATGCAAAGTAAGGTTTACATTTGTCAACGCGGTTTTTTTACCGTAATTCTTCGAGATATTAACGAATTGCAGTTCCATTCTTTTTCCCTCCTCCTTATCTCTTTCCTCTGCCGCTTAAAATAAAACCGAGCGCCAGCGAAACAATGCAAATAAAAGCCGTAAACGCCATGCAGAAGGCAATCCTGCTGACGGGTACTCCAAAAAAGTTACAGTAATCAAATTTAATAAAATATTCCTTGACGTTCATCAGCGCGTGAGGAACATAGGTCCTGAATTTATCAGCGGCATCCGTCGTTTTAAATTCCGCATATCTGTAAAACAAAAAACCGCTTTCAAGCAGCACAAGATTCACAATAAGCGACACAAGCGGATTTAAAATCAGAACGGAAAGCAGCGCCGCCAAAGCCGCAAAAGCGCCGTACATCAGAAGAACGGCTGCCTCCTTTACCGCTATAAAGCCCGCTATGCTGATTTGCCACGGACACCCCTCAAAGTCCGTAAACTGCTGTATCGGCAGATAAAGATTTGTAAAGCCGGCAGACCTGACATAATACAGTATTTCAGTGATAAAATGAACCGCCCTTATCAGGAAACATACGGCTAAAACGGCGGCATATTTTTTAAAAAACAGTCTTCGTGAATTCTTACGCGAAGTGTTTATAAGCTGATACGCTCCACTGGTACGTTCCATCGTAAACATTCTTACCGTAACAATAACGATAAATGCTATCATAATAACTTCCCAGTATGAAAGGTTATAAAGAGTATAATATAAGTTATAGCGGTCGTTACTCATTCCCGTACTCTTAAATTCCAACGGAATATATTTATTATAGTACTCAAGCGCTTTTTCGTTATATGCTAAAACGTAGCTGTCAGGATCTTTTTTCCCCTTTTCATTCTGAACCGTGTAGAACAGCTCGGTAACCATATTCCTGCGGTGTTCTGGAAAATCCACATAAACATATCTGGCGATGCTGGCCGAATCATATAATTTTGAGGCAGCGTCAAAATATTCTTTGCTTTCTTTAGAAAGACTTTCTGTTTTTGCCCAATAAGCCTCCAGATTCTTGTTTATTTCATTGTAATCGTTGCTCACGCCAATTTCATCGACAAACTTTACTATCTGTCTTCCGTCATTCCCATCCGGTTTTCCCATGCCTCTCCAATCAGCATAAGACAGATAAATCATGTACGCTAAGGTTAAAAGAAGCGCAACCCATGTGAGCCTTGATGAAAAAAGTTTTTTTAACTCCTTCAGCATACCATACCCCCTGTGAATAAAGCAGGTTTCATTTCTTCCCTTCAAAAGTCCGTCTAATAAGTCAGTATACGTCCCGGTTCGCTTGACATAGGCTTTGAGTAATAAACGCCAAGGCTTATCGGAATAACGTCTCCTGTTTCCTTATCCACAATAAACAGCGCATTCTCGTTCATTTCACCGCCAGAAGCATCATTGTCCATTATAAACAGATACCTGATAGATTCACATGACGAAAAAACAAACCTATCTACCCATTGACGTTCCACCTTGTATTCAGTACCGTCTTTGTAAGTAAATGACAGTTTGAGCTCTTTAGGATTCTTTCCGTCAAGGTCACACATATACACTCCTCCGCAGTCACCTATCTTCTTTTCTTCCTTTATTCCTATCCCTGCGCCTTCTTCATTTTCCTCCTCAGCTTCATCTTCAGGCGCATATACCGGATAGAATATGTGGCTGTCGCTTACATAAAACTGTGAGCTTGCATTCTCTATAAGCTTTTCGGGTTCTCCTGTTCCGTCCGTACGCAAACGGTATAAAGGCGAACTGTCGTTTTCCTGAACATTTTCCTGAACAAAATATACATATTCTCCGGCACACATCAGGCTCACCGTTCTATCCGCCAGCTTCTGTGATTCTCCGCTCTGCATATTATAACGGATAAGTTCAAAGTCGTTATTTATTGTAAACAGTTCCTCTCCAACCGCGTCCCAAAATAAAATGCCGCTCTTACAATCTATCGGCTTCGTCGCTTCCAGCGTGTCTAATGAAAGCATCTGAATCCAATATGTTCCGTTTAAATAAGCCGTATTTCCTTTTATCATACCGCCCATGCTTGTTTTGCAGTCAGGAAGATATTTCTCATTGTATTCGTTAAAATATGAGTTCCTATAAATCTCTTTGCGGTCTTCTCCTTTTTTAGTGTAATATATTGCTCCCTCCATATAATCAAATTCATAGGAGCCGTCCGCCGTATTAACTATATCTTTATACTTATCTGTGACATATTTACAATAATTCTCGTAATTATGCACACACCCCGGAGCATCGCAATACTCTCCGAGAAATCCGGTTCTAAAATCCAGCTTAAATCCCACCTCCGTGTCGATACAGTAAAAGCTGTCGCTATCGAATCCGTACTTGAGATTCATGTTTGTAAAATTTCTTTCACCTGAATCCATAATTGTAAAGCCGTCAAGACTAATTAACTGCTTGGCTTTTCCGTCAAGTTCGTCCAAATCGACATAATAATTATCGTTATCCGTTTTCTTATCAGCAGAACCGTTTGTTGCGTTTTCCGCTGCGTTGTTCTTCTTATCACAGGCTCCGAACAGCATCACCGTTACAATGAACAAAAGAAATATTGCCTTCTTCATGTGCAAACCAGCCTCCTAAAGATTCAAATCCAAGTTAATTTCATCATTATCATTGTTCAAGATATTTCATTGGCAAGCCTCGCTGTCCGCCTTTCCATAGCTTTTCATAAGCTTCGTCCGATTTTACCGCGGCTCTAAACCGTCTGATAATCACAGGTGCGGACACAACAGGAGCAGCAATCAAACGGTTTACTAATAACTGATAATGCTGCCGTTAGGATTGACTACATCGTAAGAATCCTGATAGAAAATGCCGAGGCTGATCGGTATGACTTCACCGGTCGCTTTATTTATAATAAACAGAGCGTTTTCGTTGTAAACGTTTGATACGCTGCTGTTATCAATAAGAAAAAGATACTCAACGGAACTGCTTGAAAGGAAGCCTAACGGAGCGTCAAGCTGATTTTCAATTTTATATTCCGTTCCGTTTTTATATTCAAACGAAAGATCAAGCTTTTTCCTGTTTTCTCCGTTCCTGTCGCACATATATACTCCATTTTCATAATCTATATAAAAAATATGATTTTCTGCAACATAAAACTGAGAGCTTATGTCTTCGGTTATTTTTTTCTTTTCTCCTGTTCCGTCCGCATTCATACGGTATAGGCAGTAGGTTCCGTTTCCCCGTGTGACATAGAACACAGAATCCTCGGCACACATCATTCCCGTAACCGTATCAGCCAGCTTTTGCAGTTCCCCTTTTGAAAGGTCAGCACGCATAAGCTCATAGTTTACATTCACGAAGAAGAAGCTGTCGCCCATAGCATCGCACATGATGTAGCCGCTATTAAAATCTATAGGTTCACTTGCCTCTAATGTGTCAAGCGAGAGCTTTTGTACCCAATAAGAGCCTGTAATATAAGCAGTGTCCCCTTTAATCATTCCGCCGATATCGTTGTATTCTTCCTCGTTTGAATACTTCTCATTATATTCATTGTGATATGTATTGCGGTACAACACTTTTGTTTTATCCCCGTCTTTTTGATAATAAAGACAATTGCCCGAAAATTTATAAACTCCGTCAGCAGTGCTGATTTTTCCGGCAACGGCATCAGTGTTGTACTTGCAGTACTTGGAGTCTGCGGAGTGAATACAGCCCGGAACATCACAATATTCTCTAAGTCTTCCCGTGTTGAAGTCAAGCCTGAAGCCAACGGCATTTGACATGCAGTAAAAGCTTTCCTTGTTAAACCCGCAATTCCGATAATTCACATTTGTAATACAGGAAGAATTAACATCCTGAACAGTAAAACCGTCAAGGGTAATAATCCGGCGAACTGATTTGTCCAGACTGTCAAGGTCAACATAGATATAGCCATTTTTTTTGCCGCATGAGCAAAGAGACACCGATATGATAAAAAGAATACAAAGCAATCTGATTTTCATTAATCTCCTCTTTTCTCAGTTATCTATTTTAGTTCAATTACCTTTTTTTCAGTCTGGCGGCTGGAATCGACCTTAACCATTGCGACCTCAATGTCCTGTTTGGCATCTTGTATCATGTTTGCATAATAAAAAGGAACGGCTACGGCTGCAAATGTGTGCTTTCCCTTTGAAAGACCGCTTACATCGACAGGACATTCCCACAGTCTATCCCCCGGAATATTTGATGCGTGATCACCGTCTTTTTTCTGTACATCTCCATGAGTATGCACAAAGCAGTAATTTTTTCCGTCAAAAGGAGATAAAAGCTTTCCATCGCAAAAAAGCAATATACTGTAATACATTGAATCGGGCTGCGCAGCGCCATCCGCTATATTGTCACCGGTAAATCTCAGGTAAATGTCAGTATCGGAGGTCACCATGTCAGACGGACTGTTAATCATGTAAGGAAATTTGCCGTCAGCCTCCGAGCTTACCACGTTTAAGGAGATCCCACCCTGCCTTTCATCAGGCGATACTTTTTCAGTATAATGCTTTTCGCTTATTTCCGGCTCTTGACCGTTGTCCTTAAAAGACGTGTTTATTATTGAAAAATCCGTAAAAAATTGAATAAATTCAGCTTCCTTGTCCTCGTCTATCGTTAAGTCATTGTAGCAGTAAAGCAGAACCTTTATCAATTGAGTATTCTGATCCACCCTGACTGTAACCGGTATGGATAAACGAGCAGCGCCTTTGGTATCAGAAACAATATAATACTCGAGCATTTCTTCGTTTCCGTCCGTTTTAAACGGAGTCGGAACTCCGTCAATAAGGACACACATCGCCATGGTAACCGGTTTTTCTTTTAAAAAAGAGGGCGCAGCGATATTAGGCGTAACATAGAAGGTATAGTCTGTCTCAGAATTAATATCCACGGCACATCCGACAGGCACATCCGTCTCCTTCCCATCTTCGTCAGCCTGATAAAAGTTCATAGTGATTGTAAAACCGTTCCATTTTGTAACTTCATCTTCAGCTTCTTCAGAAGGAGAAAAACCGTTTGGAACGCTTGTTATTACATTGGAGTCTGAATATGGCGATGTTTGATTTGAACTGTTGGATCTATTACAGGAACACAACAAAAAAGCTGCCGTCAAAAAAATAAATATCAGGCTTTTTTTCATGTTCGAACACCTCCCGGCATATTGTTTAAAAACCGTACTCATCACTTCTATCCGGCAGTCAGGCGCAACGGCTTGGCAGCGTGCAGCCTTCCTTCCATTTCACAGCCTCTCCTGTCTGCGCTCTTTGTTTGTCTATATATAAAACAATCTTAGTTATACTGCTTTCATTATAGATTTTCAGAGCCCCTATGTCAATAACTAATTAGATAACAAACATGTTGCATTTATTTTTTTTTTTTGATATAATCCAACCATTCATATGAATTTAGATAGTGAGGTATACCTTGAAAAGGGATGATAATCTAAAAAGAGGAAAAAACAACATAGAAATGATTTTACTGGCTATTCTGTGCGAGGGCGACTTCTACGGATATCAGCTTGTCCAGCTCGTACACGAATACTCAGGTAAGATGGTTTCGATACCTGAAGGCTCTCTTTATCCTGCTTTGTACCGCCTTGAGGAAAGCGGTCATATAACATGGCGGAAGGAGCTTGTTGGCAAACGTCAGGAACGTATTTATTATCACATTGAACCGTCTGGAAAGGAATATCTCCAGACCCTGATTTCTGATTTCAATCACTTAAACAATGCAATACAGAATATTCTGGATCGGACGGAACCTTCTGTAAATGGAGGAAAAAATGAATAACAGTACTGATATCTTTCTTAAAGAACTAAGGAAAGCTTTTCCTGTGTTTGAAGACAGGGAACAGCGTTTTTACGAGGACATTGAGGGTTCTGTGTGCGAATTCGCAGAGCAGAACCCGGAATGTACAAAAGAGGATTTGATTGAGCGTTTCGGCGAGCCCACGGAAATCGTTAAAACTTACTTTGACAACGCAGATTCCAGCGTGTACATGGCGCTGTTAAAAAAGGCTCGCTATGCCAAAGCGAAGTTTATTTCATTTGTAGCCTGCTTTGCGCTGCTGATTGTAATGTCTCTGTGCTTCTGGCTGAATATGAAAAAAGAGGCTGAGCAAGGAATGGCTAACTTGTACAAGGAAGCTACGTATGAGAAGGTTAGAATTTATGAGGAGGATACACCATGAGGAAAAAAATTATATGCTGCTTGCTTTTGCTGACGATGATTCTGTCATCTGTGCCTGTGGCTGAGGCTGACGCCTCTGTCCGCAATACCGTGACGACTGATATTGAGTATTTTGATGACGGTACATACTTTAAAACTACCGTAGCGGTCTCTGCTCCGGAAATCCAGACGATGGATCTCACGCAGTACAAAGAGGTAACAAGAATCGGAACGTTTTACAACTCAGATAACGAACCGCTGTGGGAGGTTTGCGTAATTGGGCAATTCAAGTACATTTCAGGGAACTACAGCACCTGTTATGATGTAGACGGCTATGCAAAAACCTACACTAAGCTGTGGAAGGTTTCGGATTTCAAGTGTTCCAAGAGCGGAAGCACTGCATCGGCTACTGCAAAGGGCACCCAGTATGCAAGTCTTATTCCGATTGGTTCCAAGGTTAAGACCGTGTCAGTCTCTGTTGATAAATACGGAAGGGTTTACTGATTTATTACAGAAGGATTGACAGTGTTTTATCTAAAACAATAGTTAAAGACTCCAAGAGAATTTGCTTGGAGTCTTTTTATTTTGCTTGCTTCAGCATAATAAGACTTCCGATTGCTGTAATGCCGATAATTTTAGAAAGTCCGTTTTTCCTTGCATTCACAAATTTCCTATGCTATATTTTGCTTTGAAAGGAGTTTCTCATGCTGAAAATTTTTTTGTGTGATGACGATCCTCAATTTCTATCAAGTCTCGCTTCCAAAATAAAAGAGCTGCTTCCAAACAGCACGGTACATGAATTCGTCGGAGGCAAGGGTCTGTCCTCTGCGCTTTTTCGGACAAGCTGCGACCTGCTTTTGCTTGACATCGACATGCCCGGTCTCAACGGTCTTGAGATTGCGGAAAGGCTTACGCAGGAAACAGATTTAAAGAATCAGGCGCCTCTGCTTGTCTTCGTCACCTCTCACGACGAGCTGGTATACGACAGCTTTAAATTTCACCCCTTTGGCTTTGTGAGAAAGGGACATCTGGACGCCGAGCTTTCCCCTCTTTTGAGGGATTGCGAACATGAACTTAATTTACGCAAGCGCTTCTTCTGTTTTCAGGCTTTGCAAGCCTCAGGCTCTAAGGTCAAGCTGCCTTTATGCGAAATTCTTTACTTTGAGTCGGAAGCCAATTATGTCAGGCTTTTTGCCGACAGCGGCGAATACCGTTTCCGAGGCACTCTTGGGGCGATTGAGAAGGAGCTTTCCGAAAACGGGTTTGTAAGGATACACAAGGGATTTCTTGTCAATCAGTCGGCAGTCAGAAGACTCAGCTCCGATGAAGCGGAGCTCAGGAACGGAGAAAAAATCCCAATCGGCAGAACCTATGGAGAAAATTCCAGAAGACTTTTAATGAGGTACATGATGAAATGAGTAAAAACAGCGAGCTGGTCAAGCAGTACGAGGAGCTTGAATCAAAATATAACAGACTGTTCGGAGAGAAAAACGAGCTGGAATATGAGCTTAACGAATTAAAAGCCTCCGCCGAACACATCAAAGCGCAGGACGGAGAAATACGCAGGCTCCATGAAAGCGTGCGGCGCATGAAGCATGACATGAAAAATCACCTTATGGTCATTGCCTCCTACTGCAACAGCGAGGCCTATGATGAGGCAAAGGCATATATATCAACAATTCTGGATAAAATGAATTCCACCTACAGTTACGTAGAGACAGGCAATTCGCTGCTTAACCATATACTTAATGACAAGCTTAACACAGCGCGTCAGATGGGAATTTCAGTCAAGGCTGAAATTGAGACGCTTTTCTTTAAGCATATGGACAGCCTCGATTTTTCCGCTCTTTTAACCAATTTGCTTGACAATGCCATTGAAGCCTGTAAAAAAGAAAAAAATCCTGAACTTTCAGTAAGCATTGTAAAACGCAGGGACTACGAAACAATGCTTGTTAAGAACCGGATCACAGAATCAGTTCTAAGCGGCAATCCCAAGCTTTTTTCCTCCAAGCCGGAAAAAGAAAATCACGGCATAGGAGTTTCGCAAATACGCAGCATAACGGAAAAATACGGAGGCATGTGCGACTTTTATGAGGAAGACGGCTTCTTCTGCGCATGTGCGTTTATCCCCTCATAGACGGAGCTTTTACGGTATGGGCGGTGCTTCCTCCTTCCTATTTGTTGGTTCTTCCCCCAGTTTAAATGACGTTTATCCCAGTATAGGCGACGTTTATCCCAGACCCTTGCAAAATCGGCTTGCAAGGGTCATTATTAATTCAGGTGATTAAAATGATATGTTTTGAAAAAGTAAGCAAGTACGTGCTTTCCGATGTTTCCCTGTATATACCGAAGGGAGTATGCGTCGGACTTATCGGTCCGTCGGGCGCAGGTAAAACAACCCTTATCCGTCTTGCCTGCGGTCTTCTTGAGGCGGATAACGGAAATGTAATTACTCTTGGCAAAAATCCGGTAAAGCACAGAGGGCATTTCGGTTCAAGATTAAGCGTTTTTATGTCCGGAGTCCCCCTCTTGTGTCTTGACGAAACCGTCAAACAGGGATTTGAGCTTATAAAAGAAGTGTATCATATTCCGGAAAAAAATTTCAGTAAGGACTATTCACGGCTTGCAGACCGTCTTGGATTTAACGGTTTCGACAGTCTTATCGTAAAAAATCTGTCCTTGGGACAGCGAATGCGCGCAGAGCTTGGCGCTTCATTGATCTGCCGTCCGGAGCTTCTCCTGCTTGACGAACCCAACATCGGCTTGGACGAAATCGGCAAGGCCGTACTGTGCGAGCTGATAAAAGAATGCTGCGAAAGGGGAATGACCGTTCTCCTGACGTCGCACGATATGACGGAAATTTCCAAAGCATGTGACAGGCTTGCGGTGCTCAACGGCGGAAGGCTTCTTTTCTACGGAAGCGAAGAAATTCTGAAAAGCCGTTATGTGCCAACCGATGTAATGACGGTTACGCTTTGCGGTTCTCTCCCTGACTTGGACGACCTTCCCCTTAACAGATACAGTGTGGAGGGAAACACTCTCACGCTTTCCTACAATTCCAACTATGTCACTGCTGCCGAAATAATAAAACTGATTTTAGAGCAGACTGAAATATCATCAGTCGACATAAAAAAACCTGATTTGGAAAGCGTTTGCAGTTCTCTTTCAGAACATGCAATTATTTCTTAAAGGACGCAGCATAAAAATCAGCAATGTGCTGATTTGAACGTACATATTTCAATGTGCGGATTTCAATATACTGATTTTTTAATAGTTCTTCGGAAGGGGGATTCTATGAGTTTTATCGAAGTAAGCAAAGTAAGCAAAACCTTCAGAGTCAGTAAGCGTCAGGCAGGCGTTACAGGCATGATTGCAAACCTTTTTGTGCCGAAATATGAAAAAAGGAAGGCAGTAAAGGACGTCAGCTTTTCCATAAACGAAGGTGAAATGGTCGGCTTTATCGGTCCTAACGGCGCCGGAAAGTCCACAACAATAAAAATGCTTTCAGGCATACTCTACCCCGACAGCGGAGAAATAAAGGTTGACGGCTATATTCCCTATAAGCAGAGAAAATCGTATGTGAGCAGAATCGGCGTGGTTTTCGGACAGAAATCGCAGCTTCAATGGGATTTGCCTGTAATAGACAGCTTTGAGCTTCTTAAAGCCATCTATCGGGTGCCTGATAAAGTCTATAGAAATAACCTTGAACGCTTCACGGAAATGCTTGATATGAACGCCTTTATCAACCAGCCTGTCAGACAGCTTTCTCTCGGACAGCGTATGAGAGCCGATATTGCAGCAGCCCTTATACACTCTCCTGAAATAGTATTTTTCGACGAGCCGACCATAGGCGTCGACGTAGTGGGCAAGGAAAGAATACGAAATTTTATACGCGAGCTTAACCGACAGGACAATGTGACCATGATTTTTACTACCCACGACATGCAGGATATAGAAAAGACCTGCGACAGGCTCATAATAATAGATGAGGGAAGCAAAGTTTACGACGGCTCCCTTCAGGGCATAAGAAAAAAGTACAGCACACTCAGACAGCTGGACGTCGAGTTTGCGGATGATGTCGAAATCCAACCGATTAATGACGTCAAAATCGTAAACATGGAGCAAAACAAGAAACGTTTTGTGTTTGAAAGCAGAGAGGTCAGAATAAATGAACTGATGAACACGCTTTTAAACAAATATAACGTAAAGGATATCAGCATTTCCGAACCTGAAATTGAAAGCATAATAAGAAAAATATATAACAGGGACTAAAGCCGTCACGAAAAAGGCTGATTCAAAGGCTTTTCACTTACATCTGTCTGCCGTATTCCCGAAGCGGAAAACACCGTAAAAACTCTTATTCGCAGATTTTTACCGACATCTGCCATATGCCTGAAATGGAGATTACTATGAAAAAACGCAATCCGTTATCGCCTTATTTTGCGTATGCCAAGAAGTGCTTTTTAAACCGCAGCGCATACCGTTTCGACCACCTTATGAACATACTGTCTACCTGTCTGCAAATTTTTATTTTTTGGGAAATATACAGGGCGCTGTACGGAAATAAAACACAGGTTGACGGAATAACAATAACAATGCTGACTACCAATTTTGTCCTGTCCGCAGGACTTGGCGCAGTGTTCTGTCCCGACGATTATTTTCTTCCCGGAAAAATCTGGGACGGAAGCATTTCGACCGAGCTTTTACGGCCAATCAGCTTCAAGGGCAGAATGATTGCGGAAAATGCCGGAAACGCCTTGTTCAACCTCATCTTCCGCTTTGCTCCGATCTGTATTATCGCCGCAGTTTTCATAGGGCTTTGCCCTCCTGCCGGTCTGCTTCATGCTCTTTGCTTCCTTGTAAGCGCGTTTCTCGGCTGGGGCGTTCTCTGGGCAATAAGCTTTGCCGTACAGATGACCGCATTCTGGCTTATAAACATATGGAGCATACTAACGATAAAAAACGTGTTTGTAAGGGTGCTTTCAGGCTCTATGATTCCTCTTTGGTTCATGCCGGACTGGATGCACAAAATAATCGCATTTACGCCCTTTTCCTCAATTTATTTTACTCCCGTTCAGATTTATCTCGGACAGCTTTCCTTTGAGGAAATTGCCTTAAGATGCACGATACAGCTTGTCTGGATCATATTTATATATGCTATCGGTGACATACTCTGGAAAAAAGGGCAGAAAAAGCTTGTGGTTCAGGGAGGCTGATTTAAAGCAGGCTGATTATGAGTAGTCTGGCAGAGGCGGACTGACTGTAAACAGGCCAATCAGGGTCAAGCTGACACTGCGGACAGACCGGTTAAGAGCAGGCTGATTAAGGGCAGCCGGAACGGAGATAAAATGAAAGATATTGCAAATCTTGTAGGAATGTATATGAAAACAACTGCGAAATCGTGGTTTCAGTACCGTGTTGATACCGTACTCAAGTCCCTTGCGGTTTTTCTTAGAGAATCTACTGAAATAATCGTCATTTACTTCACGCTCCTTAAATTTAAAGAGCTGAACGGGTGGGACATCTATGAAATGCTTTTTCTTTACAGCCTGATTTTTCTGACCTACGGCATTATGATTATCTTCTTTACCGGACTGCGTGATTTCGGAAGCACCGTAAGGAGCGGAAGCTTTGACCGTTTTTTACTGCGTCCGAGAGGAGAGCTTTTTCAGATTATTTTTGTAAATTCCGACTGGTTTGCCGCTGTCGGGCATGGCAGTCTCGGAGTCGTGCTTTTCCTTGTTTCAGCCGGAAGGGTCGGCATAAGCTGGACTCCTGCTCTCGCCCTGTACTACATTTTCAGCATTGCAGGCGGAGTGCTTATCCAAGGAGCAGTTTTTTTATTTCTTGCCTCTCTTAATTTTTTTCTTTTAGAAACGGGAAGCCTTAAAGAACTGCTTTATTACAACATGCGCCGCTTTGCAGGCTATCCGATAAGCATTTTTCACCGCTTTATACAGTTTCTAATGATTTATGTTATGCCGTTCGCCTTTGTAAACTACTTTCCGGCACAGTATTTTCTAAGAAAAAGCGATATTAATGCCTTTCCTGAAATATTCATGCACATCACGCCTGCGGTCGGAGCAGTAATGTATCTGTTCGCATATCTGTTTTGGAGGTACAGTTTAAGGTTCTATAAAAGTTCGGGGAATTAAGGGAGGCTTGTTTTCTGCGTTTCTTGCAATTCTTGCAATTCTTGCATTTCCTGCAATTTTAATACAACCGGAAGGTATTATACGTCAGACAGAATTCAAATCATATTCCAAATACCGGTCGTTTTCGGTATCTATAAAGCTTTCTATAATCTGATCCGCATCCTGACAGCCCATACGAAAGTAAAATGATATTGTTTCATCAGAGGGAATCGCAGAAATGAATATTTTATCGGCTTTCATGCTCTTGGCAAAGACACATATCTGTTTAAATAAACTTTTTCCTATACCCTTATGCTGCCATTCATCATCAACAAACAGCATGGAAAGATTCACATACTTATTTGAAGCCCCCTCAAGAATTCCATCTAAACTGCCGAAGCCGATTAATCTATTATCCGAAAAAGCTCCGACCGCACAGCCGCCTCTGTTTATTTGCTGATACAGATACCGTGATATCCAAATTCTTTTGTCGCTGCTCCATTCACGAACTTCATAAGTTTTTGTAAGCACGTAGTGCTCATCTTTTTTTGTCCACTTATTCAATATAATTTGCTTATGGTTGAACGATTCCAACATTTCGGGATAAATATCCAAAAGAGACAGGGGTTTAATTATTATATTATCATTCATTATAATAATCTCCTTACTAATCAAACGGCATTTATTCCTGCCCTTACAAAGCTTTGTTTTATCATACCTCACAGTTTCTGTTTTTTCAATCTGACTGCCGCCCAAATTTCAAAAAACAACTCATTTTACAACTAACGGCAGAGGTCAAGCTTTACGAAACAGGACTGGCGCAGGAACAAACCGACACAAGAGCAAACCGACGCAGGAGCAAACCGACACAGCTGCAAATTTAATAGGCATCAGGCAGCGTTGAAATTATCGGCTGACATGCCCTTCAGGAGCGGCTCCTTATAAGCTCCATAGGTTTTTTATCGGTCATTATCCATATCGGCATAACGACTGCCGCAATTGCAAGCACAAAAATGATAAAAAACTCAACGGATTCCGTCCAAAGGTTATGATGTATAAGACTGCTCAAAAAATATTTGGAATTTTTAAAATGTTTGTTCCACATTAAAAATATAATAATATTTGCCGCGAAGGACAGAATCCATGTAAGCGCCGTAATCATCATGGCTTCCGCCACCCATATCCGTGTTATGTCAATGTCAGAAACGCCAAGAGACTTAAGGATTCCGATTTTTACGTGGTTATCCTTTACGTTAAACGAAAAGACAAGTATAAGCAGTAGTATTAAAATTATTCCGGTTACGCAAAGTCCTATTTCAAAAATCCAAAACTCTTTGCGCAGTATTTCCGTTTCTGAGTAAATGATTTCCATTTCCTCCATATCAAGGATAATACCTTTTTTGTATAAATCAGTGTATATCTGCGATTTTTTTACAGTATCCTCGTTTAAAAGCACTTCGTAGGAATCCGCACAGTATTTTTGCGTATACTGCTCCGCCATGCCGGCATACGTCGCATCAGTAAAGATAATATCAGCGGTATCTTCGTCAACAATGCCGACGATCCTTACATCCGGCATCATATCGTAAAAACTGAAATAACCGTCAAAAACACCGTTTCGGTTTTTATTATGAATATCTGCAAAACCGAAATTGCCGTTTTCAATTTCCGACAAATCAGACGTAAACAAATCATATTCTGCATAGGAGACGGAAACTGCCACCTCTGAATCGTTTTCGGGAAGCCTTCCGCTTACGACTTCATATGATTTTTCACCTAACCCTGAAACTGATGTTACCGAATAAACCGACTCCATTTCCTCCTCGACTCCGGCGCTTCCGCTCAGACCGGCAAACGGCATTTTAAGGCTCTTCTGCTCTGCAAGAAGCTCAGGATATTTTTCTGAAACTATCAGCCTGCTTCCCTCCTTAGGTGCTCCGGAAATTACAAGCTTACATTCGCAAGACTCGTCCTTATATTCAACATTGCAATACTCCATGACCGAAAAGCAGTTTTCTTCTGTGAGGATTTGTCAAGGTAGGATGTGGATTTATTTCTTTTTGCTGGTACATTCATTCATAATCAATGTATTCA